>JAEYTI010000210.1 GCA_023434145.1 Chloroflexota bacterium | reverse complement strand
CCGCGAAACCCCTCTTTTCTTTATCCCCGCCCCAAGCGTGGGGCGGGGCCGGGGGTGGGGTTGACTTTGGAAAAGCCCTGTGCCGGAGGTTGAGGGATTGCTATTTCCCTCGTAAATATCATATAATCTGTGGCAAGTTTGTATACATTTATCGGGTTTAAAAACTAGAAAACACCATTGTAAGGGGGTACTACTTGTGGCGCTTCTCAATAAATTCCTTGTCCGAATTGTTCGAAAATTGGATGATGTTCTGGTAAATCTCTATAGTTTACCGGCCGGAGCGGTTGGTAAGAAACTTTTGCGCAGCGTCTATGTGCTGCGCCGCTTTTTGTTGTTTATCCAAACGGGGATGATCTTTGATGTATACGTGATGGAAGGAAAAGCCGCCGATTCCACGCAAAGGCTGCGCGTTGGCTACTTGTGCGCCGGGTTGGGGCGAGAGTATTTGACACAGCGCCTTTTTAACGGCGAGCCAGATCGGGTGGAGAAGCGTGAGCGGGTATATTTCTGGCAGCAGGCATCCGCCTCGAAGGCACTGGCGCAAGAGGTGGATATGGTAGTGGTGGAGCGAAACAGCCAGCTTTCCTGGCAGCCTGGTACGGGAGACTGGGTGGTTACGCCCACCTGGGTGCGCATGGTAGCCGACCTGGAATTGGACAAGACCTGGGAGGAGAACGAGCGAAGCTTTAAAAAGCATGAACGCAACATCCGCCGGTTTAAGCGAGCCGGGTATGCGTACCGCATCAGCCGCGATCCAAAAGACTTTGAATTCTTTTACGATCGCATGTACGTTCCCCTGGTGACGAAACGGCACGAGACGGCTGCTTTTGTCGATTCTCGCGAGCATCTCCGGTACTACTTCGATCGCGGATTCTTGCTCGTGGTACTCGGCGGTGACGGCCAGCCGGTGGCAGCCGACCTGGATTACCAAAACGGCGATACCCTGTTTGGAATTGCCTGTGGCGTGCTGGATGGCCGTGATGATATTTTGAATGAAGGGGCGTTGAGCGCTATTTATTACTTTGTACTGCAATGGGCGCACGAGAACCGTGTTCCGCGATGTGATATTTGCGAGGTGCGGCCATTTACAGACGATGGCGTGTTCCAATACAAGCGCCGCTGGACCTATAAACCGGTAGAAGAATTGTGGAATACACGGGAGTGGCTGATATGGATTCCAAATTGCAGCCCTACAGCGCAAGAATGGATGCGTAACCACCCCTTCTTGCCGGAGTTTACGCGCTCTCGTACAACTTCTGCAACGTTCAAAAATGGGCTGCCTGCCTGACCCGGTTTCTGTTCTGCTGTGAAAGTATAAATAATGATTTTGCGCCGGTTGTTCGAAGCGAAAGCTTACGAACAACCGGCGCAAAAGTGCATGCGGGTTATCGGATTAGCGCTTGAGCGAGAGGATGGCGGGAACCCGATCGAACATCCAGAATCCGATGGGCAGGCCGATGACCGTCAGGCTGACAGCGTAGGCGGCTTCCATCCAGATAGCAGAGAGCCACCAGCCCACCAGCAGGAAGTACACCGCTCGGAGCAAAATGTTTATCTGCGGCGGTTCGACCGTGCGCTGCATAATTTCTCCGCCATCCAGCGAGCGGATCACCACTTTGCGCGTGGGCTCGCGCAGGGCGATAACCTTGGGCAGCATGTTCAACATGGCTACACCCAGTGGAATGCCGATGATGGTAACCATCAAAATCCATGCCACGACCATCCACGCCTGCCCCAGCCACCAACCGATAAAGGCAAACCACAGGATTTGCAGCAGGCAGCCGGGGTTGCGCTGCGTTTCGATTACGACGGATTGACTATTGGTCATTGCTTTGCTCCTGTTTCTGTTATCTCCACGCCTTTCTATGACGTAGAGGCTGTTGACATTTTCACTACAATATACGGAAATTAACGCGCAAAGTTGCGGCCCCGATTTGGTGCGTTTCAGTTTATTGGGTACTTCCCAGTTTGCTGGTGGGTTGAGGCAGGGAACATCGTTCCCCTGCCTCAACCCACCAGCAAACTGCCCTCCCCGATTTTGCACGGCGCTACCGTCCGGCCAGAGCGAGTATAATAAGTACCTATTCAAAAATTATTCTTTGTGTTTGTTGTTTGTGTGAAGTAGTCAGACAAACAGCAAATACAAAACAATTTTCGGATAGGTGCCAAGAAGGGGTTTGTGCCGTGGGCATGCTTGCCCGCATACGAGGTAATCGTTGGACGTTTCTTCGCTAGACGATGTTATGTTGTGTGAAATCATCGCTGCTGCGCGCCTGAACCAGGCGCGAGGGTACGATGCATCCCGGCAAGGGATGCTTGCACAGCAGGCTCTCGGCGCGCTGTATGACCGCTACGGCAGGCTAATCTACTCCATTGCTTTTCAGACGATTGGCGATGGCGCGACAGCGGAGGAAATTACACAGGATGTATTCGTGCGCGTTTGGGAAAGTGCGCACACATACCGGGCCGATATGGCGAAATTCCGCAGTTGGATCATCAGCATCACACGGCACCGCGCCATCGATGAGCTGCGCAAGCGTGGCGTGCGAGTTGAGCGGCTCACCATCGCCTTGGGTGACTTAAACAGAGACGAGAACGATTTGGAGCACCTCCCCGAACTGGTAGACCAAACTGGGCCGGAAGAACAGGCCGAACAGTTGATGCAAGAGCGCAGCATACGGCACGCCGTGGCGCAGCTTCCGCAGGATCAGCGGCAGGTGCTTGGGATGGCATTCTTCCACGGCCTTTCGCACAGTGAAATCGCCGAGCAGTTAGGCCAGCCGCTCGGCACGGTAAAGTCGCGCATCCGGCTGGCGATGCATAAGCTGCGTGAGGTTCTGCACGCCAATGGCTTGGTGGAAAAATGATCGCTGTTTTTCACTCATCCAAAGTGATAATTTGCACGTACTTATTGAAAGGGGAAGATTCTGCGCGGCAGCTTCCCAATTTCCAAGCCGCGTCTGGTTTTAGGAGTGAGCAAGAATGATGGATCAGCACCCGTTTGACCTTTTGGCGGGATACGCGCTAGGCAGCCTGGATGAAGACGATCTGCTCGTCGTTGCCCGGCATCTGCCCGGCTGCGCTATTTGCCGTGCCGAGGTCAACGCCTTTTTTGAGGTGGCAGATCAGCTTGCGCTGTCTGTAACGCCACACACTCCTCCGCCCGGCTTAAAGGACCGCATTTTGCAGCAGGTTGCTGGATTGCCAGCAGCACCTTCTGTGGTGGCCGATATTGCTACCGCGCCTGCTGTTCAGCTCGATCATCACACCTCCGTGCCAGAGGCAAAACGCTCGCGCGGTGGCTTCTTCAGCAACCTTTTCTCAGTGCGGCCTCTGGCAGTTGCCACTGCGGTTCTGGCTGTGTTGCTGGTGGCATTGGCTGCGCTGCTGTGGCAGCAGATGGCGCCAACCGCCGGCGACAATATGCGCATCGTCCGCCTGCAAGGCACCGATGAGTCGCCGAGCGTGCAAGGCTATTTGATGGTATTCGAGAATGAACCGTATGGCACACTGGTAGTTGAACACGCTCCAGCGTTGTCTTACGAACACCAGTACCAGCTCTGGCTGATCAAAGACGGCGAGCGTACCAGCGGCGGCGTTTTCTCCGTTTATGACGATGGTTATGGGGTGCTGCAAGTCAAAGCGTATCACCCGCTGAACGAATACACGGGCTTCGGTGTAACGGTGGAACCGGAGGGCGGCAGCCCCTACCCTACCGGAAAACGTGTCCTGTTTTGGGAAGATTAGGCCGTATTTGCAAACTGCGCGGTTCCGGGCTAGCCACCTATCCGCTTCTCCCATATTCATACTGAGCGTATCAATAGCTTTTCGGGGTGTAAAAAAGGGCTGCAAACACTACCTAGTTCGACTCTATTGCACCGCAGTCAAGCAAAGCCAGGAACGCCTCCACCACCTGCGGGTCGAACATCTTTCCGGATTGTTCTTGAATATATTCGAGGATCTCAGTATCTGGCCAGGCCGGTTTGTAGGGCCGTTCTTTGCGCAATGCGTCCCACACGTCTACTATGGCAAAGATGCGGGCGGAGAGGGGGATTTGCTCGCCTTTTAGCCCGTTGGGGTAGCCGCTTCCATCCCAGCGCTCGTGATGGCAGTAGGGGATATCGAGCGAAGGCCGCAGGAAGGGGATGGAAGAAAGCAGATTATACGCATAGATTGGGTGCTGGCGCATTCGTTCCATTTCTTCTGGAGTCAGCGGGCCCTTCTTAAGCAGGATGGAGTCGGGTATGCCCATCTTGCCGATATCGTGCAGGATTGCGCCCCGGCGGATCTGGGCAATCTCTTGCTCGGGGATGCACATGGCGCGCGCCAGCGAAAGAGTCATGTCGACCACGCGGCTCGAATGGCCACCGGTTTCCACGTCGCGCAATTCTAGCGCGTTGGCCCAACCAACAATCGTTTCTTCATAGGCCAGGGTCAGTTCCAGGTTCGAGCGCCTGGCCTGCTGGTACAGCGTTGCGCTTTCAATGGCGATCGATGCCTGGCCCGCGAGCGCTTCGAGGAAGGAACGCCATTCCTCACCTACCCGCAGTGGAGAGCGGTGGAAAACGCATAACACACCGCGCAGCTCGCTCTTAGCGATGAGAGGAATAGCGGCATAAGCATAGAAGCTCTCGTTGTAGAGGTTGGGGTAGGAAATCTGCTCGCCGGGACCGGCCGCGTGTACATCCTCGCAGAAGATCATCTCGCGCCGGATGGCTGCCTGGCCGATAAACCCTTCGCTCAGATCCACCTGCATTTTCTGTATGCCCCGTGTTCGGAACCCTGACCCGGCCGCGTATTCGAACATGTTTGCCTGGAAGAGCAGAACCGCGGCTGCATCTACTTTGAGCTGAATGATGACCTGATCGACCAGCGCACTGAGGATGGGTTGAAGATCGAGCAGGCCCGCGATTGCCATGTCGATTGAGCGCAGGGCAGCGAGCCGGTGCACCTGGTGCTGCACCTTCTCTTCAGCCTTGTGCCGGTCTGTCACATCGATGACAAAGCCTTCCAGAATTGCTGCGTCATTCTCGTCTTCGCCAATGTGATGCCCCTGTTCCCACACCCACTTTTCTTTGCCTGTGGCGTCGGTGATTCGATACGTGGCCCGGTAGGTTTCCCCTAGCTTTACCGCGCTTTGGATTTCTTCACTGATGCGGGGTAAATCATCCGGGTGGATGAGCTTCTGGTATTGGATGCCCCGCTCATCAATCAGCATATCCGCTTTGTAACCGGTTAACTCCAGTGCTCCCTGGCTGGCAAATTCCATATTCCAAACGCCGTTGGATACGTGCGCCCGATAAACCATGCCGGGCAGATTGCTCAGTATCGAGGTCAGCGCGCGGCGGCTCTCCTGAAGCTCATTCATGACCTGCTGCCGCTGTGTGTTGTCGATCAGGAAGATTGTGAGCAAGCGCTGCTGGTCCTCCTGCATGTGGCAGGCGCTAAATTCGGCTGGGAATACTTGCCCACTTTTCCTGCGGCAGGCGATCTCAAGCCTTGTGGGCGCAGTTGTGGCAGAAAAACCTTCTGGGAACACCGGTTCCACCCAAAATGCGTGCAGGCTCGCCTCCGGTGGCTTTAGCAGCAGTGTATCCAATGGGCAGCCAATCATCTCTTCGGCAGCATACCCAAAGATTCGTTCTGCGCCTTTGTTGAACACCACGATGTTGTAATCTTCGTCCACCGACAGGATGGCTTCAGAAGCATTTTGCAAGATATTCCCCAGGCGCGTTTCTACGCTTCGCCGGGCATTTTCCGCGGTGCGCAAATCTGTGTTGCGTTTCTCTAGCGCTTCAGCCATTTGGTCAAAGTTGTTCGCGAGCAGGCTCAATTCATCTGCCTGGAGCGGTAACCGAACACGGGCACCCAGGTTACCGTTCTTCACCTGATCCATTGCCTTCGCGATAACGCGTATTTTTCGCACGAGGAGCAATTCGCTGAACAATAACGCCGTTCCAAGGGCCATCAGAAGCACAGCCGTCATACCGATGAATTGATACAGAATCGTCTGGTTCATCTCGGCAAAAGCGCTGCGAACTGGCCGGTTCATCAGGATTAGCCCTGCGGTGGGTGAGGGGTGCAGTCGCTTGAATGTGTACAGGCAGCGGTCGGGGCGGTCAATGCAGGCGCCTTCAAATGTGCCCTCTTCTTGTGTAGAGTCGATAGACTGAAAAGCAGCAGTGTCTTGCATTGTTCTGCCGTGCCATTCCTCGTACTCCGGCGTATGCAGCAGAATGATCCCCTGGGGATCAATGACCGTGAGGTGAATATCATGGATGCCTTCTGGCTCGATTACGCCAGAGAGATTTCGGAAATTGGAAAGGTCGAGCGTGGCAAATACGATCGATTGCATTTTGCCGGCGTTGTTATATACCGGGTAGGCCAGCCCAATGGAAGGCTTGTTGGTAATGCGCCCCACCTGGTATCCGCCTACGCTAAAGCGGTTGAACAGCATGGCTTGTTGGAAATATGCCCGATCGCTGATATTCACTGGTCGCTGCATCGGCATAGAACTGCAAAAAATATTGCCTTCCAGATCTGCCACGCCCAACAGCGCGTAATTGTGATTGCGCGTGGACAGGCGGGTTAGAAAGCTGTTGCACGCTACCGGGTCTCCATTGCGCACCTGGGTGGTGCTGGCGAGAACGATCAAGACCTGGCGTGCCCCTTCCAATGTTTGCTCGTGATTCGCGGCGACCAGCCGGGCAAGCTGGAGAAAATTCTCTTTCACCTGGGCGCGCTGTATCTCGATCTGTGTCAGCGTGCTGGTGAGCACCAGACCAAAAATAGGCAGAACGGCAATCAACACCAGCAGTACCAGCCTGGTGCGAAGGTTGTTAAGCAGTGGCAGCGATGAAGTCTTTGGCGTGCGTCTTACTCGTTCCATACAGAAACCTGGTTGCGCCCTTTTGCTTTTGCGGTATAAAGCGCTTTATCCGCGTCTTTTAGCAAATCGTCCAGCGTGTGGTCTTCGGAAGAAAACTGGGCTACCCCTATGCTCATCGTAACGGTTATTGGCCCAGCCGCCGAGTCGACTGGTGTTGCGGTGATGACATGATGCAGGCGTGCTGCCGCGTTACGCGCGCCAATGATATCACTTTCTGGCAACAAGATCGCAAACTCTTCACCCCCAAAGCGGCAGATAATATCAGCGTCGCGCAGTACCTTTCGGAACCGCATCGCAAGGGTTTGCAGCACCGCGTCGCCTGTATCATGACCATACTGGTCGTTAATCTTCTTGAAGTAATCAATGTCCATCATAATGGCCGAGAGCGGGCGGCCAAAGAACTGCACCTGCTTCAGTAAATGACCGGCAAGATCGTAAAAGCCGCGGCGGTTGTAGAGCCCCGTCAGCGGGTCGGTGATGGCCATGTGCTGAACTGCCCGGTGAAGCTGTGCATTATGAAGGGCTGCGGTTGCCGTGCTGGCGAAGCTGATCATCAGGCGAAGATCGGGCTCGGAAAACGCACTTTCCTGGTGCGAGGCAAGGGTCAGCATGCCAAGCACGTGGCCTTCCTGAATCAGCGGGGCGATCATAAACGAGCCGGTCATCTGGTAGGTGTGGAAAATTTCCTTTGGAAGATGCGAGGCATTGTTGACCAACAGCGGGCAGCGCCCATTGAGCACATAAGTCCACGGTCCGCGCCCGTCGTTCCATGTTTCTGTGTTGTTTTGTTCCTCAAAATCGCCCAACTGTACGCGCAGATCCAACTGGCGCTCCTCGGTCAGCAGATGCAGCGCGGCAGTCTGCGTGGCAGGGATGGCACTTGCGGCGGCAGAGACGATGCCTTCCAGCAGTTTTTGCAGGTCGAGGGTAGATACCAAAGAGGTTGTGGCAGTGTGCAGGGCTTCTAGCTCCAGCGCTCGCTGCTGCGTGTTCTGGTACAGCCGGGCATTTTGCACGGCGATGGCGGCTTGCCCGGCAAACGCCAATGCCAGCGAAATCTCTTCCTGGGTGAAATCGTTGTTCTTGTAACGTTCCAGGGTTAAAATGCCCAAAAACTCGCTCCCTGAAGTAAGCGGTATGCCCATCCACCGGGCAACTTTTTCGGTCCAGCCCCAGCAGTGCAGCCGCGGGTCTTCGTGCGCGTTGACCAGGGTGATGGGTCGCCGTTCCACTTCCACGCTGCGCAGCAGCGGGTCGTTGCGGGGAAACTGCCGGTTAAGTACGTCGCTCTGCCCGGTGATGTTCTTGACCGCCCAAACGTGATATCGCTCCTCTTCCAGCAGGAATATGCAGGCACTGTCGTGGTGGATCACCTTTTCCAGGTAGGTGAGGATATCGTTAAGCACCTGGTGGAGCTCAAGCGACGAGCCGAGCGAAGCGGTTGCCATGCGAAGGTTATCCGCTTCTTGCGCGCGGCGCTGCGCAAGCTCTACCGAGCGCAGGCGGGCCATCGCGAGCGCAATCTGGCCAGAGGCCTGCTCGCCCAATGAAATTTCTTCTGGGGTGAATGTGTGCTCTTCGACAAAACCGATCAGCACTGCGCCAATTTTCTGGCCGTCCGCGATCAGCGGGAGCACCATAATCGATCGGATGGGATACTCACGCGCCACTTCGCTCGGTATATAGGGCGAATGGTGAACGTCTGGAATGATCAGCGTTTTGCCGAGCATGAGCGAAGAATAGGTTAGGTTGATCTCGTTTGGGATGATTGGCAGTTGGGAGTAGATCTCCTGGTTGGGACCATACGCAGCCATAGGGATGGTGCGGTGGCCATTCGTTTCCCACCAGGTGATATAGCACCCATCAGATTTGAGCAGGGCGGCCACCTGTTCCGCTAGCTGCTGCAACATCTGCCCAGAACTGGTGACCTTTAGCGCGGTTTGGGTAATATCGTTGATTTGCTTGCGCTGGGCAGCCTGCTCGCGGATCGTGGCAAAGAGTCGTGCGTTCTCCAGCCCCAGGGCCGCCTGTTCGCAGAACGTCGCCAGCATACGGCGGGCTCGTTCGTCGAAGGCATCTACCTGGCTGCTTTCCAGGTTCAGCACGCCAAACACCTGGCTGCCTGAGAACAGAGGAATGGCCAGTTCGGACCGTGTTTGCGACATGCCGATCACGTAGTTGGATGAAAGTGTTACGTCAGGTGAGTATACCGGCTGCCCCGTTCGCACTGCCGCCACGGTAAGCCCGCTGCCGTTCAGAGAGAGATCGGGCATATCTACCAGCCGGTCACCCGATTGTGCTTGCAGCATCAGGGTCTGCTGGATCGGATCTACCAGGAAGAAGCTGCAGTGTGTGGAGGCAAATTCCTGAGTGACGGAGGCTGTGATCTGCTGCATGAGGGCTTTCTCATCTTCTGCCGCGTTGATAAGCGTGCGGATAGCGCGGTAGAGCGTGTTTGCCTCGTTCATGCGGGCGTGCACGTTTTGGTAGAGGCGAGCGTTTTCGAGCGCGATGGCCGCCTGGTTGGCAAACGCTTGCAGGATCAGACCGATCTTTGGGGAATAAAAGTCTGGGATTGAACTGTTGACGTTGATAAACCCGACAATTTCGCCCCGGCGGAAGATGGGCGCACCAGCGTACGATTTGATCCAGATGGATCGATCAAAGCGGATCCAGTTTGGGTCGAGGTCGGTATTGGGGATTATCAGCGCCTGGCCCGTTTCGTAAATGCGACGGAGCGTTGGGATTTCGTGGAGATAAAATTTCCATTCCCCCTTGGGCCATTGGGTTTTCTCGGTTTGCCCGGCGGAATGCGCCATTTGAAGCAGCCCGTTCTCTAGCAGCATAATGGCTGCCGTATCATGTTGTACGACGCGGCCAAGGTTACTGAGAATACCCTGCAGTACGGTTTCCAAATCCAACGTACTGTTGAGCGTCGCGGCAATATCCCCAAGCGCTTCCGATAGGCGGCGCTGCGTGGTCTCGGCCTGGTACAGGCGCGCGCTTTCGAGCGCCGCGGCCCCCTGGCGGAAAAATGTTTCAAATACTTCCTGTTCATTGCGAGCGCAAGAGCGTGGCGATTCGTAGAAACAGCAAGCAAACGCCATTACTTGGTCTTCGAAAGTAAGTGGCCAGGTATGTAGCGCGCGAAAGCCCATTTTTTCGCCCAGCAGGCGAACTTCGCAAGCTTCTTCCATCTGTGTGACGTCATCGAAAAGCAGGGTAGATGTTACGGGATATAGGGCTTTCTGGATCGAATCGATCAGTATGGGGGATAGATTCTGCGACCAGGCGCAGCTTGTACCGCCATCAACAACCAGGAAGATACCCAGGCGGTTGGTATCACACAGTTCCATTGTTCCTTGCCCAATGGTTGCAATCACCTCGGTTTGCGTGAGGGTGCGGTTGAGCAGCTCACTTTGCACCATTAAGCGGCGCATGAGGTGATTGTAATGACGAATGTTTTCGATGTGCTGGATACGCTCGGCGGCGGTACCCAAATGGTGGGCGATGGTTTCAATCAGCACCAATTCATCAGAGGTCCATATGCGTGGCTGCCAGTTCCCAATACAAAGCATCCCCACCTGTGCGCCGCTGATGGTGAGGGGAATGGAAACCAGTGCCTGAACTTCGATCTGGTCGAGCTGCAGCCCAATACGTTTCAGCGGGTGGCTTTCATCCAGCAGTGCCCAATTGTTTACCACATTGCGATTCTCCGCCACGTGGAATTGATCGCCCTGCTTACGAACCCGTTTGAACAACTCGATTTGCGAATCGGGAAGGCCGCGGCTGGTAAAGTAACCCAGCAGCCAGATCACACCGTTTTCGCAATTGGCCGTGGTGATTGCCTTTTCGAGCGCAGTGTTGGCCAGCGTCTTCACATCTAAAACGCCGGCTGTGGTGGTAAACAGCGCATTGATCTCCTCAAGCTGCTGCACTTGCTTTCGCACCGCCGTGTTTGAAATTTCCAGCGCGTGCGTGCGTTCAGCGACGGTATCTTCCAGGCTGCGGTTCAGGTTTTCCAGGGCAGTCTGCTGGCTGGCGAGATGATCGATCATCTCGTTGAAGGCCTGGTTAATTTTTTGCAGCTCAACAATCGGGGAGGAAGGCGCGCGAACGGTTAATGTTCCACGGGCAATTGTGCGTGAGAGCTTGTAAATGTTGGATAACGGGTGCAGGAACAGCCACCGGATCACCAGCAAAATACCTGCTACGACAATCACGATGCCGAGCAGGAAAAGCATCAATCGGTTCAGGCGCATCGTAGTGTACGCGCCAATTTGCTCGCTGAGGTTCGTTTCTCGAAGCAGATACAGCTTCACGGTCCCATCCCGATTTAGCACCGGGATGCCTGTGGTGAGAATTTTTCCATCATCTGACCAGTGAACTTGCGGAGCGAGCGGCTCGATGGCATTGAAGAGCCAGGTTTCTGGCGAGGATAGCCGTGTATCTACTTTGCGCGAGATAATAATGCTGCCTGTTGGGTTAATCAGCAGCGCGCGCGAATTGGGCAGCAAGTTTTCCTGCTCAACAAATATTTTGTAAACTTCCTGCCAGTTGTCTTCGATAGCGTGAAAGTGGATCATCTGCAATGTTTGCAGAGTCTGCTGCGATTCAAACGTCTCCATTCCCTTTCGCAGTTCGCGCTCATCCTGGCGGTAGTCAATATATTCGTAGATACAGACCAGCAAAATCAGAAACAACACGCCGGCGAACACAAAAAAGGGTAGGCGCAAATATCCTTCCCGGTTCCCGAGGTTGCGGGGAAATTCTACTGGTAGCAAACCGCCTTTTTTGAGCAATTTTATTGGTTATCTCGTAAAGCAGGGTAAGATTCATCTACTAAAGAAAGTATAACATGAGTTATTTTTCTTACAATTGCTGCCAAACTTCAAGTACTTAACAAAGTGTAGCAATTCTTAAGAGGAAAGTATCACAAAAAATTGGTGCTTGACTTTTCTAACGCATCGCGTTATTATAATCATAACGCGATGCGTTAGAAAAAGCAAAGGAGACTATTATGACGACAGAGTCAGAAAACAAAGAGACAACCAAAAACCGCGGGCCGCTCTACGAAGCTACCCGAACCGTTCTGCTGGCAGGCATTGGCGCAATTTCGCTGGCGCAGGATGGGATCAACAATTTTATCGATCAACTGGTGGAACGCGGTGAAATGGCCGAAACCGATGCGCGCAAGCTGGCGCGCGAAGTAATGGAGCGCCGCGATAGCCTGGAAAAGGAACGCCGCCAACAAATTCACGAACAGAAGCATGCTGCGGGTGCTTCTCGGGCGGATGTCGAGGCACTGAACGCGCGGATCGCAGATCTGACGCGGCAGATCGAAGAACTGCGCGGTCGCCAGGAGAGGCAGGACCTCAATGACGGTGATTAAGCGATATGCCAACCGGAAACTGTATGATACCGAGGCCAAGCGCTACGTAACCCTGGATGATTTGGCGGCCTTTATTCGCGCGGGCGAGGAAGTGCGCGTGGTCGATCACGTGACTGGGGAGGATCTCACCTCGGTTACCCTCATGCAGGTGATCTTTGAGGAAGAGAAGAAGATCGGCGGGCTGCTGCCCCAGGTGATGCTCACACGGCTGATCCGCGCTGGCGGCAGCACGGTGAACACGCTGCGCAGCCGGCTTTCTTTTCTGGACCCATTCCAGATGGTGGATGAGGAGATCCGCAAGCGCGTGCAGGCGCTGGTAGAAAAAGGTGCGCTGGATGAAGCGGAAGGCAAGCGAATCATCGACCTGCTGGTGAAGAAACCGGCCCAAAATGAGGCGGTGCAGATCCCCGTACTGGGTGAGGATGAAACCACTGCATCCATCGAGCCGGAGGATCTGGCTGACCCTGCGGAGGTGGAAGCGCTTGCCCGCCAGGTGGAATTCCTGGAGCAGGAACTGGCCCGATTGCGCGAAGCGTCACCCTCAGAGTAAGGTTTCGCAGCCTGATCAGCAAAAAGTTGTGGTGCGGGGTTTGAAAACGCGAAGCGTTTTCAAACCCCGCACTCTCTTTTTTTGGCTCCCGACGGGAGCGATTCAGGCTCCTTTGCCTGCCTCCAAATAGATCGGGTTGGAGATGAGAGCTGGGAGCATGGGAATCCCGGGAAGGAACGCTCGCAAGATCTCCACCCGCGCAAAGCCTGGTTTCTTCATTAAACATGCTGTTTGAAAATCTCCGGCAGCCGGGGCCTGGAGCAGTGTTTCCGTTTCGGCATGGGTCACCAGGCGCACCACATCGCCAGCCAGCAGCCCGCCGACTTTGATTTGCAGCTCTCGCGCTTCTGACCAGGGCACGGTATCACCGAGGATGGCGCCTTCTCCGGCAGTGAAATTGAGGGTTGGACCGTTGGGTGCAAAGACAATGTAGGCGTGCCCCCGGCGCAGTGCGGCGAGAATATCGCTTGCCCCAGCAGACTGCGCGTACACACACGTAGTTGGCCCGCCCAGGAACAGGAACGGCGTATCACGGTGGTAGTCACTCCCGCCAACAATGGGAATCTTTCTCCCCGCGGTTAAGAAGCTGTGCCACATTCCAACTGCCCGCAGGTTCGATTCGCGCATCGGGCCGTTCCAGATTTCGATACAATCAAACGGCAGGGTGTTTAGATCGAACTTGAACGGGCAGCAGTCTTCGAACGGGTGGTTGACGGTGATCAGCGCACCGCGGTTGCGCGCCGACTCAAATCGCTCTGCCACCTCTTCTGGCGTATTGGCGGCAAAGGAACAATCGTACGGGCGGTCAACGCCGGTGAAGTTGGCGTGGCCCTGGTAGTGCGTCCACTCGATGCCGGGGATGAAGGTGAGGCCTGGGATGCGCGGCAGGGCATCGGCAGAAATCGTCTGATTGTGATCTGTGATGGCGACATAATTCAGCCCGTGGCGCAGCGCCCGCCAGCCTAACTCTTCGGCAGTTAACACCCCATCGGATGCGACTGTATGGGTGTGGAGATCGCCTTTCAACAGGCGAAGCCCCTTGCGGGTAAAGCATAGCTCATAGGTGACCGGCACACCTGCGGGGACGACTTTGTATGCGCCGACCAGGATCTGCCATTCACCCGGAACCAGCGGGCGGGGGCGGTAACCGGGTGTGGCGGTCGTTTCACTCACGAAAATTTCGGTTTTATCCGAGCCAGAGGCGCCTACCTGCTCGCCGTTGGGGGCGATGAGCCCCAGGTCGATGATGTTCATTTCCGGTCGCCCGGTGAAGGTTCCATTCGCGTGTGCGGTCTCGTCTTGTCCATGCCTGGGATAGTGGTACTGCAACGTCATCGACTCAACGTCAGCAGGCATGGTGAAGGGCACGGTGAAATAGCTTCCCTGCTTTTCGGGCGGGACGAGAATGTCAATCACTACTCGATCATTCATGCGAACCTTCCTCAACCTGCTGCGGAATTTTATTCGGCAGGACTGTTTCCAGGAAACGCCGAATTTGCGCATCCCAGAAGAACCAACTGTGGCGGGCGCCCGCTTCCTCATTGTAGGTGATGGGAATTTCTAGCGAGCGGCAGGCATTGTAGAACAGCGTATTCAGCGGGTACAGGTCATCATCCGTCCCGCACGCCATATGCAGATCGGGCAAGGCTGACGGATTTTCGGCGGCATTTTTTAGCCAGACCGCCGGGTCGTGCGGGCCGCCGGAGATGCTGTTCGGATCACCAAAAATGTAGGAGAACTCTTGCACGCGCGGGTCGTTCGGGTAGAGCTTGAGGAACTCCAGCGACAGGAACCCCGAGAAGCTTGCCGCCGCGGTATACAGCTCGGGGCGCAGAAAGGCTGCTTTGAGCGCTCCGTACCCACCCATCGACACGCCGGCGATGAAGGTGTCTTTGCGCTGGGGGTGAAGGCCAAATACATCGCCGAGGTAGGCTGGCAATTCTTCCACCAGGTAGGTGAAGTAAAGCTGCCCGTTGGGCAGGTCGGCGTAGAAACTGCGCCCGACAGAGGGCATCACCACTACCAGCCCATGCCGTTCAGCGATGGCTTCGATGGCGGAGTAGCGCTGCCATGCGCTGGCGTCGTCGGAGAGCCCGTGCAGCAGGTACAGCACCTTGCGCTGGCGCACAGGCACAGCGCCTATATCGCCGGGATCAGGCACCAGGATGTTGAGGGGCAGGTTGACCTTCACCGTCCGCGGCACGTGATCCATTCGTATCAGTGCCATCATCAGTCTCCTGTAACCTGCAGCTCAGGCTGGACGGTGATCTTCTCTCCTCGATCAAAATCGATGAAGAAGGAGAAGACGAAGCTAATCAGCATGAGCACCGGCGGCACGATGGTCAGCAGGAAGCGGGCGGCGTTGCCAGGCTGGGGACCGGGATTCAACCCGCTCTCAAAACCGAAGAGGACAAACACGAGGTAGAAGGCCGCGCTGGTGAACAGGCCGTTGAGCCGGTTCATAAAGCCCATCGCATTTGAGATGATGCCTTCGCGGCGCAGGTTGTTCTTGCGCGTATCCTCATCCATAATCTTCGCGCCGATCAGATCCATGGTGGTGATGACACCCGCGAAACCAAACCCAACCAAAGCACTGGCGATTACCGCGGTGATCAGCGAGTTGGCGAAAAAGAGCGGGATAAATGCCACCATCAGGGTTGCCAGGGCTGCACGCCATGTGGGAATGAGCGTGAACTTGCGCACCAGCCGGGCCCAAATGGTCACGCAGCCAATGGCGATGAGCAGGACCGCGGCAAACAGCATGGTCGATTGGCTGTCGGCGAGGTTCAGGCGGTACTTGACGAAGAAGGGCATTGAGGCCAGGACGAGGGACATCGCCGCGCTGTAGAATGCATTGGCAAGCCCGGCGATCCAGAACTTACGATTGGTCAGCAGGCTCTTGATGCTGTCCCATAATTGGGGCTTCTTCTCATCTGGTTGCACCGCTACTTCTCTGGCGGTAAACGTCATGTACAGGATCACCGCGCCACCGAGAATGCCGTACACGATTGCTGTGGTTCCATACCCAAGCGCACTGGTGACCATGGGGGTCAACGCGATGCTGATGATCATGGCGACCAGTTGGAAGGCCTGCCGAAGGGCGTTGGTGGAGGCTCGGCTGGCATCCGTGCGGAACAGCTCGGGGAAGAGCGCGCCATAGTTGGCGTTGATGACCGAGTCGAGCGTGCCGGTCAGGATGTAGAAGAGCATGGCATAGGCGAACAGGGCATTCCCCGCGAGGAATTCTGGCGTGCTGTAGAAGGCAATAAAGCACAGCACGAGTAGTGGTGTGCCGATCATCAGCCAGGGGCGGCGGCGGCCCCAGCGCGTGCGGGTGCGATCCGAAAGGAAGCCGTAGACGGGGTTATCCAGAGCGTCGATGAAGGTGTACACCAGCAAGATCAACGACAACTGAATGGTGGTCAAACCCAGACGATCCACATAGTAGATTGCCGCGTAGGTTTTGAGCATATTAATGGGAATGGACGTGCCAAACATGCCAATGGCGTAGTTAAATGACTTCAAACGCGGGCTGTTCATGCTGATTGAACTCCTTGAATGCGTAGAATTGTTCCCCTTAGGGCACATGGGAGGAGGCACGGGATGAAGGATACGCTGTATGATCCTTCTAGTTTGATTGTAGCAAAAGTTACCAAAAACGAAAAACAATAGCAATTGCTGAGAGCATTTTTGTTTGCGGAAGTTTTCGGGAAGCAATCCCGGAACGGAAAACATTCCAATTGCCCCATTTGCGAAAGCGGGTGATAATGTGTTTTCAATGAAAAATTACGTTCAATATCACAAAATCGAGGAGTACGGCCCGGTCTCTACCTCAGAGCCTATTTATATCTGCACAAACAAACAGAAACCGAACGTTATCGGAAACAGGATCTGGTTGTTTTCAGGGGAGGGCAGACCGCGCCGGTACTTTCTCTCCGCGGTGTTTATCGCCGACCGGTTCTTCCCCGTGCCGAACCCAGACTTCTACTTCCGCGTCGACGGCGAAATGGGGCGGCGGTTTGACCCGCCGGTTGAGGTGACGCACTTCCCCTGGTTTCACGAGCTGCGAAGGCTGCAGGGCAACTTCGCTTTTGGCCTCAACGAACTGGATGACCGGTTCGTTGCCTATTTGGAGCGACTGATCGAGCAATCAGAATGAACGCGCAGGTCGGCGATTTTAGTTCGATGGAAACGAAGAGAGCCTGGTTTTTGACCAGGCTCTCAAACCAGTACATGTTATTACCTGGTCCGATCAACGCGGGCTGGTCTCCGCCGTACTCTTTCCGCCAGCGGTAGTAGGTCTGGTCGCTGATCGCCAGAGCTTTGTAGATCTCACTCATCGTCTTCCCCTGGCTGGTCAGTACTTCTGCTTCACGCAGTTTGTTGATGATGTCTTCTGTGCTGAATGTTTTCTTCGCCATTTTGCCTGTCTTTTTCCCTTGAAGATACTTGGTTTTTTCCTTCTTTACCACTTATCTTTTGGACCGATTCTCGGGGGTTAGGTCAGCTTGCGTGAGCCCAAGCGTTTAAGGGCGCTGCACAGCTTCTGGGTTTTTGCCGCCGCGTAGCGCGGGCAGGATGACTACGGCACGCTTCTGGCTGCCGTGGAGGAACTGCCGCCCGGGCTGGCGCTCGAGGTCGTGGAACAGGCGCTTGATCGCCAGCTGCTGCACCTGAGAGCAGAGAACGTGTTCGAGCCGCTGGCAAAGTTCCATCCGGCCCTGCGCGAACTGGTGCTGGTACTGAAGGATCATAACTGGCAGGTGACTGAGCGGTTTGCGGAAACGGTAGAGAGAATTGGCCAGCGCATGCAGGCTGATCTGGACCGGATGGCCCCGGCCCGAATGTTTTACCACCGGACCGCTGGCTGGGTTCAGGCAGGCAGAACAATTGTAGGCGGAATGCTCCTGGCCTTTCTGATCGCTCAGTCTGGATCGTGGTTTTCCGTGACCCAGGTAAGGCAGTCCTGGTCCCTCGGCGTGCTGTTGGGTTGCGGGGTGGTTGCCCTGCTCTTGATCCAAACATACAGGCTGGTTTGGCTGCGGCGGTTGATCTTGAGCGCCAGTGCGGTCATGGTGGTTGGTGCTATGGTTTGGGGCAACAGCACGCGTGTCGCGAGCAGCGCCGTCGCGATTGAGCCTTCCTCCACACCGCGGCTCCTTGCTTCCCTCACCCCAGTTGCCCCCACGGTAACCGCTACTGCGACTGCTGTTCTTTCCCCTACATCGACGGTCCCACCCTCCATGACGCCTCATCCTGTTGTTCGAAAAGGAACGTCGCCAGTGCGGGTTCGATCAGGAGAGCCGGTGCGGAAGAAGCCGCGACACTACCCACCGATTTGGATGACGGAACGTATACCGTGAAGGATTAAAGCTGCCATCATTGAGACTGGGAAAAGCGCCTAGAAATCCTGATCTTCGCTAATGTTTTTATGGCATACTTTTTATAAGCTCCTGTCTTTAATTCCCCTGTCCGGTGGCTTTATAACGAATGGACTCGGAATATTCTTAATTTTAAACTTCCATCGTCAAATTGCACCCTACTGTTATGATTCAGGGTAAATTAGGAGACCGCTCTATAAACCAACCGATCTATTGACCGAGACGCCATCTTTGATATATGAATTGACAATATCATCACCCAAGGCTTGGGCTGTGATTTCCCATACAAGGGTAGTAGAGCCAATAGTAAACGGAATAGTTTTTCCAAAAAGATCAGGTGCAGAAAACAAACCACAATCGGGCAAGCGTTCGCCTGAAAAAACGGCGCAGCGGGTTAGATCTACAAGAGCAGAGCTCAAACTGGCATTAATCCGTTTCCGTTCGGGTAAGACAGGCAAGTATGTATTGAGCAACCGGTCAACCAGAGTTATGCCTACTCGTGACAACTCAGCTACAGTGCTTGGGCTATTCTGTCTGAGATGTAAAATCTGTTCTTTTTCTAGATTATAGAAACATACAATTTCAACTGTTCTTGAACTGCTCGAATCGAGCACCGCCACCAGCAATTCATCCTTCTCAACCTGTCGTGGTGGCTGTGGAGCGGATGATCTTGTCTGGCGAAATAGCGAACCGATGGCTTGCAGCCGGTTGGAACTGTCTTCGCTACTGAAATACAGCAGTTTCGTTTCATCCGGTCCATTCAGCCCTGAATTGGTTAGGCGGGTTTTAAGGCCAAACTGCCCGAGTGGAAGCTTTTCGGTTAAAAGCAGTCGCGAAAGCGCCAGCTGGAATTCGCCGTAGCCGTAATAACGAATGGCATGTTGGATCAGGCTAACTAAGCTCATGTCCTCGGTATCCAGAGAGGAATAGTGCAGAGCATTACCAAGCATTGCATCCAGAACTCCATAGAAGCGGTGGTTTAGGGCCATCATTCCAAAAATGTCTACACGCGCTAGCTCTTTCTCCAACGGGCTGATCTGCTCTGTGATGAACTGTTCGGCAATTTCCAGGGCTTTCGTAGCGTTATCTTCAGCTCGCTTAATATCGAGATTCGCCTCATCGAGCGCATCGAGCGCAATTTTCTTTGTCGTCTTTGCCGATATATGTTCCAGGTCCTCCCAGAATTGCTTCGAACGGGATGGCATCAACTGACCAAAGGTTGTCTGACGTAACGAATTTTGCCATTTGTCAGTGCGTAGGGTTTTGGTTCCTATAGCGACTTTCACTCGGCGGAAAAGCTCCTGAAGGGCTTGGGTGCGTGAAACGGGTTTTCCAGACTCAGAGAATTGACTGGCTAATTCTGTGCGGACATCGGCTTTCAACCAACGCTCCAGGATTTCCCATGTCGAATTGATTCCCAGCATTTGTTTCATTTGCTTCTGCCCACTGGCAGACTGCGATAAGTACCGCAGCCATTGATACACCCCGTTTAATTGTCTTGCGGTCGGGAATGCCCGCCGGAAATCGCGCTCAACCAGTAACGGGTCGAACAGGTATCCGAGTACCCCCAGTGCGGTGACCCCAAGCAGGTTCCCAGCCTTTGCCATGGCATTATCATCCAGCAGTAGTGTATAAGCATCATTTTCATTAAGCTCTCTGGCTTCGTAGCTCTCTGGCAAGCTTACCCCGTCCCATTGGTCCAGTAGCAAGCGAAGTTGGGTGAAGGTCTGGCTGGGGTGACAACCAAACTGCTGCGCCAGTTCTGTCAGATGGGATTTATGGATAAGCGTTTGATATGCCTGCTGAGGAGGAATATGATATTGCACGCTTAATGGGTGGTCAAACAACAGAACCTTTTTCTCCAACGCTTTTAAATAATTCATCACGTAAATCTCGTCCTCAAAAACAAATCCAGTATTCAGGGTTTCAATTATTTGGCGAAGCATCCTTTTTTCGTTCATTGTATTTTCCATTATTTCATCTCCTCCCCCAGCAGGAGGTTAAACAAATCTTCTAATTCATCACTAGAGTCTTCCAGGAATCGAGAAATCCAAGCTGATTGGATCGCTGGCCCGATCTTTGCGTAGATGGAGCGGGGACTTTCCCCGGTTAGGTCAAACTGGTCGACTCCCTCTGAAAACCGTTCAGCGACGTGTAAATACACGATTGCTCGAAGGGCGTTGAGGTGGATTTTCTCTGCTTCGGAGAGAAATTCAAAATTTTGTAACCGGTACCACGCTTCAGAGCGGACCGGCGATTCGCGTTCTAGGGATTTGCGGACATAACCATGATCGCGCTTTTGCGCTAACAGGAGCAGACGTTGAATCTCGCGCTCTGTGGCATTTTGCGGCGATTTGAACTTGAGAAGTCCTTCCATGTTGCGGATCATTTCTGAGCCCCATTCAAACATTGCTTTGAAGTAGGCAAGTGTAAATGGAATATCGGCAAGTGTGAAAAACGGTGATTTTGGCTCGATTTGTTCAAACCGCTTCTCTGTATCCTCCAACACTGCGATTGCCGAATGGTAGGCATTCTTCGACCACAGGCGCAAGGCTAAGCCATAGGAATAGAGCAACGCGACCTTTTCCGCTACATTTGTCAGCTTTTCCTCTAATTCGGGATACGAAGGGCGGGGGATGGCGTAATCTTGTAGCACACGGGCGATCACAGCGCGTGGGTCAGCAATCAACGCACTGCGTAGCATATCTGTGATTGATGCCGAATCGTCACCTTGATGAGCCTGGTTCTGCCAACTCTGGTAGAAAGCAAGGGCATCGTCCGGGCGTGGACGAAGCGGTTTCTCTTCGATGCAATCGTACCTGCTGTAGATGATAGGAATCCAAGCGTGGCGCGAATCTACTGCGATAACCGATGTTTGGCTGTCCGTTACGAAGTGTGGCAGCATTCGGATCTTTTTGTTTTCCTGGTCAACGTTTAGATTAAATATCATCTGGCGCGTGTGTACCTGCTCTGGGGATAGGCCAGCTTCGGCCAATTTTTCATACCAGAGTTTCCAAAGCAACGGCTGTACCTGCGCCTTCCAAGTTTGGTAAGCATCCAGCACAATTTGGTTGGCTTGTAGAGGAAGATTACGCATGGCTCCATCGAACAGGCGCGTCATCGTCTGGCGGTTTAAGCCACTATCGGAACTGCTGACAGCCCTAGCAATATCTTTGATCAGGTCACGCATCTTTTCGGTCCATTCGATATCCTTTTTTACCATTTGTGGCACATGGACCCCATAATATTCGTCGCGTGATATATTTTCGGGTGGATCTAACCTGTACATTAAACCAGTTGGATAATCGATACGATGAGTGAGCACTACCGGTTCTGGGAGCTGCGGGCGCCTTTGTGGATCTCGGTACGCTTTGAGGCTTTCAGAATGCATGGCCAATTGACCGGTATAAAAATTTATACGGCGTAGCGCGTCGACAGCCGCAACCCGGATGGTCTCATTTTGGTAAAGATCATGTAGTTCCAAATAACAAGGGTTGTCGGCGAATTCGTACGAAAACTCCAGGGCAAGTTCGGGCAGCGGGATGGGGACGAGAACACGGCGATCGCCGCTTAGGTTCGGTTGCCATACATGAATTTCAGTAGAAGTCAGGTGGGCAGCTTCATTCGTTTTTTCGTCCAATGCGTTGATAAATTCAGACCGTTGGGTATATGGCCGATGGAAGACCTGTACGAGACCGGTGGTCTTTGAAAGTTGTTCCAGCCGATCAATCATTTTATAGAGAACGGCTACTGGTTTATCTTCATTCAATAAGAACTGAGCCAGCGCAGCGCTTCCAGCAGTATTGCCAATGATCGCCGCAATGCCGGACTGGAGATCGGACAGGGCAGCCATCTCCTCCTGATCGAGAAACAGACGGGTAAAACCCTCAACCAGAATGTCGGTGTCTTTAGGCGTGCGCATCATTGAGGCAACAAGGATGGCATAATCTAGCTCGTTATGGATCCATCCAGCGCCCTTCCCGCAAATAATCACCTCGCGAGGGAGATTGTTCTCTGTATAGATCCAGGCAGTAACCACTGGCGCATCCATACTGGCAGACGGATCGACGGTGAGCAGGGCGTGTGATGACCATTCGAGCGGGGCAGGAAAGGGGGATTCGCTTAGCCCGTTTTGTTGAATGAGATTGCGCATGTGGGTGCTGTGTTCCGACTTTATTTCACACCCCAATGCAGTAAATGCGATAAGGCAATTCAGTTCCAGGGGAGAGCAGGTGGTCGCACCCAACGACCAGCCGGCCAGGATATGTTTTGCTAGGGCAATGATTAGGTCTTTCGGTGCCTGGGTGCCCATCAATTCATAAATTTGCTCCAATCTTTCCCAGCGTGGATTGGAAGCTCTTAAGAGGAACAACAACTCCGCATGCACGTTTGAGAGTTCTTCCGGGTCTAACACTTCTACCTCTTTTTCCTGGTTGCTTGGTGACGTTACTGGCGCTTGAACGGCCCGCGACTTGGCCGGCTAGGCGGGCGAATTTTGGGATTATGAAGTTCAGCATCTGAATTTTTTTCAGACGCAGTATCCGGATTGCCTTGACGGCTGGGCAGGTCGCTTAATTCTGTAGGTATTTCGGCGACAAGGGCAAGCTTTGGTTCCTGGTTGGGTGAGATTGTATAGAGCACGATGAAACCGTTTATGGCGTCGAGAAGATAGTCTGGCAAACTTAGATTTATCTGTTCTTTTGGCGCCAGGCGGTAGCCTCCTCCTAATGGTTGTTCTTGGGAAATATTCTCTGCCCGGCAAGTGATCCTATGGATCGCCACATCCTGTATATCAAAATTACGGATCGAGAGCATCAACTGCGACAGGTAATGAAAGGGATCAGGAGGTAGTCTTCTCACCTTAGCAACCAATGGTTGTGCTTTTATTGGCGTGATGAGCGGCGCATCATTCGGCATAGGTTGCGAGAACTGCCCCAGTGATAAGGCGGGCTGCGACGAATCACCGGTCGATGCAGGAGGCGCACTAGATAATTCAGACCGTTGTTCGAAAGACATCGGCGCATTCTGTGCGGGTTTTGGCAAACGGGCAATATAAATGGGCGATGTGCGGTCGGTATAAAACATTCTGGGTTTCTGGTTTTCTTTAATCTGATCCCGGGCGTAATCAAACCATTCTTCTAGTGATACCAGCCCATCGCCATCACGGTCCGCTCGCCCATTTTCGATGCCTTGTGACAGGAAGGCAGTGAAAGATTCCAATCCATCTCGTGCGCGTTCGGCCGCACCAGAAGAGGCAATCACCACGGTTCCCTGGCCCTGGATCACCTCCTCAACGCCGATGCTCCTCATCCCGCGCAGCTTGGAAATAATCGCTGCGCTGTAACAACAGTCGAGGATAACAACCTTGCGCCTGGTCTTGCTGTTATTGATAACTTCTTTCAGCCATTCGGCTGGCAGCGTTGTGCCTTCTAAATTTTTGCGTGTTGAATCCCGAACCAGTAAATACAACTTGCCATTATCGTCGCGGTACCCATGCCCGGCAAAATATAGCAACCGGAGGCTGTCGTCCTCTGGTGCAAAAAAATCGGTGATCGCTTGGTGAATGGTCTGCCGGTATTGTTCATCATAGGTGGTGAAATTCGCATCGCCGATCTTATGATCAAGCAGCACTCGCCTGATACGGTTTCCATCCGTACTGCACCAGTGAAGCTGTGAGATTCCGCCAAACGATCGTGCGTCATCGATAATATCATTGGTCACAATTAACCCATGTAAAGGGATGTTTGCCATTTTATTCTTAGCCCCCCAATTTGTGATCGAGAAAAATCCCTGGTATTGTTCTCTTAATTTTTCGAAGCGTGTCTTTTATTATCATTTTCTAGTAGTTGAGTAAGTTTCTCAGCAAAGTTAATTAAATCACTCTCCTTGGTTCCACTTGGGTGATACACAAACTCAATCGAATTTTTATTTACTTTTGCCTTGATCGTTACTTTACGGTTTTCCCCACGCAAGGCCCAATCGCGCAAAAACTGAATTAATGCAGTGATTACACCACCGCTAATCATGGAGATCAAAATAGTGCCAATGGCTATAGCATCCCCCCGAGAACCTTTTTCGCTATTTTCGGTCCGTTCCAGTTCTGCTTGGACCCCTTCGAGCTGGCATATATCACCTAGAAGAACACTGGTCTGTTGGGCCAATGTTTCTTCGCTCGTTCCAGGACCTGGCTCGAGCTTGATGTTGATCAGGCAATTGCTTAGCTGCATGTCAACCTCCTCATATTGTTATGAAATATTAATTGGGTTATAAAGATAATTATACAGAAAAATTCACAAATTTATACTACTCATTTACGTTTAAATGCTTTTGATGCGCAGAAACACTGCGAAACCGGATTATTACGATTTCAAATAATTGTTCTCATAAGCAGTTCCAGCAGCCGCAATGCCCGCACTGGCGCAATCACATGGGGCGAATCGGTGCGTTGCTTCTTTTTGCCTTTCAATAAGTCCAATGCCTCACAGCGTTCCAATACTTTTTCAAGCAGCAGCGCTTCGGATTTTCCTTCCAAAGGGCGTTGACGGAACTCACTCAGCACACAGTAGTCAAAACGAGGATCATCGAGCCCGCAGCCCGAGTATGTAGTTCCAATTAATCTGGCTACGTACGGCCTCTGCTTATTGGCGATCTGGCAGATCCTCCAGATACTGCGTGATGGTGATCAGCACTAATCGCCCTGGACTCTCTGCTGGTTGTCCAAGCGCAGGCTAAGGTCTTTGAAGTTATCATCCGCAAAGATCAGGCCCAGGTTATTTCGAAAGGTGATGTAAATATTGCCATTCGGAAAAGCAGCTTTGGCAACTTTGACGGTTTCCTCTGGGATTCGAAAATCGGTAGTCTCTCTTTCATGTGTGTCTTGGGCGCGGTGAAGGGATTAGCGTCAGCGGTACATCATCAAGTCTTTGATAAAGGCCTCTCTTCGGGTAACATCTATCAGTTCGCGCTGCAAACGTCGGATCTGCCGCTACGCCGCCTCGCTTTCACTGGGCGCAAGATTTTTCCCGCCTGCCCTTGGCTCACTACCTGGTAGTTTGCCCGCCACTTACCAACAATCCCGGGTGATCCTCAACCCCTTCTCGATTTGGGTCATGCTTTTCCCTCTGCTTTTGAGCAGTTCCAACGCTTCGCGCTGAAATTCTGCGGCAAATGCTCAATGTTTCTCTTCGCTCATGATCTTTTCCGATCCTTTTCAGGTTACCTGTTTCCGACACCCTTTGCGTCCACCTTATCGGGGATAGATCATCCAACGCTTTCGCCAGCAACAGGCTCTCTTGTTGCTGGCTGCCCTCGCACCGAAACTTGATTGCGTCCAGCGCCATAGCGATTACTGTTCATCCAACAAGTTGTCTATTCCCACCTACCGCAACACTGTCGTGACGTGGTGGCATCCAATTGGCTGCGACTAGTACTCGCCTCACCCACCATGCGTTATCCCCGGCGCGGAGAACAACGCAATGCGTTGATCCGACGGGAGTGTAGGATTGGGATATTGACACCAAGGGCTGTAGACCGGCGGTTATACGCGAAGATGAGGTGATTGTCCTACCCTATGTTGCCGGCTTTGCAAATATGTAATCTCTTACTCCCGAATCTATTATGGTTGTTCCTTGGACTTTGTGAAAAAATCTGTACAATATATAATGGTATCTCCAGCAATTCTCAAAATGAATAGCTTTTTGGCGCGGTTTTCGCTCCGTTTTATAATGATTCAGGACATATTGAGAATTGCTGTGGTACTTCATAAATAAATAGGTATCACAAGCTGTCAGGGGGCGATCGATATTTTCTTCCTCGCAGTTCCACGCATTCCAGGAGAAAAAATGAATAAGGTGCTTATCAACACGGTCCTGCTGTTTTGGCTGTTGTCGCTTCTGGTCGTTCCTGCAAATGCCGAAGCGCAACGGGTTGATTTCCGTCTTTCACAACCATATCAAAACCTGAACCCTCTCGAATTACCAACTATGATCCTGCCGGATGAGGAGTTCAATCGTGCTGTGAGCGAGGGAGAAATGCAGGCATTTTTCGATACACAGCCGGGGGTCATCAAAGACTACACCTTCTCAAATGGGCAGTATGAAGTTGACGCGGTGACGGCGATCGCCTATCACGGTGAGTTTACCGGGGTCAACCCGCAGGTGCTGGCTGCTCTGCTGGAGCTTTCGCGGGGCGCGCTATCCAATGATGATATGCCGCCCTCGGCTCTGGCGCTGGCGTTTGGCAGAACAGAAGCAGCCTACCGGGGCTTCCAGTACCAGCTTGGCTGGGCGGTGGAAGAACTGGCGGGCGGTTTTGAAGATTGGCAGACCGGAGCAGCGCAAGCCGAGATCGTGTTGAAAGACGGTACGCGCTATGAAATCCCGGCTTCAACAAACGCGGCGACATATTCGCTGCTGCGTTTCATGTCGTTGATCGCCGAGCCGGAAGAATGGCAAGCGTGGGTGCAGCAGCGGCGGTTCCAGAGTGTATATGCCAGCCTGTTTGGCGCGCAGGCGCTGGAACCGCAACAGGCTGCGTCCCCAGCGCAGATGATGATGGCTCCCACCGACATGCGGCTGCCGTTTGGTAACGGCGAGGCGTGGTACTACACCGGTGGTCCGCATTCGACCAACCGCGCGGCCGTGGACTTTGCCCCCGGCGGCGGCAGCGGCTGCAGCTGGACTTCAAACTCGGCGGTCCGCGCCGTAAAGGCAGGCACAGTCATCGAGGCAAGCTGCGACCGGGTGAGAATTCGTCATGATGATGGCTGGGTGACATCCTATTTTCACCTGCGGGATATTCAAGTCAAGAACAAGCTCAACCAGAGGATCGAGGCAGGAACGATCGTGGGCTATCCTTCCTGCAATACCGGTGCAAGCTGCGGCTGGAGCGGTACTTCCACCGGGGTACACCTACATTTTTCCGTGCTTACCGGCAGCCTCGTGGGGCAGCGCATCAATGGGGCGCAGTTGGGCGGCTGGACGATTAACGAACTGGCAGGAGATTACCGGGGAACGATGACCCAGGGCGGGGTAACCAAAACAGCCAGCACTACCAAGAGCGCAAACAACGAACTACGCGCCTATGAAACCAATGTCGACACCGACGATGGGCGGACCCTTTCTTCCGGCAGCACCGTCACCGGCACGCGCACTCCCGGGACTGACGAGGATATTTACTACGTTCAGGCGAACAGCGGGCAGCAGATGACGGTTGAGATGTGGCAGAACAGCAGCTCGCTCGACTCGTTCGTGTACGTGCGTGATCCAAACAACATGATTATCGGTTCTAACGATGACTCGAATGGCACGCTCAATTCGCGCCTGTCGCTGACGCTGAATAGCAACGGGCGCTATACCGTGGTGGCAAAGGGTTTCTCGACCAGCACCGGCGGGTATAACCTGCGCGTTACGCTTGGTTCCGGCGCGCAGCCGAGCAGCAACTGGCTGCAGCATAACCAGACGCTGACGGCGAGCCTGGCGAGCAACGCGGAAGAAGATACCTACTACTTCAACGGCGTGCAGGGACGGATCACCAGCCTGCGCATGTGGGCAAACAACAGTTCTGTCGACACCTACCTGGAACTGTACAGCCCCAACGGCACGCGTATCGCCACCAATGATGACGATTCCACGGCGGGTAACCGTAACTCGTGGATTGCCATCACACTGCCGTCCAGCGGAGTATACCGGGTGAAGGCGCGCTCTTACGCGCACGCTTCCAGCGGCGGGTATCAGATCCGGCTGCGCTGGGTCGAGGCTGCCAACCTTGCCCAGGGGCGACCGGCATACGCGTCGACGGTGGAGAGCAGCAGTTACCGGGCAAATTATGCCACAGATGGCAACATCAACACACGCTGGTCTTCGCAGTTCCGCAATGACCAATCGATCCAGATCGACCTGGGCAGCACGCAGACCGTCAATATGGTCATCCTGCGCTGGGAGACTGCTTACGCCCGCCGATACGGCATCTACACCTGGGATGGTTCGCGCTGGGTTAACGTATTCTGGACCGATAACGGCAGGGGTGGAACGGAAATTATTAACTTTGCCAATAAGAACACGCGCTATGTCTTGATGTATGCCTCCACACGCGCAACGAGTTGGGGAGTATCGCTGTGGGAGTTTGGCGTGTACAACCGTGCCATGGCGACAGCGCCGCTGATCACCGAGGATCCCGAAAAGATCCCCGACGATATCCTTCCGGTGACGCCGCCCGCTGCCACCGGACCCGGCAAAGATGAGCTTGAGATTGCGCTGTCGATGGGCGAGAACGGCTATCAGGAATTCGCGCCCGAACCGGGAACCTTCGACGGCAGCGGGGAAGACCTGGCGCTGGCGCAAGCCGGTAAACCAACCGCGCTGATCGATTCGGTCACCTGGGATGACGAAGTGGTGATGACCGGCGCGACGGAGATCATCTTCAGCGGTTCAGCATCGGATAACGATGCCGACGGCGCCAGCCCTGAGATTGTCCAATATGAATGGGTATCGGACCGTGACGGCGTGATCGGCACGCAGGCGGAATTTACGCTCGCGGCGCTGCACCTGAGCTCCGGAACGCACACGATCTCTTTCCGCGCCAGGGATAACGACGGCGTGTGGTCGGACGCCGATACGCTGATAATTACCCTGCAAATTGCCGCGGATGAAAAGATTTATCTCCCGATGGTTATTCAATAACGCGGGTTTGGGATCAGGGTGTTTTGGTTGTTTTGGGAGTGCTCGCGCATCAAAACAACCAAAACTCTTCCTGCTTCCCGTAACCCAAACCGCCATTAAATCAACAGGACAGCTTTCGAAGCTGTGCATCATGTTCGAAATTCAGGGTAGAAAACAATGAAAATCTTCCTGCACAAAGCCTACTCAATCCTGACCGCGTGCCTGCTGCTGCTACTGCTGGCAATGCTTCCCAGCGGTGCGGCAGTGCAAGCCGCCGCGGTTCCCCAAGCTGTCGATCCCCAGCCTGACGGGGCGGCAGAATCAATCATGGTAGATCCAACGCGCACTGCAGCGGTCCTGCTGCTGGTGATGCCGGAACCACAAGAACTGCGGCAGGCGGGCGGCAGCCTGGATTTTACCGCCTACGTGATACAAAGGATGCAACCGGTGGTTCAGTCGCTGCACAGCCTGTTGGAAGAAGGGCTGGTGGCGCGCTGGGAAGAAGATTATGAGGCGTTTGCCATCCGGGTGTGGATGGCGGAAGGGCACAGCCTCAACGAACTGCCGCAGATTCCCGATGTGGCGGCAGTGCAGCCGGTCTTAGAAGCACAGGAAGGTTCGTGTACTGCCTCGCGAGGGCAGGCGTTGCGCGATATGCTGGGCGCGGCGCGAATGCTGCGCCAGCAGGAACAGGCATGGCAGTCGCCGGTAGTGCAGTCGCTCGCCGCGCCGACGATCCACATCTATATTTCCTCCTACCTCAGTTATGGCACGCGCTATGCCACCATCAGTGGTGCGACCGATCCAGGTATCCCGGTAAAGATCGTCGTCACCGGGGCGAACGGCGCGGTGGTGGTAGACCAGACGGTCCAAAGCTATGCTAGTGGGGCTGGCGGCGAATATTTATTGAGTCCCTCTTATCAAAATTGTCTTGGTTATGGCTGGTCATTGAGCGCCGGGCAAACAGTTACCGTCACTGCCGGTGGGGCGACGCGCTCCTTTCAAATCCCGCTGATCGATGCCACGGTAATGCCCGGAACCGACAGGATCGTAGGAAAAACCGCCGCTTCACGCCGGGTGCAGGTAAATGTGAACCCCACCGCCGCCACGTGCAGCAGCAGCAGCTATGCGATGGAAACAACCAGCGGAGCAGACGGTGGGTTTCAATTGGATCTCACTGCGCATGGCGGGCTGGATAACAGCGGGCGGGTGGATGCAGTTGTGTACGATGCGCACGGGAATTCAGTTGTGATGGGGCTGACTGTGCCGGGCATGGAACTGCCTGGAACCAGCCAGGTGTGGGCGTATGTTTCCAAACCGGGCGTATCGGCGGTTGTATCGCTGCGGCGGGGGGGCGGTGAAGTGGAGCGGGTTGTGCAGACCTCGGATTCCTCAGGCTATGTCTCGATTTTGTTCAACAACACAATCGTACCCGGCGATACGGTAATGGTGGATGCTGGCGCGGAACACCTGGAAATGCAGAAGGCGGCGCTGCAAAACCTGCAGATCGACTGGCAAAACGGGCAGGTGCGCGGGCGCACTGCACCGGGTCTGCGGGTTCATGGGGCGGTGTACACGTACGCCAACGACTGTCCAAACACGAATGCCTGTGATGTGCGGGTTTCGAACGTGTCTGGTGATTTTGTGCTCACCATTCCGCGCAGCCATTTGAAGCAGTCCTCCGTTTACCTGACCATCTACGACAGCCAGGGCAACTCGACCTTCGACAGCTATTCTGCGCCGCGTGTTTTATACCAACCTAATTACCAAAACAGCTCTTCCAGGGTCAGCGGCGATTGGCTTCCGGGCGTCGGCGCGGTAACATTGCGTATCCGCAATGGCAGCGGTGTGGTCGAAGAAGAGCATAACCTTTCGGTCAGCTATCGTCGCTTTTCCAAGACGATCAACCGCCTGCTCCCGATTGGCTACGTGGTCGAGGTGACGGATGGAAGCATTACCCGGCAGGTAACGGTTCAAGAAGTAACCATCCGGCACGACAGTTATAACAACGTGGTATTGGGCACAGTGCCGCAGGGCGGCTGGCTGGACGTGATATCGAATGTCTACAACCGCCCAGGAAATTACTATTACACCAGCTACAGCCAGTGTGATGTGCCGGTTAACCCAGATGGAAGCTTTCAGGCGTCCCAACCTCACTTCACCACATCGGAAGATATTATGGACGCCTGGAAATATGACGAGGATGGTGACGCGATCATCGTGCGTGGGTACGATCTGCACATCGCCCTGGAACGCTATACGGACGGTTACCTGCGCATATCGGGTTACAAGGCGTTCCCATTCCAGCCGGTCAATGTAACGATCCGTAATGCCGCGCGTGCAGTTGTGTATACGACTCAAATTACCGAGACCCCCAGAAGCCAGTATTACATGTGGTATAACAATAGCCTGTTACCCGGCTATACGATCGACGTGACCAATGGGGCGGTGGCGAGTTCGTTGTATATCCCAGCGTTGACGATCAACGAAGCGCCGGCGGAAAACAGAGTCTATGGGCAAAGCCCGGCGAATGAAGAAGTTTACATTACGCTCTGGCAGTTCGGGGCGAAATCAGACAACTGGCGCGTAACCGCGTATGGCAATGCCCAGGGGAATTATTCGGCTTTGTTTGCCCAAATCTATAACGATTATAACTACAAAGGCTGCGTGGAGGGGCGAGTCGGCGGCTGCCGCGAAGCTGTGGTGGAATATTACGATTACCTGGGGCATCATTACACAGTCAATGGCCCCTATCCCGCTTATGTCGCAGCGGACACTTTCGACACATCCAACGGGGGCGACAATACCCCCGACCGGGCGAGCGTATATCAGGCGGTGCAGCACCATACCTTCCACAATTTTAACTACGACCCGGATTGGATCGCGGTGCAGATACCGGCGGCGAACGTTGGCAAGTTGTATTCTTTCCAGACCCTGAACGTGGGCGATGGAATCAGGACTGATCTACAGTTGTATGATTCGAACCAGACAACGCTGCTGGCGGATTATAGCGGGTCGGATGACGCGGCGGTTGTGCGCTGGAGCCCGACCCACGCGGGCTGGTATTACGTCAAGGTCACGCCGCGCGATCATTCCGGCGGCGAGTGCGGCTCGACCTATGATTTCCGTGTGCAGATTGAGGCGGATTGGACGGTGATGCTGTACCTCAACGGCGACAATGATCTGGGGCGGCAGATTGCCGACCTGCGCCTGCGCCTGGAACAGATTGCGGGATCGCTCGCCAGCGTGAATGTGCTGGTGCTGTACGATGGCATGGATACAAATACCGGCGATACATGGCGGCTGCTGGTGCAGCCCTCCGGAAGATACCAGGACGGGCTGAACCGCTGGTATATGGGCGAAATGAACCTGGGCGATGGGCAAACCCTGTCCAATTTCATCCGCTGGGGCATGGAGAATTACCCCGCCAGCAGTTACTTCTTGAGTGTGATCGACCACGGGCAGGCAGTGAACGGTCTCAGTTGGGATTTCAACACCTCGGAAGGCGAAAACAGCCAGGGTAGAAACAAGAACTTTTCCAACTCGGACCTGATCGAGCCGATGGAACTACGCGAAGCGATCTGGCAGGGTACAAATTACGGCGCGAACAAAATCGGCGTACTGTACTACGATACCTGCCTGATGGGCTTGTGGGAGGTGGCATACCAGGTGAAGGACGCTGCAAATTACCTGATCTTTTCGCAGAATGAGGGCTGGGCGTACTTTCCATACGAGCAGTACCTGCCCGCTCTGCGCGGCAAAGACCCAAGGAGCGCGGCGGTTGGCACGGCGGGTATCTACAGCACCATCGTCAGCCAGAGCAGGCTGCCCTATACCGTCTCGGTGATCGATCTGGCGCAGATCCAGGGCGTTACTACGGCGGTGGATTCCTTTGCCGGGCAGCTATCTGCCAGGATGAATATCGATAAGGAGAAAATCAAGACCAGTCGCGACCGGACGCAGGTGTATGACTCGACCTCGGATTATATTCTTACGACTGATGATACTTTCCTGGACCTGTATGACTTCGCAGGAAAGATCAAAGAGGAGATCACCGATAGCGGTATTCGCAATGCGGCGACGGCAGTGCAAGCCGCGGTGCGGCAGGCAGTGATCGCAGAGCATCACGGCAGCGGGTTGGTGACAGACCGCGAAGGTGACCAGACGATGATGAACCTTGACCGGTCAAACGGGTTGTCAATCTACTTCCCCAGCCGCAGCGGGCGGTTCTTCGCCATCTACAATGCGCACCAGATGTTCGCGACCACAACGGTGAGCGCGTGGGACGAGATGCTGTCCAGTTACTATGGTGCAATGGGGCTGCCGCCCTACATTGGCGACCCTGATGATACAAACCCGGTCATATTCCGTGACGAGAACTTGCTGTATCTGCCGCTCATCACACGATAGGGGAACCGCAAGGTAGCCAACCTATCATAACGATCTCTTACCACGCGACCTGTTCGACCTTGCCGAGCAGGTCGCGCCCATCGTCGAGCGTCTGATGCAGAGCATGCCGAAGCGCGATTGACGCTGCTGTTCACCGCCGAGCGGCAGGCAGAGAAAATGAATCCTACTGTGTGGCGAAACAGCCCATGCAGCGGAGAAGAGCAGTGGAGGCGGGCGTCAGGCGATCCTCCGCTACCCAGGTCCAGATCTTTGTACATGAAATCCATGGCAAATGCATCTTATTGCATGGCGGCCCAGGGCATCGATGGTCACAATGCAGCCAGTCACTGCCAAGGTTAGAAGCAGTTGGGTTATTAAGCTGATCTCGTTATTTTTTTTCATGCACTTTTACCTGTCCGAGCACCAGTCGGTTAGCCATAGTTCAAGCACTCTCCGTTTGCTCCGCTTTTTACACTAATCCTCCTCTCTGGTCTTTTTTGCCCAAAAGTGCTGCGAAAGCTGTCAGGCAATTGGACGTTCCTGATCATCACTTACCATCAGTTTCTGCTGGTTAGGCATTTGCCTTATATACCAGCAGAAATAGATGGAGTGACGTATCTTTCAGGTGCTCATCTTAAAAAAGGATGGACCTGCTAATTTATCGTGCAAAATCCTTAAGGGCTTTTATTAACAGAAGGTCGGGGGATTTGCGATCACTATTACTGAGGTAAGTGTATAACTTGTTGATTGAAAACATTCTTACAGCCTCAATTTGTTTCAATTCTGCGTTTGTTTCCTCTGAGGAGATATTCTTTTCATTGTTAATTAGTTTTTCCAGGAACTGAATATCATGACCACGGAAACAGACCAGAAATTCATGTGCATAGTTGGAACTAAGACTGGTGCGTTCTACATGACGTAAAGCCGCATAAACATTTTGATATTTATTCCGCCATCGTTGGCATTTTCTCGCAATCAAAGCCACATCAGGATGGAGATAGTCCCATTCATACAACAACATATCTGGATTAAAATTACTCAACAGGTGAGCGTTTCGCAGCCAATGCTCGTAGGGTGTATTTTTGTAAACATTTAGAAAGCTAAACAGTGATTTTATATCTTGCCAGAAACCCGAGCGGTTTAGCATGTCTAAATTTTCGCGCAATTCCATTAATGTTACAAAAGGGTCAAATAAAATGAACCCCATTTCTAACTTTATCTGCGTCTGTTTCGCAATGTTTACAGCATTGGTTATCGCATTGACATCTTTTAGCCGCTTGCCATAACGCTTTAACTGTGAGTGGGAAAGTGACTCCAGTCCGCAATATACCAGTGTGAGTCCTGCTTCGTGTAGCATTTTCCACATTTGAAGACGGCGCTCATTTTCCTGGCAGGTTGCTTCATCTGAGAAGAAGTTATCGATCATTGCCGAGAGCGAGAATTTCATACCGCCGATCTTTTGAATACCAAGAGCTAATTCTTCAACAAAACCATAATCATTTCCAAAGAAATCCTCATCAGCGAAGGTGAATTCTGTGATACCCTGCTGCTTAAGGTTTTTAATTGTGTCGAACACCTGCTGACTAGGGATACGCATCCATTTCGCTTTTGCTGTATGGATGTTCGGGCGCAAACAGTAAGTGCACCTGTTATAAGAACATCCCCTGCTAGTCTCTACACGATTAAAGTAATAGCGGCTGTCAAGACGTTCCGGTGAAACGGGTATTATCATCTCTGGGCTCTTATTGATGTTTATCTTATGATCAACAGTGTAATAAATGCCAGGAATGTTCTGAAAATCCACCGGCTGCGCTGATTCAACTATGGCTTTCAGTGCACTCTCACCCCAGCCGTGAACGATAATGGCCCAGGGATATCTACTTAAAAAGGTATCAGGGGTGTTGGTTGGTAAGGAATGGCCGAGCAGAATTATGGGACGAACTTTGCGCTGATAATAATCTTCTACTGCATTCAGTACTTGGAATGCCGTTTGGATCGTACCTTGCGGTATAGAAAAACCAATAATGTCATATGGACATGCTGCAAGCTCACCAGTAAATTCATTGATCCCTTTACCCTTAGCCAAAGGATTGATTACTGCTAAGTTGACTTTGCAGCTCGGAATCTGTTTTTCTAAGAAACCAGCCAGGACTTCGATGGCAAAGGGCTCAACATTCGCGGGTTGTAACTCGCTGTATAGTTGAACCAGGAGCACGTGTTTCATACCTACCTTGTAATATCGTTGTATTTTTCAGTCGGTTGCTTCAAGCATTCCATATTTCACTGCTCTGTTCAGTAAGCGTTGACCTTCTAACTTTAGTACTTCTGGTATTAATTCCCGGTACACCCGGCAGAATGTGGAAGGCCCATATGGATTATTAGTGAGCCGGCGGGTCAAGTCTGGACACCCGCCAGCACAAGCGAGCTTCCAGGGGCATGACGCGCAGTCCTCTTTTTCATCGACAGCAGGATTTGCGAAATGACTTGTCACACGTTGGAAGGATCGTTCGGGCATCGGATCATACACACTACCGGATGCATGATCTATATCCATCTGGCAGGCTGCGAGTTGCCCTTCAGGGGTAACCACCAGGAATCCCTCCCCAGCTCCACAAGGCTTTTGATGTGGAGAAATTAGATTCACCCGGTCAAGCAATGAATTTAATAGCGGATACGGGCAGTCTGACCAATCGACTTGCTTAAAAGCACGGGTCAATTCCGCGATAAGGGTATCTTCATCCAATTCCAGGTCGGGCTGCTGATCCGAGCCGGTATGTCTACGATAGAAATTAATCGCAAAACTCAAGTTGCGTTGTCTCAGCCAAGTGATCGTTTCAGTTAATTTGCCAACGTTCCTTCCCGTAACAGTAATGATTACGTGTGGGGCACAACCGGCCTCAATCAAACTTTGAATCGCATGCTGTACTTCACCAAATGAGCCCCTCCGGTGGTTTTTGTAATGGCGCTGAATATCATGAGCGCCTTCGATCCCATCCATAGAAACCACCACCTGCACATTGTTTGCCACCAACCAATCGATATGGACCGGATTAATCAGCGTACCATTGGTGATCAGGATGCTTTCGACGTCTTGTTGATTTGCTAGGGCGAGTTGTCCTGCATAGACATGGGCTGCTACCATTGTGTTGAAGTTCAGTAGCGGCTCACCCCCTGCAAACTTAAGCCGAATTTTGGATGCCTGGCGTTCTTTGGCCAATTGAAAAACCATACGGACAGCCTGCTGGCCGGTTGCTATGCTCATCGTATGGTGTGAGATGGGAGCGTAACAGTAATCACAGGCTAGGTTGCAACGCCCTGTCAGGTGGAGCCAGGCGACGAACGGAGCCGGTTGCGAGTGTGGGTCTTCCGCGGGGCTGTAAAGCAGGCCAGTTTCCAGGAAGTTCTGCACAAGATCATTTTCATCGGTGCATGGCTGTCGCCCAGTAGCGAAAGACTCCAATGCAGTGATTGCGGCCTGGTTTAGTACTGCGCTGCGCGCCGGTAGGAAGGGCGAATAAGCCAGCGAAAATTTTGTGTCAATGGGGATCCAACGCAGTTCTGGTAGGGTCCATAAAGAGGTTTGCCCATCATACCTCTCACTCAATGGGGTAGCAGTTTGAAACTGCAGTTCCACAGTACCACACGCGCAATCTCCCAGGGTAGCCGGGTTCACTGGACTTTGTTTCCTCTCAAAGAGGATGATTGGTTTTTCTTCTTTCATGTGGCTCTCGTTGAACCTCATAGGTGATTCGCAACCGACTTGGACAGTTCACAGAGCTTAATTAAATCATTAAAGCGGTCTGTATATCCTCTTTCTCGCCAACTATTTATCAGTATTTCGGCATAGGAATATACTTCTGCCGATGGCCGAGAATGAAGTCTCCCCTGGATGAAGTCGAGCACGTGGTAATAATGCCGCTCCGCCCGACGACTGGTGAAGTTCGAACCTTCCTGGTTGATACATGACGCGACAGAATCGATATAAAGCTGAAACGCCTTATGGAAATAGCTTTGTGCTTCCGGGTGCTTGCCACCCTTTTCTAACTGTATGCCCTCTTCAAAGAAGATATTAGCCCGAACCCAAGAAGTTAGGCTCATCAAGTAGTAAAATGCGTTCTGGTCGATAATTATTTCAGCCTTTTCCAGCATCTGCTTGGCTTCTTCTACCTGCTGTGAGCGTTCATACATACGGGCCAGTTCGATCAGCGTATTGGCGACAAGGTAATTGCCGCTATAGCTCTCGGCAAGCTCGATACAACATTCAAATGCCTCTTTAGCCAGCTCTCGATCCCCTGGTTTGCGTCGTCCTCGGTAGACGCAGCCCAATTCATGAAGCGCTTGTGCTAACTGCTCGCGATTGCCAACCTTCTCAAAAATGTTTTTTGCAACAGTTAGCACTTCGTAAGCCTTGTCGAAATCGTTAATTGAGCGGTAAAGTCTCCCTCGGTTTATTAAGGCTAATCCACGACCATACTGAGATTCGATTTCGTCAAAAATTTCTAGGGCGCGGTAATAGGAATTCGCAGCGTCGCTTAGATTGCCATCCTCTTCCAGCACCATGCCTAGGGTATTAAAGCTTAACCCCAGTTCATATTTGTTATTGATTCTGCGGCGAATATGCAATGCTAGCCCACACAGCGTCTTAGCCTGGTTTAGGTCACCCAACTCGCGGTAAACAAAACCCAGATTATTGATGGTTCGAGCGCGGCCTTTATTAACCTCTGCCTCTGGCAGATCCTTGTACATATCGATTGCCCTGCGATAGTATTTGGCGGCTTCCAAAAGGTTCCCCTTGATCCGGTACAGGCGGCCCCAATTATTGAAAACCTCGCCTAGTTCGCGTTTCAGAACTACGTTGCCTGGCTCCTGCTCGATCAGCTTTTGGTACGCAGCTTCAGCTTTTTCGGCGTATACCATGCCTTCGGAAACTCGCCCGGTATCACCGCTCATTTCAACCAGCCACTTCAAACTGGATGCCTGAATTTTCGGGTTGGGTGGATTCGGGCTGATTGTCTTTTGCCAGTTCTGTTCAGCCTCTTTATAACGTTCGCGTTGATACCAGAGTAGCCCTTGCCGGAAGCGGTATTCTGCCCAATCGGACGGGGAGATTTTAGCCTCGAACTCAGGGCGACTGAACTCATCTAGAAGCTGCTGGCAAAAGGAAATATCGTGCTTCTCGTATGCATCATGGAAGAGTGACCCAACTACTTCGCACCCGCGTGCAAAATCATGGCGCAGTAGATAATAGACCCACTCTGCCTGATAGTTGCGGCTCTCGGAGCTGTTTGCCCTACGCAGTCCCCTGGTCACTTCCTCGCCTTCCCGCTCCAACAGGTAGCGCTCGTAATATTTGATCGCCATTTCATTTAAGTAGCGCCGCTGGCCCCCGGTGCGATCCAGTTCGTCCCAGCAATATAACTGTACCAGGTCGCGCATCTCATCATGGAGCAGGCAGTTTCCAGCGTAATCCTTCCCATCCGGATGATTTGAGCGGACAGGTGGCCGATATTTGATGAAGGAAAAGCGGGACAGGCCGGTGATCAGCTTATCCACATCTTCGAGCGAAATTTCTAGCAGATGGGCTAGCAAAGCCGGGTTTCCCCAACGCCAGATCCAGGCGAGGTATAAAATAGCCTGACTTTCCAGATCAAACAGCCGCAAGATTCGCCGCACCAATGCTCTACCCAGATCGTCATTTGGCTCTATCAGTCCCTCGACGGATCCTTCCCCATTTTCAATCCAGTCCGCCGCCAGCATCAGGTAAATCGGGCGTCCTCTCACCATTTCAGAGATTTGCTTAACTTGGTCGTCCTGCACAATCTCCTCTGACAGTCCTCGCTGCCGGAATAACTCGACGGCTTCCAACGGAGAGAACGGCGTAATTGGATGAATCCGCACGGCCGTCTTTTGGTTGGACAAGAAATCCGCTCGCTTGCGTCCGACGACCACAACCATTGTGTTTTGAGTAAAGCCTGGCAGCACTTCTCTCAATAGGTTCTCACCAAGCCATCCGGCGGCTTCAAACGTATCAAACAGCAGGATGATCATTGCCTTGGCTGAGAGCGCCTGGCATCCTTCCGAGAAAGCTTCTCGTAGACGCTCGATAAGATCCTTGTGCTTGGTTGGCGACGTTTCTTGTTCTAAAACAGGCAGCAACTCTTGAAAACGGTCGAAGTATTGAGGGCCAATCTGTCGTACGATTTCTTTCAATAAACCATCCAGGGTATGGACACCCGTTTTATAAAAATCGATCAAATCACCCGTAACCAGTACCTGCTGTAATCCTCGGGTAGAAAGATGTTGTGCCGTCTGCTCAAGCAAGCTGCCTTCTTCCGGTACCCATTCCCCTGTCATAATCTGATTAAGGCGATCGCTTTCCTTGATACACCAATGCAGCAGCCGGGTTTTTCCAATGCCTCCATCGCCGTATAAGTGGTAAATGGAATACCCAGTCCCCTCGAGTCTTAGCAGCTCATGGAACTCGTTTCGTTCTGCCTCACGACCTACAAAAACCTCTTTATTGACAGCAATATCGGACATCACTCTCACTCCATGTTGCTAAACGATCTTTAAGGTGGGGTCTCCATACAGAACATAAGCAGCCCAGACCTTCATCTGTTTTTCTATATCGCGAGAATACAGGCGGGCCTGGCGGATCGATTCACCTAACCGATCCCCCTCTAATATTCTCTGGTAAAACTTTATGGCAAAATTGCGTGCGGCCCCATCTGGTACTGGCCACAAGGGCGCAATACAGGCCCGGGCGCCGCCAATCAGAAACGCGGTGATCATCCCACTGGTATAGGAGCCTAAATATCCACCAGGCAGCTGTCCAGATTGCGCGAAACCGGCTGCACAGGCATTCAAAAAGACGATCGGCGAGTATTTCAGCGAACCCTGAATAATATCCGGCTCAACCTTTTCATCTGAGAATGAAAGTGCAAGCTTGGGCTCTTGGGGATTTTCCAGATTACTATAGGCATGACCTGCGAAATGAATGATATCAAAGACAGGCGTGTCCACAACCAGGTGATCGGTGAAAGCAGTCAAAGTGGCTTCTTTCCCAATCAGCGTCACCACTTCTGCCCGGTCGGCCAGCATATCCCGGATCTCCAAAACTTCCTGCCTGGCCTGTGGCAAATCCTCATTGGCGTCCCCTATCAGCAAGACGCGCGGTCTACAACTAGAAAGATGCTTATTCTTGCGAACTTCTTTGTGCATCACAGGTAGCCGCCCCACCGGCACGCGCAGGCATAAGAAATCTTGCCCATCGTGCATGAGCTCCCAGGCCTGGTCTGCATAGTTTGTTTCGATGCGGATTGGCGTGTCGATTTCTTTGATCCTGTCCTGGATATGGGCAGGGAGAGAAAGATTAAACATTCGCTTACAGGCTGTAGAGTCCAGGGAATCTAAGTCCCCGAGTAACTCGCTAACGTGAATGTTAGCCGCTTGAGCAAAATTATTTAGATGGCCCTCCCGGACGACCGCATCATGCAGACTGTTGAGGCTTACATTGACACTGTTATTGATTTTGATCGATAGAACTGAATACGGCACCGGCTGGTTGGCAATGATAAAGTCACTTAATCGAGAGCGCAGCCCGGCGCAGATCCCTGGTAACACGGCATCCATTTCAGTGTCCTTACGCAGCCGGTCGCCTAGTTCACTCGTATAATCAAATTTGTTTGAATTAGAGCGTGCGTATCGTTTTTGTAATTCCGTCTGGAAGAATGCCTCAATATTATCTCTGGCTTCCTTTTCACTGATCTCACCAGCTTGGATTAACCCGCTATAGGACTGGACCATATAATAGATGGCGTCGCCCACATCGCGCACGTCGCTGCCTCCACCATTGGGTAAGAGATTCAAGTGCCAATTCATTAAGAATTTATGGATCTCCGTGTAACGTTTGGGCGCGGTGAAGCGTTCGTTCGTTTGTATTAATTTTGCCAAAAGCTTATCAAGGACATAACCACCTTCTTCTGGCGCTAAACTGACCAGGGAAGTGTTGTTTGTCAACCGAAACAATAATACATTGATTGCTTGTCTCGATGTGTTATATTCCAGCTCAAATTCGAGGCTAAATTTTTCGATCAGTTCCTTGAGTAGATTCAATTCAAATCGGCGAGCATACGAAAGCAGCAGGATCAGCGGGCGTTCATATTCTTCTGCCTGCCTGCTAATATAGGTTGGAATAATTTCATCACCTATAAAATTTAGCAGTTCCTGTTTATCCAACCCCTGAGAAAGGATGATCTCAGGGTGGTTTTCTTTAAGATGTTTAAGGACAAAGTCTGTGCATTGTGGAAGCCCTTGGGTCAGCTCATGCAATGTATCGGCTAAATTAACATAAGGGCTGCTGCCGCCCATAATTTGCATGCGGGTAAACTCGGGCGTAAATGGTTTAATACGAGAGGCCGGCTCCCGCTTGACTTTAATGATTTCAGGGCCCAAATCCTCCAGCGACTTTCGTCCCGCCAGGATAATGATCAGGTTGGGGTAGTGGCCTTTGACCAGCGGTTTCAAAATACTTTTGACCAGCCAGGGCATAATTTCTTTTCCATACTGATCCGCATCATCAAAGATCAACATGGCCCCTTTTTTATCTCGGAGCCATGCGTCAAAATAAGCGATAAATGCTTCGGCAGCCGGTTTTATTTCATGATCAGCCAAAAGCCGTGTATCTGGGTGGGTAGATATCTCGTGAACCGCTGCCCGGTAATCACTGGGGAAGGGTCCGCCAAAAACCATCAGCTGGTTAATGATGCTGTCCATGATCCTTAACCGGCTGCCCCAGGCGGATTCCACCATCGTGTTGAGATCTACCCGCGTGGAAGCAATCATATATTTTGCTGCCTGATTGCGGTTGTAATCAAGCAGCCAGGTTTTGCCAATACCCGACAGGCCGTAAAATTCAAAGATATACTTTGGGAGAATGCTCTTCTCGTCAATACTCCGCAATGCATCTTCAATAATTATTCGTTCTTCGCTTCGATCGATTAATTCGTCCATTGTCCCTCTAAGAATGATTGCAAGTTGAACTTAGCCTGTCGCTGTTACCATGCGATCCATGATTAATTCATCCACATAATCGGGGCCAATTTTTAACTGCCGTTTGAGCACTCCTACGATTTGAAAACCAAACTGCTCAAAAAGGTGAATTGCATGCTGGTTGGTCGAAAGAACAGAAACTTCCATTTTTTCATATCCTGCCCGATCGCACCATTCCACCGCTGCTTTTAACATTGCTTTGCCAATGCCCATCACCCGGTAGCCATTAATTAAAACGATCCCCAGTGAAGCTACGTGCCGGTCTTTTGCCCCATATTCACCTGGGTGAACTCGTAAATGCCCCACCAACTGACCATCAATCTCTGGAACGAGGAGCAGGCTGCCCTGGTGTGGATCACAACTTGCCGCAAATGCCTTAATCCAGCCAGGCGTTAAGACAAACTGATCTGTTTGCAAAAAAACCTTTTCAGCCAATACAAGACCAATATTTTCTATAATCTTAGATTGATCTTCTACTCGCGCAGGTCGAAGTAGAACCGTTAGCCCGTTAACCGTCTGGAACTGGATTGGGATCATAAAGGCTCATCCCGAGATCCAGTGGAGACGCTGGGTCTCTGTCTGTGGAAGAATACCGTGCACAGGGCCAAAAAAGGATGCTACGGTAACATCCAGGTGCAGGCTAGCGTGAATTGGCAGTGATTCATCCTTGTATTCGATGATTGCGAAGACGCTTTGACTTCCGGTTAATGGGTGAGATGGGCGGCTCACAAAACGCCACTGCGCTACCTGTTCACCAACCCCGCTGGCTACAACCACCGGGAAGGATTGTTTTGTATGGACCTTTACGCCCACACCCCCAACTTTTACCTCGTTGCCGGCAAATTTCAGTTCAGGGCCGATGCTAGCCGAAATCTCGCCACTTAAGTCATCGTTGATCTGTTTGGGAAAAAGATCGTAAAATGTCGTATTACATTGTGCCCGCTGAACCAGATAAACAGTAAACTCCACCTGACGGATTTCCTGCTGTTTTTCAGGACGCAGCGAAAAATTAAATCGCACCATGCCATACTGCTTTCCACCAGCCGGTCTGACCCACGCTTTACCGAGAATCTGTGGGTCGTCCCACCAGAGCGGTTTGCTTAAGCTAATAACCGGAAGGTTTTGCCCCCGAATGGTTTCTTTACTCTCCAGCGCACCTTCCCAGATAGTTTCAAGTGGATAATTTTGTTCGTTAATTTCTAACATACGCCCCCTTTTTGAATGCTTGTCATATCATTAACCCTATTGTTAACACAAATCTTTGTCCTTTTGATCTGTTGTATCAAGGTAATAGAATTATTTATATATCACTTCAAACTGGCGGAGGATCGCTTTTCGTGCATTTACCAGAGAAACCTGCTTGATGGTGCAGGCTGCGGCATAGATATGGCCACCACCGCCAAAAAACTCGGCAACTTGAACAACTGGCAAAATGCCGGGCGAACGGAAACTTACGCGAATATCGCCGTTTTCTTGTTCCCGCAGAAGTGCAAAACCTTTCACGTTCTCAATTTCAGCAGATAAATTGGCCAGGCCAGAAACTTCGCTGCTCTGCATATCATATCTGCGCAATATTTCTTGCGAAACGGTGGCAACGATGATGTGTCCATCATGACGTATCTCGGCATTCTCTAGCAGCTCACCCCACAACCGCCACTGCTTAATCGAATAACCGCCCGAGATGTGTGATGCCAACAGAATATCGGCTCCTTTTGCCGCAAGAGAGGCTGCCATATTTAACGTTCTTGTTGTGACGGCTGGAGAAGTGAATGAAAGGGTATCCGCATAAATCCCCGCCAACAGCAGCGTGCTCATATCTGCGGTCATAGGAATCGATAAGTCTTCCAATATGTAACCCACCATTTCACAAACTGCTGCGGCTTTTGCATCAATGAAGGAAAAGCTGGCTGGGACATCGTTCTCGATATGGTGATCAATTTGCATAATTGGCGTGGAAGCAAATAATTGGCTTTGCTGAACGCAGAGATCGCCAAGCTGATGCAGATCACCTATATCCGATACGATAATCCATTCTGGGGCGTTAAGTTGGCTTTGCAGTTCTTCCCAAGTGAGACCTACCTGCACCTTTTCAATCCCAGGCAACCCTTGATACTTTTTCGGTGGTTGGAGCGTGGTTATGATAACGTTTCTAACGTTAAGTATGTCCAATAAGCTGGATATTACCAATACAGAAGCTAAAGCATCGAGATCAACATTCGCTTCGAGGGCAAGAACCACCTGTTCAGCCGCATTGATCTTTTCTCTGAACTCAGGGGATAAATGATAGTGCTGCATTTGATAACCAGCCAAAGGAGTTTTCTACTGTCCAATATTATATGCATTTTCAGGTATCATTTCAACGATAGAGTATATTTGTCGGTCAACTGAAAGGGTGGATGCGGACCTATACTCCGGCAGCAAGGCTGCAATCCGTTGGGCCATGCTGCCGGCTATACTACCTTTTTCAGCATTAGAGCCCTGGGCGTGGATTGCGCAATTCTGGTGATATGACCGTGGCGGAAGTTTGCTGCAATTCGAGTAAAATTAAAAGGATCTTCCGTTACAAAATCCTTTCCTAATAAAAGAACCGTTCGCACACGAGCAAACATCATGAGAGACTTTTTCTTTCAAATCGTTCTGTTTTTGGCAGCAGCGGTGATCGGAATCTTTGTTCCGCTGCTCACACAGAAAAGCCAGAAAAGGATCGCAGGATCTCTTGCGGCGCTTCTTTTACTTGTGGCTATTTTATGGACCGGGTATGAGATTGGGGCCAAAGATTCATCCCCCACACCACCTAACCCGACCAGTGTAGCCGCAGTAGATACGGAGGCTGTGCAAAAACCGACCTCTACGTTTACTTTTCAACCAACAAATACAGATGCTCCTGCATCTCCTACCGTAACCGATACTCCCCAACCGGCAAATACATCTACTCCTCGTCCCACTGCTACGACTGCCCCGACAAACACCCCGATCCCAGACACGCCTCCTGGAACTATTCTTAACGTTGGGGAAGAATGGCGGCAGAATGGTGTTGGATTGCGGTTAACCGAATTCAACCTTAATCCAGGCGACTCATTTTATTATGGGGTCAATGCGCGCTTTCTTTTCCGAAATTACACCGATTCGGATTTAATTCTCACTTATGCAGATCGTGACTTTCTGGCCAGTACGGGTGGTGGGCGGAGTTTGACGGTAAGAGGCTTTTACAATCGCTCATTTTGGTGCCCAGAAACGAACGTCGTCGTACCGGCTAACCAGTCCTTTGATCTGGATAACTCCTGTGATAGCACCGTTGATGGATATCGACTGAATATTGAAGTCGATTTTAGCGATCAAAGCGTAACAGAAGTCATCGTACACGTAACCCAGTTTTCTCGAATTACCGAGGCAAGGTGGCGAATACCCCTCAACCGGTAACGTTTGGCAGAAACACCTTATAATAAAAATGTTCACATTGGTTTCAGCCAAATATTGGTGGGGCAAGGACTGGAGCCACACTTACAACGTTAAAGGATTCTCATGCCTGGGAACAACTCTGAACTCGAAAAGCGGCTGTGGACCGCAGCCGACCAGCTTCGCGCCAACTCTCGCCTGAAAGCAACCGAATACTCCGTCCCCGTCCTGGGGCTGATCTTCCTGCGCTATGCCGACGTGCGCTTCGCCAAGGCCAAGGCCGAGATCGAAAGCCAGGGCACTTCTGGCCGCCGCGCAATCACCGAAGCGAACTACCACGCAAAGGGCGTGGTTTACATCCCCGAAGAAGCCCGGTTCAACAACCTCATTAAGCTCCCAGAAGGCGAGAACCTGGGCAAGGCCATCAACGACGCGATGAAGGCTATCGAGGACAAGAACCCCGACCTGAAAGACGTGCTGCCCAAGACCTACAACCGGCTGGAAAACAGTGTGCTGGTGGAGCTGCTGAAAATCTTCAACTCGGTGCCGATGGATATCGAAGGCGACGCCTTTGGCCGGATTTACGAGTACTTCCTGGGCAACTTCGCGCTGACCGAGGGCCAGCGGGGGGGTGAATTTTTCACCGCCACTTCAATCGTCAAGCTGATCGTTGAAATAATCGAACCCTATCACGGTCTCGTCTTTGACCCGGCCTGTGGTTCGGGCGGTATGTTCGTCCAGTCGGCGGCGTTTGTCGACCGTCATCAGGGAAAGTTGAGCGACATCAGCGTGTACGGGCAGGAACGGGTGGCCGAGACGGTGCGCCTGTGCCGCATGAACCTGGCCGTTCACGGCCTGCATGGGGATATCCGGCAGTCGAACAGCTACTACGATAACCCGCACAATCTGGTCGGCAAGTTCGACTTCCTGATGGCCAATCCCCCATTCAACGTCAACGGCATCGACAAAGACAAGATCAAGGATGATGTTGCCCGCTTCCCCTTTGGTATGCCCCGCGCCGACAACGGCAACTACATCTGGATTCAGCTCTTCTACAGCGCCCTAAAAAGCACCGGCCGAGCCGGCTTTGTAATGGCCAACTCCGCCAGTGATGCGCGCCAATCGGAAAGTGACATTCGCAGGCAGTTGATTCAAGATGGTGCGGTGGATATCATGGTGGCGGTTGGCTCGAACTTCTTCTACAACGTGACCCTGCCGGTGACACTGTGGTTCCTAGATAAGGGCAAGAAAGGCACGGCCCGCGTTGATACAGTTTTGTTCCTGGATGCACGCAGCATCTACAAGCAGATTGACCGAGCCCACCGCGAGTTTACCCCCGAGCAGATCGGCCTACTTTCCTCGATTGTCCGGTTGTATCGCGGCGAGGATTTGAATGGCTTTGTATTTGACCGCAAAAACTATCTTCTGCCCACCACTCAACTTGACACACTGGAAACGATGTTCGCGCAGAAGCGGTATTGTGATGTGCCGGGGTTATGCAAGGTAGCATCCAGGGCTGAAATCGAGGCTCAAGGCTGGAGTTTGAATCCAGGACGGTTTGTGGGAGTAGTAGATAAGATAAATGAGGATTATGACTTCAATGAGAAACTAGAATTGCTTACCGAGGAGTTGGAGCGGCTAAATATTGAAGCACAAGATTTAGAGACTATCGTTTCGCAATATGTACGACAAGTATTAGGTGGGTAATGGCTACAAAAATATCACTTCGATCATTAAGGATAGGTGATTTGGGGAGAGTGGTAACTGGGAAAACACCTCCTACTGTTGAGCAAGCTTATTATGGTGGCGATTATCCGTTTATTACACCGACTGATATTTCCGATAGCTCAATTTACCCTGTAGTTCAACGCAATATTTCTGAAAGTGGGCGTAAATCACTTAAGAACCTCTTGCTTCCTTCGAATACAGTTTGTTTCACATGTATTGCATCAATTGGGAAGATATGTATTACCAATAAACCCAGCTTTACTAATCAACAAATAAATTCCATCATAGTTAATGAGAATGATCATGATTACCGTTTCATTTTCTACTTGCTAAAGCACTATACAGACCGTATAAAGGCACAGGCTAGCGGAGCAGCTACTCCAATTATCAGCAAATCTGCCTTTTCTGAAATCGTCGTACAAGTACCATACCTGTGCGACCAAAAAAGAATTGCTTCAGTACTAATGGCCTATGATAACCTGATCGAAAACAACGCCCGCCGCATTGCGATCTTGGAAGAAATGTCCCAGGCGATTTACCGTGAGTGGTTTGTCAACTTCCGCTATTCGGGGCATGAAGGTGTGCGGTTGGTGGAGTCTGAGATGGAGGAGATACCGGAGGGGTGGAGAAAGATCATATTGGGAGATATTTGTGAGGAAGTACGTCGAAACGTTCTACCCGAATCTATAGACTCTGAAACACCCTATTTTGGGTTGGAGCATCTTCCTAGAAGGTCATTAGCGCTCAGCGAATGGGGAACTGCTAAAGAGGTACAGAGCACCAAGCTCGCATTCAAAAAGCGAGAGATTCTTTTCGGAAAAATTCGCCCGTACTTTCATAAAGTGGGACCCGCACCAGTCGAAGGTGTTTGTTCATCGGATGCTATTGTGATACGGCCTCTTTCCGTTGAATATTTTAGCTTAGTCCTCATGACGACCTTCAGTGATGACTTTGTTGCCCAGGCCACTCAAACATCGCAGGGAACAAAGATGCCCAGAGCCAACTGGGAAATCTTAAAGAAATATTCCGTTAATTTGCCTCCTGAGCACGTGTTGCGAAAATTTAATGAAGTAATTGAAAACATTGTGTCATTAATAGAGAACCTGGTTTTCCGAAACAGAAACCTACGACAGCAGCGCGGTCTGCTGCTTCCGCGGCTTATTAGTGGTGAATTAGAGGTAAAGGATTTAGATATAGTGGAAACAAACTAACATCCTTAATCACCCACACATGGAGGGGGAAATGAAAAAACTGAATATCTATCTTTGCAAGAAAACCGTCGAATCCTTCGAGGATTGTTTAAAACCGATCACAGAGCATCGTCAGTACGAGGCTATTCGGGGAAGCCAAAACGCAGGCGGCATTGATTACGAAATTTTTCTTGTGCGTGGGATTCCGAAAACACCAAAGTGGACAGGATTTGTAGAACCATATGTGGAGATCGGCCGTCTGAATGGTTTGGCAAACGTCACTAACTCCTTAATTATTTTTCTACGAATTGATACTCCTGATGGTCCTAGAATTTTCGCAATATCCGAAGGCTTTGGTTTTCATATCATAGACCGCGACAAAATAGAACCGAATTTTGGATTAAAGACAACACTGAATTCCATCGACTCAAAGAAAATTAAATCAATGGATGTAAAAAGCCTGGGGGTTCAAACCCTACAAAGGAAGGAAGCGTCAAACCTTGCAACGGACTTTAATGAGTTTGGTTTCCAGTTTGATGCTGACATCTTGAGAGTAATTCTCGGAAACTGCATCGACCAGGGACTGGGGACCAAGATCGGCGGTTCAGACAGCCTTACAATAACAACGGATGTAAGCTTTTTAGACCTCGCGAACAAATGCCAGCAACTATATGAGCGATATAAACAAACAACCTACCGTCAAGATTTCGCCTTCATTGATTATATTCAGTACGAGAAAGACTCCACGATCGTCGCAGTTCTGGATGATTGTTTGGTTGATTCAATAAACCGGCGGATAACCGACTTAAAAATATCCATCGCCTACCCCGATCAAATCGATTATGACCGATGTGCGTATTTTTCGATTAGTGGATGGGGAGAAATTGTAGAAAAAACAGACCTAGATTTACGGGAAATATACCAGTTCATCGATGATAACGCCATTAATGGGTGTATCGAGAACATTGACAGTATCAAGAAAAAGATGCGAATTATAGGTCTGGACTCAAGCGGCCAGCCTGTTTCCCAGTCCGAACCAGTTTATGAATATCTAACTTTCGAGACACAATTGTATGGCTGCACTTACATTTTATGTAACGGTAAATGGTATGCGGTAAATCAGGATTATTTAAGAACGGTAGAACAGGAGATAAGACAGCGCATTAAACCATGCACAGTTTCTTTGTTATCCTGGCCGATTAATCCACAGAGGCAGAGATATGAAGAAGGTTTTTACAACAGTCTATACAGTCAAGAACCGGATTATCTTTATCTTGATAAAGAACTTTTTCGCTTCGATGGCTCAAGCAGCAGCATAGAAGTCGCAGACCTTTTCTACGAACCAGGTAAAAAACTGTTTTGTGTAAAGAAATTAAACCGTTCATCAACCCTCAGCCACTTATTCTCTCAGGCAACAGTCTCTGCCAGTCTATTCAAAGACATGGATAGTTACAAACTAAAATTCCTAGATCAGGTTAAAAGGCGATGGCCGGATTTAGAAATGGTCCCGCCAGCACAGTATTTACAAAACCTTACATTTGTTTATGCGATTGGGTCTAGCCGTGCCGGAGAAATTGTAGATATTCTTCCAATATTCAGCAAGATCAACCTGCTGAAACATGCGAGGATACTGAATCGATTTGGTTACGATGTGGAAATTGCCAAAATCGATATTGTGTAACATTGCTAAATGTTCATATAGCTCGATGAAGCTAACGTCCCTTTCTAATATTCTAAGTTGCATCAATCATGGAGGAAAAGATGGCTAAATTTTACATCTACAAGAAGAACTTTGCTTTAGAGCGTGGTGGACCCAAACGATTAAGAGTGTTATGGTCCTATGGGTTTAGAGAGGTGAAGATCGAATTCGATGGTGTTGAAGTTGGTGTGATAAAGAATGCTCATAAATCACGCGAAGGGAATATTGTTACCCTGCCCAACGGCCTGATACTACATATCAAGAAAGGGAAACATCCTATCTGGTGGAATCCATTACCTGCGATGAAAATTAAAGATCAAGTAATCCCTGGAAGTGCAGATGACCCAGAATGGAAAATCATCGCAGCTTATAACGTTTTCTTATATCTGGGAATTGCTAATTTTGGTGGCGCTGTCTATATTCAGTTTACAAATCCAAACTTAATACCAGTTTTGGCCATCAACGTTATTGCGCTAATGGGGCTTCTGGCTATTGTGACCGCGCTCCTCATCAAGTCCAGAAGCAAAGCCGGATTCCAATTAGGGATTTTGGTAGTTATGATTAGTTTGATGGTTGGACTGTATAATATGTCCAATCTAAGAGGGTTCGACCTCGTTGAGGCAATTTATGAATTCTTTGATACCTTTTTGTTTGCAGTTGAAATTAATGGCGCGTATAAAGCAATGGAGCTATTAAAAAAACAGGCTGCATTATCCCCAATTTAGGTTTCCATTACACGAGAAACTGAGTAGAACAAGCAACCTATTACATGAATAACCCATACTCAGAAGACACATCGATAGAACAACCATCGATTAATCTCCTCCAATCTCTCGGCTGGGATACTATAGTTGCTTATCATGAACAATTTGGTGTAGCAGGGTTTCTAGAGCGTGAGAATGCCGGTGAGGTGGTCCTCTTTACACGCCTGCTCTCAGCGTTGGAGCGGCTCAACCCCAACCTGCCCGATGAAGTCCGACGCCTAGCTGCCGAAGAACTGGCTCGTGACCGCTCTTCCCTCTCCCCAATAGAAGCCAACCGCGAAGTGTACCGGATGCTCAAAGAGGGAGTGCGAGTCACCTTCCGCGACGCGGACGATGCCGAGACGGTCGAGAACGTGCAGGTGATTGACTGGGTGCATCCGCGCAATAATGACTTCTTGCTTGTCTCGCAGTTATGGATTACCGGCGAGATGCACACCCGCCGCACCGACTTGGTCGGCTTTATCAACGGCATCCCTCTGCTGTTCATCGAACTCAAAGCCGCGCAGGTCAACCTCAAGCACGCCTACGACGACAACCTGCGGGACTACAAAGACACCATCCCGCACCTGTTCTGGTACAACGGGCTGATCGTCCTCTCCAACGGCAGTGAGGCGCTGGTTGGCAGCGTCACCTCGCCGTGGGAGCATTTCAACGAGTGGAAGAAGATCAACAGCGAGGGTGAGGAAGGCATCATCTCGCTCGAAACCGTCCTGCGCGGCACCTGCACCCCGGAACGCCTGCTCGACCTGGTGGAGAACTTCACCATTTTTAAGATCGCAGCAGCGCAAAAGGGTGGCAAGGCTGGTGGGCTGATCAAGGTGATTGCCAAGAACCACCAGTACTTGGGCGTCAACAACGCCTTTGAGTCCGTCCAGAAACTGCGCGAGAACCAGGGCAGCAAAGGCGCTGGCCGCCTCGGCGTCTTCTGGCACACCCAAGGCAGCGGCAAATCCTTCTCGATGGTCTTCTTTGCCCAAAAGGTGCTGCGCAAACTGCCCGGCAACTGGACCTTCCTCATCGTCACCGACCGGCAGGAGCTGGACGACCAGATCTACAAAAACTTCGCCGACTGTGCAGCTGTCACCGAGAGCGAGAAGAGCGTCCGTGCCGCCAGCGGCGAGCATTTGCAGCAGCTCCTGCACGAAGATCACCGCTACCTGTTTACCCTCATCCAAAAGTTCCACATCGACCGTGGGCAGACCTACCCGGTGCTTTCGGAGCGTTCCGATATCATCGTGATGACGGATGAAGCCCACCGCAGCCAGTATGATGTGCTGGCGTTCAACATGCGCAACGCCCTACCCAACGCCGCCTTTATTGGATTCACCGGCACCCCGCTGATGGCCGGCGAGGAGCGCACGCGGCAAGTCTTCGGCGATTACGTCAGCATCTACAACTTCAAGCAGTCGGTGGATGACCAAGCCACCGTCCCGCTCTACTATGAGAACCGCATCCCCGAACTCCAGCTCATCAATCCTGACCTCAATAACGACATGTCCGACCTGCTCGACAACGCCATGTTGGATGAAGACCAGGAGAGCCGCCTGGAACGCGAGTTCAGTCGCGAATATCACCTGATCACCCGAAATGACCGGCTGGAAAAAGTGGCCAAGGATATCGTGCAGCACTTCCTCAGCCGGGGCTACAAGGGCAAGGCGATGGTCATCTCCATCGACAAGGCCACAGCCGTGCGCATGTACGACAAGGTGAGCAAGTACTGGAAGACCGAACTGGCCGGGCTGGAAGCCGGATGGGAAGGCATGCCCGATGCTGAGCGTAATAATGAAGAAGGCCAGGCGCTCAGGGAAAAGCTCGACTTCATGAAGTCCACCGATATGGCCGTGGTTGTATCGCAAGGCCAGAATGAAATCGAGGATATGAAGGCCAAGGGGCTGGATATCCGTCCGCACCGCAAGCGCATGGTCGAACAAGACCTGGCGACCAAGTTCAAAGACCCCGACGACGACGGAACTACCGTTCCGTTACGGCTGGTGTTTGTCTGCGCCATGTGGATGACCGGCTTTGACGCTCCGGCCTGCTCCACCATCTACCTCGACAAGCCCATGCGCAACCACACGCTGATGCAGACCATCGCCCGCGCCAACCGCGTCTTCCGCGACAAGGTCAACGGCCTGATTGTCGATTACATCGGCGTGTTCCGCGATCTGCAAAAAGCCCTGGCCATCTACGGCACCGGAGCAGGCGGAGAAGCAGCCGAAGGCGAGATGCCGGTGAAGGCCAAAGAAGCACTAGTTGCCGACCTGCGCAAGAGCATCCAATCCACGCGGGAATTTCTATCCTCATACTACATCGATTTGGATGCCATCAAGGTAGCTGAAGGCTTCATGGTCGTCAAACTTATGGATGATGCCGTCGATGCGCTGGTGTCCAACGATGAGATCAAGCGCGAGTACCTGCTGCGTGCCAAACAGGTCGATACCCTATTCCACGCCATCCTGCCTGACTTTGCCGCCAACGAGTTCGGCCCAGACCGCAAAGCCATCGTCGTCATCGCCCAGAAAATCCTCAGCCTGACTCTGCCCCCCGATATCTCTGCCGTAATGGGCCAGGTAGAAGAACTGCTGGATGACTCCATCGCGCCAAAAGATCAGGGCTACATCATCCGTAACCCCATCGTCTCCAAGCAGATCAATGAAGGAGAGCGTCCCCGCCACTGGGTTGATCTCAGCCAGGTGGATTTTGAGACGCTACGTCAGCAGTTCGAGCGCGGCCATAAGCACATCGAAATCGAAAAATTGCGCGGCAAGATCAACGCCAAGCTGGCGCGGATGATCCGCCTGAACCGCAGCCGGATGAACTATTACGACCAGTACCAGAAGATGATTGAGGAGTATAACGCCGGGGTGGAAAACCTGGACGCATTCTTTGCCCAGCTCATCACCTTCGCCCAGAGCCTCAACCAGGAAGAGCAGCGCGGCATCTCAGAGAGCCTCAGCGAGGAAGAGCTGGCCCTGTTCGACCTGCTCACCCGCCCCAACGTCAAGCTCACCAAGACCGAGCGCGACCAGGTGAAGAAAGTTTCACGGGAACTGCTGCACACCCTTCGTGCTGAGAAATTAGTGCTCGACTGGCGCAAACACCAGCAGACCCGCGCCGCCGTCAAGCTGGCCATTGAAGAGCAACTCGACCAGCTCCCCGCCGCCTATGATACGCACCTCTTCCGCGAAAAATGTGATGCGGTCTACCAGCACGTGTATGACGCATACCAAAATAACCGGGTAAATATCTACGTCTCGTGACCGGCCACGCTGCTTGGAAGAATGCCGGGTCCAAGTACTTGCGACGTGAACACGCACCACTCCCCGCATGGGGAGCAACCACCAAGGCTCCAGTCTCACCCACAGGCAAAGAATTTCAATCCACGCTCCCGGGCGCAGAAGGGTTTATCCTACCGGCTATTTCAATCCCACTGGGAAAGCGTAGGGATTGCTGGATAGTTAATGGACGAGTTAGTCACTTCGCTGCGGGTGGAATTCGCAAGTGCAGAAAAGGAGATGCAGAGTATAGCAAAGACGGCAAAATAGCACAGTTGCACCAACGAAGAGAGCCTGGTCAAAAACCAGGCTCTCAAACCAGTACATGTGGGGGGTACGGCGTGTTCCCCAACCGTATATTTAGGTGACTCACCAGGGACTTGAACCCTGAACCCACTGATTAAGAGCCACGATTTCGTATATGCATAAGGTATATGTGGTGCATGGTGTGCATTGCTCCACCACATGTGGGGTAAAACCATGCATAAAGTGTATCTGGTGCATGTAGTGTAGTTGGTTTACAGAATCACTTTCACCAAGTTGCACCAACATTAATCAAACTTGGCGGTGCCGGCTCTCTGTCCTGAGGAACCATTTCCAGTGAACAGGAGTGTGTATTGTGAGCGATGAGCAGAAGACTGATTACGAGCAGTATTGGGGGCTTCCGAAGGATGTCAGTGAGTGGTCGACCAAAGCGATCGCTGAGCTGGTCAGCCTGGGCTACGAGATGAGCGACCAGGGGGAGCCTGTGTATGAAGCGTATGCGCTAGGCATGGTGGCGATCATCTCAGAATTGAGAAATCTGAACAGCAGCCTATCAAAATTGGTACAGTTACAGGCCGACCTGATGGAAACGTTGAGAACACAACGCGACACAAATCCCTGAACGACAGAGCCTGAGAACGGATGAGTTTTGGTTTGAAAAAATTGCATAGAGTGGGAGAACATGCAAGCGAGATCCTCGAGTAGCGTTCCATTTAATACAGCAACGATCTATAATCATAGTATCCGCATTGTATTGAGCTTTGCTTATAGATTGGGGGGCCTTGACGGTTTGATAAGATGTCCATCGAGCGCTTGCATTACCTGGACTTTGAACTCAGGATCTCACGTGGGGCTGGGCAGCAATATGAGGCACATGTCTATAACTCTCCGGGAGGACAGGCGACCGGCAGCTTCACGATCCCATTAAGTCAGGATCGTCTGGAACTCTTGATCCTACGCCTGACCCGCATTCGCAGCACCGCACGACGGGTCGATACCCCCGAATTGGCTGCCGCACGGGAGTTGGGCGGCGTATTGTTCAATGCAGTTTTCCAGGGTGGGATTCGTGACGTTTTCCGAAGCAGCCTGGAGAAGTATCGCCAGCAGCCGGATACGGGACTGCGGCTGAAGCTGCGGCTGCAAGATGTCCCTGAACTGGCTGATCTTCCATGGGAATTCCTATATGATCACGATCTGCGCCGTTTTCTGGCGCAGTCGACTTATACACCGGTCGTGCGTTACATTGAGCTGCCTGAAAGTATCCCTCCGTTGCGTGCCGCCCTGCCGCTGCACATCCTTGGTTTGGTTGCTGCACCCAGTGATTACCCTCCTTTAGATGTAAAGCGTGAACAATCGCTGGTGATGGAGGCCCTACAGCCACTGATAGAAAGTGGGCAGGTAAAGGTAACCTGGGTTGAAAAAGCCACGCTCAAAACTCTGCGGCGTTGTGTTCAAGGGGGAAAATACCACGTCTTCCATTTTATTGGCCATGGTGGGTTCGATCACCAGACAGAACAGGGAGTGCTGCTGTTTGAGGATGAACATGGGCTCTCTGCGCGTGTCGATGCGGAACGGTTAGGCGTGCTTCTTCGTGACCACCGCACGATGCGATTGGCAGTGCTTAACGCTTGCGAAGGTGCACGGAACACAACCAGTGACCCATTTGCCGGAGTAGCTACCACACTGGCTCAGCAAGGCTTGGCTGCCGTGATCGCGATGCAGTTTTCCATCAGCGATGCGGTGGCGATTGCATTTTCTTCCGAATTGTATGCTGCCCTGGCTTTGAACTTCCCTGTTGATGGCGCCGTGGCTGAGGCGCGCAAGGCAATTTTCACCGAGCTCAGCCCCGTGGAATGGGGGACACCGGTGCTTTACATACGCGCTGAAGATGGTGTTCTTTTTAAACTGGTTGAAAAGCCCCAAGGCTTGCCAGCGGAGGAAAAGCCTGCGCCGCAAATCCATATAAATACTGGTGGGGGAGCGTACATTGCTGGGAACGTGAACACCGGCGGAGGAGACTTTGTTGGCCAAAACCAGAACCAGTCACAGCAGCCAGAGACACGGAAAGGATCAGAAACGCAGGTTGAACCCGGATCCGTAAGCATCTTGCACCCTCACAGTTCTCATAACGGCTCAAAGCAAGCCGAACCGGCCTTTCTTCACGAGCTCTTTTACCTGCCAGATGAACCTCTGCTAGGCTTTGTGGAGATCCCTGTTGGACCGTTCCTTATGGGTTCAGATCCCAAGAAGGATAAGCGTGCTGAAGATAATGAACAGCCCCAGCATACGGTTAATCTACCGCGCTTCTGGATGGCCCGTTACACTGTGACAGTAGCGCAATACCGGGCATTTGTGGAAGACAGCGGTTATAAGACCACAAATTTGGACAGCCTGCGCGGCGTAGACAATCACCCCGTGGTTTGGATAACATGGCATGCTGCGCTGGCATACTGCCAGTGGCTGACCGGGAAACTGCGAGCAAGCCCGGAGACGCCTGAACTGCTCCAGAGCGTGTTGCGGAAAGGGGGGCAGGCAACGCTGCCATCCGAAGCGGAGTGGGAGAAAGCGGCTCGTGGGACGTATGGGTGGATCTATCCGTGGGGAGACAGTTTCGATTCGAAAAAAGCCAACACAGGTGAAGGTGGTATTGGCGGAACCAGTGCGGTAAGGTGTTACGCAGGCGGGGCAAGCCCGTATGGTATGGAAGATATGAGCGGCAATGTATGGGAGTGGACGCGCAGCCTGTGGGGAAAGGATCCTTCGAATCCAAAATGGGGCTATCCATATCGCCCCGGCGATGAAAGGCGGGAGAATTTGAAAGCCGGAAATGACATTCTTCGGGTGCTGCGCGGCGGGTCGTGGATCGGCAGTGGAAAGCATGCCCGCTGTGCTTTCCGCCACTGGTACGTCCCGAGCGTCGGGAACAGCATCACCGGTTTTCGGGTTGTGATTCTCCTATCTTGACCCCGACTCTGATCCTCTGATCCTCTGTTGCTCTGAAGTTTTGTGGGTGGGTGTGGGGGAGGGATACCATCCCCCGAATCGAACGGCTGCCAACGCAGAAGGCTCAATGAAAGGAAATTATTATGCCAAAGAAAAGTAAATCGGATCGGAATATTAATACTCAGGGCGGCTCCTACGTCGGAGGAAACGTCGACACCGGCGGAGGGGATTTCGTGGGCTGCGATCAAAACAAGGTGACCGTGCACGGCAGCGTCAGTGGCGGGACGCTGGTGGTGGGCAATCAGAACACCGTCAACGCCGGGCAGTCAGGCGCGAGCATGGCGGAGCTCTCCAACCTGATCGCCGCCATCCGCGCGGAGCTGCCAAAGGCGCGGCTGGACGAAGACACGCTGGAGGTGATCGAAGGCGACTTCCAGGTGGTTGAAACGCAGCTGGCCAGGCCCGAGCCGAAAAAGGCTCTGGTGCTGCCGAAGCTGGAGGGCATCGCCAAGATGCTTGGTACGGCAGCGGCGGCCGGCGAGGCGGTGCAGAAGATCGCGCCGATGCTCCAACAGGCGTTGAACTGGGCACAGCAGTTGTTGAAGTAAACGAGGGGAAATAAGATGCGTCATTGGCGTCTGCTCATTCTAGCGCTTGTTCTGCTTATTCTGGCTGTCACGGCGTTCTGGTGGGCGCCGCCGCTGCTCACTTTTGCGGAAGTAAACAGCAATCTGATCCAATCGCTTGAATCGCTGCTCGCGATTCTTCTCGGATTGAGTGGGTTGATCACCGGTTGGCTGGGGTGGCGGCAGAGGCAGAATGAGCAGGCAGCCAATGCGGATTCCCGCAGGGACTCTGTGCCTCAGGTGAAAGTAAAGAACCGGGTGGAGACAGGCGGTGGCGACTATGTGGGAGCCAGCCAGAACAAGGCCCAGATAGAAGGTGATGTATTAGCGCCGGTGATTGTTGGTGATGGTGGCACGATCAACAACAATCCGACTACCGTGATACAGAATGGCCGACCGAAAACGAACCCGGATGAACTGCGGCGCAGCTACCTCAACTACGTCTTCGAAACCGCCGGCATCCTCCAGCTTTCCGGCATAGATCCGAAAGCGGCGCGGGAGAGCAGTGCGAACCTGAGCCTGAGCGCGGTGTATACGGCTCTGCTGACTCAGACGACTGAGGATCAGGAGCGAATGGAACGGGCAGTAATGCCAGAACGTTCACAGAAGAAACGTTCGGCATTGGAACAGCTCAATCAATACCCTCGACTGGTGCTGCTGGGCGAGCCGGGCAGCGGCAAGAGCACGTTTGTCAATTTTGTCGCGCTGTGCCTCGCCGGGGAAGCATTGGAGCACAGTGAAGCGAACCTTTCTTTGCTAACATCGCCGCTGCCGCAGGAAGAGGGGGAGCGAGAAGAGCCAAAACCGCAGCCCTGGAAGCACAGGGCACTGCTGCCAGTGCGCGTGGTGCTGCGTGACTTCGCCGCACGCGGGCTGCCCGCTGCTGGCGAGGCTGCTACCGCGAAGCATTTATGGGAGTTTATAGCAAAGGAGCTGGATGCTTGCGATCTGAGCGAGTACGCGCGCCACATGAATATAGAACTGCGCGAGCGTGGCGGCCTGCTGCTGGTGGATGGGCTGGATGAAGTGCCCGGAGCCGAGCAGCGCCGGGTGCAGATCAAACAGGCGGTGGAGGGCTTTGCCCGCAGCTACCCAAAGGTGCGTATCCTGGTCACCAGCCGCACGTATGCTTACCAGAACCAGGATTGGCAGTTGAACGGCTTTCAAACCGCCATCCTGGCGCCCTTCAGCCGCGCGCAGATTGATCAGTTTATCACGCGCTGGTACGACCAGGTCGCTGCCGTGCGTGGAATGAACGAAGATGATGCGCAGGGGCGGGCGGGTTTGCTGCGCAGGGCGATCTTCGGCAGTGACCGGCTGATGGGGCTGGCCGAGCGCCCGCTGCTGCTGACCCTGATGGCCTCCCTTCATGCCTGGCGCGGCGGCTCGCTGCCCGAGAAGCGCGAGGAGCTGTATGCAGACACGGTGGATCTGCTGCTCGACTCGTGGGAGAGCCAGCGTGTGATGCGTGGGCCGAAGGGTGAGCTGGTGCTGGCCCAGCCCAGCCTGGTGGAATGGCTGAAAGTCGACCGCCAGAAAGTGCGCGATCTGCTCAATGCGCTGGCCTTCCAGGCCCATTCAGCCCAGCCAGAACTGGTTGGCACTGCGGATATTCCACAAGCGCAGCTGGTGAATGGATTAATGCGTGTTGCAAACAACCCGGATGTCAACCCTTCCCGGTTGGTAGAATTCTTGCGCGACCGGGCTGGGCTGCTGCTGCCGCGCGGGGATGGCGTGTTCACCTTTCCACACCGCACCTTTCAGGAGTACCTGGCGGCCTGCTACCTGACCGACCACGATTACCCAGATACCGTCGCGGACTTAGCCTGCGGCGATTTCAACCGCTGGCGCGAAGCTGCTCTCCTGGCTGCAGCAAAAGCCGGGCGCGGCTCTGCTTCCACGGTTTGGGCACTGGTGGAAGCCCTTTGCGATGCGGATGTGAAGGAAACCAGTCTAAATGAGGCGTGCCGGTTATGGGGCGCGCACCTGGCAGGGCAGGTACTGGTGGAGAGCGCGGACCTGGAAAAAGCGAATGAGCGGAACCGCAGAAAAGTAGAGCGGGTGCGCGGCTGGCTGGTGCATATCCTCCGGCAGGAAGAAATGCCTACCCGCGAGCGCGCCGCCGGAAGCAGTCTGGCCAAACTGGGCGACCCGCGCTTCCGGGCAGATGTCTGGTATTTGACAGACGATCCCTTGCTGGGTTTTGTGGAGATCCCCGCTGGCCCATTCCTGATGGGCTCGGATATAAAGAAGGATGGAGTAGCCTTTAAGAATGAACAACCACAGCACACCGTACACCTGCCGCGCTTCTGGATCGGCCGCTACCCGGTAACGGTGGCGCAGTACCGGGCGTTTGTAGAGGACAGCGGTTACAAGACAACCTATGCTGCCAGTCTGCGCCGCGTGGACAATCACCCGGTAGTTTTAGTAACCTGGCACGATGCACTGGGGTACTGCCAGTGGCTGACCGAAAAACTACGCGCCAGCTCGGATACCCCTGAATCGCTACGGAGCGTGTTGCAGAAAGGGGGGCAGGTAGCACTGCCGTCGGAGGTGGAGTGGGAAAAAGCCGCGCGCGGGATGGATGGGCGGATCTATCCATGGGGCGATGATTTTGATTCCAACAAGGCGAACACGGATGAGAGCAGGATTGGCGAAACCAGCGCGGTGGGCTGCTTCCCAGGCGGGGCCAGCCCGTATGGTGTTGAAGAGATGAGCGGTAACGTATGGGAGTGGACACGCAGTATTTCGAAAGCGTACCCTTACGATCCGCGGGATGGAGAGCGTGAGAACCTCCGAGCGGGGGATAACGTCGCCCGGGTGCTGCGCGGCGGGTCGTGGAGCAACAATGGAAGGGTCGCCCGATGTGCCTCCCGCAACGGGCTCAACCCGAACGACTGGTTCGACAACGTCGGTTTTCGGGTGGTGGTCCTCCCTTCTAACCCTCTGAACTCTAATTCCTCTGGCCCTCTGATGCTCTGAATCTCTACGGGTGGGGGAGGGCATGCCCTCCCAAGTTTTTTTTACTCCTGCCGCTGGGATACTGCAGGATCGCGTGCCGGCCAAGCACTGCTTTTTGCAGGCCGACAGTGTTGCCGTAACGGACATAGTTGGCCCACCCCTGCACGCTGGCAGTCAGCCGCTCGAGCGGTAGGCGACCCGCCTGATATTCCATCATCATTTTTCGCAGCTTGCGCTGGAAATGGATCCCTTTGCGTCTCTTGAACCTTTGGCAAGCACATACTCTCCCCCGCACCCTACTTAAACATATTCAAAGCATCACAATGCCAGAACGATCAGATTTTAGAGGGTTGAAGGGAGGACCACTACCCGAAAACCGATGTTGAGGTTCTCGTTGTGGGGGATGCTCCTGAGACGGAAAGCACAGCGGGCGAATATTCCACTGCTCTGCCACGACCCACCGCGAATCACTCGTAATATGTGTGCTCTAGCTTTCAATTCCTCCCGCTTCTCATCGGTAGGATTGTATGGATATCCCCATTCTGATTTTCCAAAATTCCCCCCCCACAGGCTGCGGGTCCACTCCCAAACATTGCTGCCCATGTCCAGCACGCCATAAGGGCTGGCCCCGCCCGGAAAACATCCCACCGAGCTTGTCGCGTTGATACCGCTTTCTTCCGTGTTGACTTTGCTCCTGTCAAAATCCCCTTCCCAAGGATACATGCGGCCGATGTCTGGGTTTTCAAATAAAGACAGGTTTTGTAGTACTGCCGGAAGGTTGTTTAATGACACAATAGAAAATGGATTGTTTGGCACTGGGAGTTGAATTCCCCCACGGGCTGCTTTCTCCCATTCAGCCTCGGATGGAAGTGAAATGACCCAAGAATCGTTTAGCCATCTTTTTTTATGTGCCAAATGATCCAGCCACCGTGTAAAGGCGAGAGCCTCATACCAAGTGACACCTACAACAGGGTGGTTTGACAAGTCGAAGCTGCCGATAACCGGCAACCTAGCTGTACGCCCATCGCTATCAAATTCCCCTTTGAAACTTCCACTGTCCCAGTACCCGGCCTCTATTGCCTCTTCCCAGAAACGAGCCTCGGCATATCCCCCCGCATAAGCAAAGGCATCAAACTGTGCATTGGTTATGGGTTGCCTGCCTATCCAAAAAGCTGACAGTTCAACAAAATGTTGAGGTTGCTCATCCTTGAAAGACGGTTTTTCCTTCTTGGAACGTGCACCCATTAAAAATGACCCAAATGGGATAAGGCATAACTGCATATGATCAATGTTAATCACTTCCGGGCGGGGATCACCCAGGCGGGCCAGGGCGTTTCCTGCTTCGCTGCGTTCGATGGGTGGCAGTGTTCCCGCCATGACATTCACCATCTGCCCACGTATTCGATCCAGGAAAGGTTTTCCACACCTCGGACGGTCTTTATACTGCTCGATATTTTCGGCTCCGACCAGCGAGGCAGCCTGCCCGGCCCACAAAAGCATGCGCTGCTGCGAATCGTCGAAAACATCGAATGTTGCAGAAACCTGATAGGTGAGATCGAGCAGCCCCTTGATGTTTCGGCGGTTGTAGTACATCTCTTCCAACCCCAACTGCACGGCCAGATCCCATCCTTCGCCTTCATCCGCATGCTGGTACAGCGCGCCAATCGGGTCCAGCTGGCCGACCAGATAGCAGCCGGCGAGATATTCCTGCAGCGAGCGGTGTGGAAAACCGTATGCAGCCGATTGTCCCTGCTCGCCGCCAAAGCCGGCCAGCAGGCCTGCACGCTGATCCAAGTAGTCGAGAAACTCGCTGGCCAGAGCCGCGCTGCCCAAGTAAGCGCGGCTCTCCAGCACTTCAATCGCTCGCGCGCGCCGCAGATCCCCCACCTGAACCTTTCGCTCCTGGCTGGCGCTTGCCAGGTGCGCCTCGTACCCCAAACGTTCCAGAATAATGCGGATACTCAGGCTGTTTTTGAGAACCTCTCCTAACTCCTTGGATGGCCCTTGCTCTCCAGTCTTGTGCTTCTGCCAACGCCTGGCCAATACATCGACGATCAAGCTGTACAACATGACGCGCTGGTCGGGCAGGCCGATATCCCGCTGGTGGATGATCGCCATGCTGGTCAGCAGCATGGGGTTCGACCCCATCTCCTCGAGCGCCAGCGCCGCGCTTGCCAAGTCCTCCGCGCGCTTGTTCGCCTGCTCTTTGCCGGGGGTTTTCTTCAATTCCAGCTGCGTGTTGTACCAGGCCTGAGAGAAGCTGCGGATCTTATACGCATCAAAAGGAGCCAGGGTATAGGGAACAAAGTCAGAGAACACTGCGCTTCCGCTGTACGAGCGGATGCGGCAGGTGAGAATGATGTGTTTCACCTGATAGCGGTTGATAACAAATGCTACAGCTTGGCGGACTCGCTCGCGCAAATCGTTTGGTACCTCATCCATGCCGTCCAGGATCAGCAGGCAGCGCCCGCCGGATAGATCTTTCAGCAGATCATCGGCGTAGGAGGGCGCATCGTTCCCCAGCACATCCAGTTCCGCGCGGATCTGCTCGTGCAGCGCGTCCAGCAGCACCTTCTGGCGCTGGCGATCCGGCAGCGCTTCCAGGTTCAGACCGCGCAGCTTTGGGGCAAGCTCGCGCAGCGTGACCAGGATGGGCATCAGGTTTGCCTCAAAACCCTCTGGCGGCTTTGCCTCTCCCAGCCCGGCGGCAGCCAGCCAGGCGGCCAAACGGCGGACAAAGGTACTTTTGCCCGCGCCCGGGTCACCCAACAGGGCCAATCGTTTGGTCTGTTTGGCAGCTTCCAGAGCGCTCAGTTTCCCTTTTTCTTGAAGTGATCCTGGGAGTCCGTATTTATCCTTATGTTCCTCGTCGCCCTGCAGAATTAAAGCAGTTGTGTCCAGATCAACATAAATATGATCCAGGCGAATATCGGCCCCAGTACCTTCATCCTCCCCCAAGGCCGCCAATGGGAGCGCGTTGCATGTGGCGCGCAGCTCCCGCAGGTATGCCCGCCGCGCTTTCTCGCGCTGCTTTTGGGCTGTTTCTTCAGGATCGGGAAAGGCGTTGACCGTGTTCTGATTGCCCACCACCAGCGTTCCACCACTGATGCTGCCATGCACAATCGTTTTATTCTGATCTCGGCCCACGAAGTCACCACCGCCGGTGTCGACGTTCCCTCCGATGTGGGAGCCGCCACCCGTGTTTATGCTGGTGATACGGATGAACGCACGCTGGCTGGTCCGCTCGCTGACCCTGCGCACAGAGCTTTCCTCGGGCAGTTCTTCATCTGCATCAAAGGTCTGCGGCTCGCGCGCGCCCCGGTACAGCGCTACCGGGAATGGCCCGATGCCCTTCAGAACCGTCAGTTCTGGCTCCTGCTCCTGCCCAATCTCTTCGGCGGCTTCCTTCACAGTTTCATACACATGCTCATACAGCCCAAATGCGCCGATATACCCAGCATTGTAGCGTGCCCGGCCCTTCAGCCCATCCACCAGCGCTTGCGCAAAGAAGGAGGTCTTCTGGCCTCCTTTCCCCCATGATCGCTGGCCTTCGCGCGAAGACGTGATGATAATGCGCCCCTCGCCGCTGCCCAGAATGGCATCGGCGGTGCTGTTGGGAAGGTTGGCGCTCTCCACCTCGGCCTCTTCCTCCGGCCCAAAATGCGGAGAAAGGGCGCCAGCGAAGCAAGCGTGGATCAGCAGGATCATCTTCTTCGCCGGCACTTTGCGCAGTAGCCCTAGCAGCTCACCCTCGCTGATCCCGGTCCCCTTCACTACCCGGCCGCTAGAGAAGCGCGAGTCGCAGGTGGTCAGGTAGTAATTTCCGTCCGTTCCCAGCGCACCGTGGCCGGAGAAGAACAACAGCACCGTGTCGTTCGCTCCAACGTTAGAGAGATCGGACAGCGCTTGCAAAACTGCATCCCGGCTGGCCTGCTGATCGGTGAGCAGGGAGACGTACTCGGGTAGATAGCCGCACAGCTTTTTCTCCGCCAGCACACCGGCGATCCGGCGCGCATCTTCCGAAGCCATGGGGATGTTCGACCCGGGATGATGGATGTATTCACCAACACCGATGATGAGCGCGTGACCGTGTTCAAATGCCATTGGGACTCCCTGGAGACACTTATCAATTCTATTGTAGCAAAAAGTTCTCAATTGAGTGATCTCGCAGTAATCAAGTCTTTCGTTGAGCTGTTTTTCCAACAGTAATAGTGCATGTTGTTTCTCGAACAATGTCACGTTGCTAAACGTGAGCCTTACACCTGATCCTCTTTGTTCGCCAAGCATGACAGGATCCCTGCTGTCGGTCGATCACTAGTTCATCATCACAACAGCTTGTTGGTTGGATACAACGGTGATATCGAGGAGAATTGCCCACATTAGGTTTTACTGGATCGTTCCGCTTTCTTATGACACTTTAGGAAGGAAAATTCGTTTTGAAAGGTTCGAGACGTGGTTGTGATGATGCTGTAAAGCCACCTTTCAGTAGAAACCATGAACAATGAATGTATAATAATTGGACCAATTCCTCCGAAAATTTCAATCGCAGAATTGTTACTAAATGAGTGAAGATCCACCCGATTTTTATGAGCGAGGAAGCCTACCACTATATTCATATTATCCTTTTCTATCTGCGGAGGATCGCATGGGATTATAAAGATCCTTACGACAAAGTAGGACAGAATTGCTGTATCAGAGCAGCGATATGCATCATCACTGTCTTGGCAGAATATCATGGATGAAAGTGAAGGCTCGTCACCTCGGATGGGTGATCCTGTAGAACAACGAATGATATTGATATGGATAAATCGATCACACCATGAGGCTATAGGGGGAACACAATGAACGTATTTGATCTTCGCAGTTTACTAATCGAAGATTATTCTTCATACATTTCTAGCTTCATTCGGATACGCGACCCTAGAATAAAAGAATATGTTGATCAGAGCATCGACCAGGGACTGCTGTGGCCGGATCCCTTGATTCAACTCAATCCTACCTTTGAACCGGGCAACTGGATTGATGACCTAAGCAATGAAAATGTGCTGCATAAAGAATGTAAGCGAATTTTCCGTCGAAAGCAGACCCCAGATGATTATGGCCAACCACTGCGCCTACACAAGCACCAGGAAGATGCGATCCGGACTGCCGGTAATGGTCAAAACTATCTCCTTACGACAGGCACCGGCTCTGGAAAAAGCCTTGCCTATATCATCCCGATCGTGGACTTCGTTCTCCGAAATGGAAGTGGAAAAGGTATCCAGGCCATTATCGTCTATCCGATGAACGCGTTGGCGAACAGCCAGCGGGGTGAATTGGAAAAATTTCTTAAGTTTGGTTATCCGGATGGAAAAGGGCCGGTTACCTTTGAGCGGTATACCGGACAGGAGAACGATCAAGAAAAGAACCGGATTATGTCTAATCCTCCGGATATCCTGCTAACCAACTATGTCATGCTGGAACTGATCTTAACTCGCCCCAAAGATCGGGATACATTGGTCAATGCAGCACAAGGACTGCGGTTCCTGGTTTTAGATGAACTACACACGTATCGCGGTCGTCAGGGGGCAGATGTCTCGATGCTGGTTCGACGTGTTCGAGAAGCCCTGCATGCCAATCATTTACAATGCATTGGCACCTCGGCAACCTTAGCAGGCGCAGGCAGTCTGGAACAACAGCGAGTTGAAGTTGCCAAGGTCGCTTCTGTTATTTTCGGCGATCCAGTGCACGCTGAAAATGTGATTGGCGAAACCCTACGCCGAGCAACTCAGGAAAACGAGACGGATAATTCGTCTTTCCTCACCAGGCTTAAGTCCAGCATACAGAGTATGGAACTACCCAGTACCTATAAGGAATTCATTCATCATCCATTGGCGAGCTGGGTGGAGAGCAGACTTGGACTTAATACCGATGCGCAAAGCGGACGCTTAGTTCGTGCTGTTCCAAAGAGCCTAACTGGCGTTGATGGTGCAGGGCGTGAACTCAGTCAGTTGACCGGATTGCCTGAAACAGACTGTGTTCAAGCACTTCAGGCGATCTTGTTAAAAGGCTATTCGATCACCAACCCGGAAACAAACTTCCCGGCTTTTGCGTTTCGTGTGCACCAATTTATTAGCCGCGGGGATACCGTTTATGCATCTATCGAAACAGAGCAAGACCGCCACGTTACTGTCTATGGCCAAAAATTTGTGCCAGGGGATCGGGAGAAGATCCTGCTACCTCTAGCGTTCTGCCGTGAGTGCGGACAGGAATATTACATAGTCCGCCGCACCAGGGATGCTGAAAGCGGTGCAGAACAATTTCAGTCACGTGAGTTAAATGAGAACCGCGATACGGAAAGTGGCGAGCCTGGTTTCTTATACTTGGACCAGGAAAATTCCTGGCCAGATAACCCTTATGATGCAATTGATCGACTCCCCGATGACTGGATTGAAGAAAGCAATGGAGATCTGGCAATTAAGAAAAGCCAGCGCAAAAACCTTCCTGAAGTAATAAGCGTTAACCCAGACGGGGAAAAAGGAGCCGGTGGTCAGCGTGTAGCCTATCTAAAAGCTCCCTTCCGTTTCTGTTTACACTGCGGGGTTTCTTATGGCGCTCGGCAGTCTTCTGACTTTGCCAAGCTAACCGAGCTAAGTTCGGGTGGTCGCTCCACGGATACCACCATTCTTAGTATGTCGTTGATCCGGCGGTTGCGCGATGATCTAGACCTGCTGCCCAAGGCCAGGAAGTTACTCAGCTTTACCGATAACCGCCAGGATGCCTCGCTGCAAGCGGGCCATTTCAATGACTTTGTCGAAATTGCCTTGTTGCGCTCAGCACTGTATCGGGCTGTCCGAGATAGCGGTGAGGCAGGAATAGCTCACGACGTTCTACCCATGAAGGTTTTCCAGGCCTTGAATTTGCCGGTGGAATACTATGCGAGCGACCCGGAAGTACGTTTCGCACAAAAGGCTGAGACGGATCGGGCGCTGCGAGAAGTGTTGGGATACCGGATATACCGCGACCTGAAGCGTGGGTGGCGCATTACTTCACCAAATCTTGAGCAAAGCGGTTTGCTCAGAATCGAATACGCTTCTTTGGATGAACTTTGTGCGGCCGAGGATGTTTGGCAGAATACTCATCAGGTTCTCGCTTCAGCATCCCCCGAGATAAGAATTAAAGTTGCAAAAGTCTTACTAGATTTCATGCGCCGTGAGTTGGCGATCAAAGTAACCTATCTTGACCAACCGACCCAGGAGAGCCTTCGACAGCTTAGCAGCCAGCGTCTGATTGCTCCCTGGGCGATGGATGAGAGTGAGATGCTGGAGCATTCCTCTATTTTGTTCCCCAGGCGAAAGCTGGGTGATCAAGAGGAATATGGCGGCAACCTATATCTTTCACCAAGGGGCGGGTACGGTCAGTTCTTACGCCGGAATGCCACCTTCCCAGAAAACCACAACCATATCTCACTGGAAGAAACAGAAGAAATTATCGAACAGATCCTGAACAGCCTGCGGATCGCGGGTCTGGTTGAAAAGGTAGTCGATGAGAAGAATGATGTTGGTCACAAACCAGGCTATCAACTGCTAGCCTCGGGCATGATCTGGAAAGTTGGCGATGGGTCGCTCGCATTTCATGATCCCATCCGCGTTCCACGTATGCCAGATGGTGGTGGAAAAACCAACGATTTCTTTGTGCATTTTTACCAGACTGTGGAAAAGGAGGTCCTGGGTATTGAAGCCCGGGAGCACACCGCCCAGGTTCCATCCGAGCAGCGCGAAGAGCGTGAAGCCAGATTCCGCACTGGAAATTTGCCAATTTTGTACTGCTCGCCCACAATGGAATTGGGAGTCGATATCTCGGAGCTAAACGCTGTAAATATGCGCAATGTCCCACCCACCCCTGCAAATTACGCACAGCGGAGTGGCCGCGCGGGCAGAAGCGGACAACCGGCGATGGTTTTTACCTACTGCACAATCGGCAGTCCGCATGACCAATACTATTTCAATCGCCCGAGTTTGATGGTTTCCGGTGCGGTCACGCCGCCTCGGATTGATCTGACCAATGAAGATCTGGTGCGCAGCCATGTCCAGGCAATTTGGTTGGCGGAATCGGGGCTGAGTTTGGGTACTTCGCTGAAAGACCTGCTGGATCTTTCCGATACCGCAAAGCTGGCTTGCTTGGATCATGTACAGGATGCTCTGAATTCACAGGGAAACCGGAACAAAGCAAAGTTGAAGGCGCAGGCAGCGCTCAGTGATATCGAGAGTGACCTAAAACGGACTGACTGGTGGAATGAGGGCTGGTTAGATAGTGTACTCGCCCAAATCGATCTGCATTTCAACCAGGCATGCGATCGATGGCGGAGTCTGTACCAGGCTGCCATGAATCAGCTTGAAGTACAGCATAAGATCATCAAGGATGCCAGCCGGTCGATGCCAGACAAACGCCAGGCGGAGCGGCTGTACCAAGAAGCCCAGAGTCAGCTAGAACTGCTAACGGAAGCAGAGAACATCGTTCAATCTGATTTCTATTCGTACCGCTACTTTGCCAGTGAAGGTTTCCTGCCAGGCTACAGCTTCCCGCGCCTTCCGCTCTCGGCATATATTCCTGCGCGACGTATTCGCAAGCAGAACGATGAGTTCCTATCCCGCCCGAGGTTCCTGGCAATTTCCGAGTTTGGTCCGCGATCGATCATCTATCACGAAGGTTCGCGCTACATTATCAACAAGGTAAATATTCCAGTATCGGATACTGGCGGTGGCTTTGCCACCTTGCGCGCTAAACAGTGCCCGGTTTGTGGCTACCTTCATCCAATCACCAGTGGCGATGGTTTGGATCGTTGCGAGCGCTGCGCTTCCATGCTCGATGCCCCGCTGAACAACTTATTCCGCCTTCAGAATGTCTCCACCAAACGTCGTGACCGCATCTCATCGGATGAGGAAGAGCGTCTGCGCCAGGGATACGAACTTCGAACAGCGATCCGCTTCGGCGAACATGGCGGCGCCATTTCCGCTCGCACCGCGGAGATTCGTTATCAAGGCGAGCTAATTGGCAAGCTGACTTATGGTCATTCTGCGACATTATGGCGCATTAATTTAGGATGGCGCAGGCGCTCTAGTCCACAACAATATGGTTTCATCCTGGATACAGAGCGAGGCTATTGGGCACGGAAGGAAGATGACCAAACAGCGCCAGAAGCGGATGACCCGATGTCGCCACGCACCATGCGAGTAGTGCCTATTGTGGAAGATCACAAGAACAGCTTGATCTTTGAACCGAAACCGGGTTTGGCACCTGAACAGATGGCCTCTTTGCAGGCAGCCTTAAAGAATGCCATTCAAGTAGAGTTCCAGTTGGAAGATAGCGAACTGGCCGCCGAACCACTGCCGAGCGCCGATAATCGACAATCGATCTTGTTCTATGAGTCTGCAGAAGGTGGAGCTGGTGTATTGCGCAGGCTGGTTGATGATCCAACTGCATTTGCCCGAGTGGCCAGCCAAGCTCTACTATTGTGCCACTTTGATCCAGAAACAGGGGAAGATCTGCGGCATGCTCCGAACGCCAAAGAGGACTGCGAAGCTGCCTGCTACGACTGCTTGATGAGTTACTCCAATCAAATGGACCACCGTTTGCTGGACCGGCAGACAATAAAAGATCTCCTGATGCGGTACAGCCAGGGCACCTCAACATCCTCTCCACAAACTGTTTCCCGGGCTGAACATTACCAGCAGTTATGCAATCTCTGCCAGTCTGATCTGGAGCGGGAATGGCTAGAGATGATCGAGAAAGGGAATTTCCGCTTGCCCAGCCATGCGCAACATCTGGTCAAAGCCTGCCATACGCGTCCTGATTTCTTCTATGCACAAGAGCACGCCGCAATTTATGTGGATGGCCCGCATCATCTCTATCCGGAACGGCGGATTCGGGATCAAATACAGCAGGAATGTATGGAAGATACTGGATATACAGTAATTCGGTTTGATTTGAAGGAGAAATGGGAAAGCTTGGTTTCTCGATATCCTTCAATTTTTGGTGGAAAATAAAAAATAATTGAGGAGATTTCATGATGAAATGGGCGAGCATTGTTGTTGTGATTGTTCTAGCTCTTGCCTTAGTTGTTGAATCGTTTCTTCTGATTAACCAGATGGAAAAACAACAGCAGTTAGCTGATGATATCTCCAGGCTGGAACAAGAAGTTCGGGGTGCTCAAAACGATAACAGATTACTATCAACAGAAAATGCTTCACTACAGACTGAAATCGACAAGTTCGCGAATGAAAAAACTGTTCTGGTTGCAGATACAGAAAAACTGACACAGGAAGCAACCGAACTTGAAGCACAGATTGAAAAAATGTCCGCAGACATTAAAACGAAAACGAGTCGTGTATCGGCGCTTACTAGGGAGAAGAGCGCTTTGGAAAAAAAGTTCATGTGCTCGAGAACGCTATCGAATGTCGATTTCTCCAGCAATGAGTCGGTCAATAAATCACTGAAGAAGTATGTAGAAAACACAAAGAACCGCAGCGAGGCTGTATCAGCAAGCTATTGGAATCTGATCTGGACGGGTGAAAAATATTCAACCCATACAGTTGAGGTTAATTCCGAGGCTGATAACATTAATTACATATGGAAATTCACAGTGTATTTCCGAGGCGAGGCGTATGGTGACCATGAGAACGGAATTTTTTACAATGATGAACAATGCTGGATGTACTTGGATAAATAACATATGACATTCTCTGTTGGCTCCCTTGTTAAAGCACGTGGCCGAGAGTGGGTGGTACTACCTGACTCCACCAGTGATCTACTTGTACTTCGTCCGCTGGGCGGCTCGGATGACGAGGTCACCGGCATTTATCTTCCGCTTGAGCCGGTCTCTCCTGCAACATTTGATTTGCCCGACCCCGCTCAGGTTGGTGATTATCGTTCTGCCCGTCTCCTTCGTGATGCAATTCGCCTTGGCTTCCGTTCATCTGCCGGACCATTCCGATCTTTCGCCCGGCTCGGTTTTGAACCTCGCCCCTACCAGCTCGTTCCATTGATGATGGCGTTGAAATTGGATCCTGTGCGGATGCTCATATCGGATGACGTGGGTATTGGGAAGACGATTGAGGCGGGATTGGTTGCACGGGAAATGCTGGATCGCGGTGAAATCGAGCGAATGGCAGTTCTATGCCCGCCTCCTCTAGCAGAGCAGTGGCAGGCTGAACTGCGAGAAAAATTCCATATTGAGGCGGAACTGGTGCTGCCTTCCACTGTAGCCCGGTTAGAACGAAACTTAAGCCTGGGCGAATCACTTTTTGAACGTCACCCATTTGTGATTGTTTCGATGGACTACATTAAAACCGACCGACGACGCGAAGAGTTCAAACGCGCCTGCCCGGAGTTTGCCATTGTAGATGAGGCCCATACCTGCGCCTACGGCGCGGAACGTGGCGGCCGACACCAGCGCTTTGAGCTGGTGAGCGGCCTGGCTGAGAATCCAAACCGGCATATTGTTCTCGTTACGGCCACACCTCATAGTGGAAAAGAAGAAGCTTTTCGTTCGCTGCTTACATTCCTGGATAAAGATTTTGAAGACCTACCGGACGACTTGACTGGGGAAGCGAATTTACGACATCGCAAACGGCTGGCGCAGCACTTCATTCAGCGGCGTCGCGGCGACATTCAAAATTATCTTCAATCAGAAACCCCCTTCCCGAAACGAGAAGATCGCGAAGACACCTATAAACTGAGCTCCGACTATAAACGGTTGTTTGAGCGCGTTCTGGACTATGCCCGCGAAGCTGTACTTGATGCGACCGGCGGGCAGTTCCACCAACGAGTACGATGGTGGTCGGCCCTGGCGCTGCTGCGTTCCCTAGCTTCTAGTCCAGCCGCAGCCGCGGAAACGCTACGCAATCGCGCAGCGCCTGCGGATGCAGGGTCGGCCGACGAGGCAGATGAAATTGGCCGCCGCACGATTTTGGATATGATGGTGGATGAATCGGCGGAAGGTGTGGATGTAACCCCAGGTTCAGACACGGATGGCGAAGAGGACGAAAGCCAGCGGAACCGCCGGAGACTGTTGGAGATGGCTCGCCTCGCTGATGGGCTATTGGGTGACAAAGATGAAAAGCTCAAAAAAGCGGCAGACCTGGTCAAAGGTCTGTTGAACGAGGGGTATCAGCCGATTGTATTCTGCCGCTTTATACCAACCGCCGAGTATGTTGCTGTGGAGCTTCGCAAACGGCTTCCCAAAAATGTTGAAGTGGTCGCGGTAACTGGTTTATTACCTCCGCCCGAGCGGGTGGAGCGGGTGCAGCAAGCCGCGGCAGCGCCAAAACGTGTGCTGGTAGCGACCGACTGCCTCTCGGAAGGCATCAACCTGCAAGCGCATTTCAATGCGATCGTGCATTACGATCTATCCTGGAACCCCACCCGCCACGAGCAGCGCGAAGGACGCGTTGACCGTTACGGACAACCGAACAAGACTGTACGGGTACTGACTTATTACGGGGTGGATAACCAGATTGACGGCGTGGTGCTGGACGTGCTGCTCCGCAAGCACCGCACGATCCGCTCCTCGTTAGGCATCTCCGTGCCAGTGCCGGTCAACACAGAGCAGGTGGTGGAAGCGATCTTCGAAGGATTGCTGCTCAAATCCAAGCCGAGTGCTTTGCAGGGATACCTGCCAGGTTTCGACGAGTTTATCAAGCCGCAGAAAGAAGATCTTTACGGGAAATGGGAAGCTGCATCGGAGCGTGAAAAGCGATCCCGCACCCTGTTTGCACAAGAAACTATCAAGGTGGATGAAGTCGCCCGGGAACTGCATGCTGTTCAGACCGCGATTGGATCGGGCGTGGACGTGGCTGATTTTACCCGTCGATCGCTGACAGCGTTTGGAACTCAGGTTGCAGGGAGTGATCCACAAGAGGCGAACTTGAGCGAGGCGTCAGCGGCATTGAAGGATGTGCTTGCGCAATCATCAGGCTTCGAGTTGAAGGATCCGAAACTCCGCCTTCGGTTTAGCCTACCGGTTCAGGAAGGGGAGCGTTACATTCAGCGAACCCACCCATTTGTGGAAACGCTGGCTAACCACGTATTGGAGACTGCACTCGATCCCCTCTCAGGCGATGCGGTACATTATCCGGCTGCGCGGCGCTGTGGAGCAATACGAACGAAGAGCGTGGATAAACGAACAACACTTCTGCTGGTACGGTTCCGCTATCACATCATTCAAATTCAGAATAATAATGAAGAGAGGCCCTTGCTGGCGGAAGACTGCCGGGTGCTGGCTTTCACTGGCAGCCCGCAAAATGCGGTTTGGGTCGAAGAAGCAATTGCAGACTCGCTGTTGTCGGCGCAGCCAGAATCAAACATCTCCACTGAACAAGCAACGGACTTTGTCAGGCGAGTGATTGATGGTGTCGAAATCCTCCGCCCCCACCTTAACCAAGTGGCAGTAGAGCGTGGAGAAGAACTTCTAGACGCACATCAGCGGGTGCGCCGAGCATCAAAAGTTCGAAGCATTCGTTATCGGATAGAGCCTCAGTTACCACCGGATGTACTGGGCATCTATGTGTATTTACCGCTACTGTAGAGTAATTTACACAATGAAGATGATTGAGGAAACTTTGGTGAAATGAATAAAACCGGAAACTCAGTCTGTCCCATTTGCGGCTGTCAACTAAATCCTGAGAATTTGAGCCGGCACTTATCGCGCATACATCCAGACAGCTCTGTTGAGGGTAGAAGTGCTTTTACAAGCATCGATTCGAAGAATGGAAATGAACGGCAAAGGAACAAAAAGAAGGCAAAGACGGACGGTCCTTACATAGAATACAATGGCCAGGTTACTGTAAATGAATATGGCATCGTGGAGAATGTCCATAAGGCAAGTACTATCTCTAGAGCGCAGCCAAGAAGAACTCCACGTACTGTCATTCCTTCAACTAGCCCAGAAAAAAAGAAAAGTGCTGTTCGATCAACGCCAATAGAAAGTAGATCCATCGATCCTGAAACCTCTTGCCCTATTTGTGCAGAAGTGCTGGATGCAAGCCTACTGGCACATCATCTAAAACAGCACCATCAGATTGTCGCAGTGGTTCGGAAAACTAGTGCAAAGGGTCCTAATCAGGCAGTTTATCAATGCTTATACTGCCAAGTCCATCTGCGTACTTCTGAAGTTGTCAATCATAAAGCACGATGTCCGAATAAGAAACCAGAGACTCCGCGGGCGAAGGTAGCGAAACAACCCAGAGCGGTGTCTGGGGACATTCTTTGTGGTGTGTGTAACCGCTATGTGCATCCCGATCACATTTCGGATCATGTAAAGAAGTACCACCGAAAAGTTCCGTTTATTCCCGCAAAGACAGGGCAGGAAAATTTTCCCAACCCACGGTATCAAAATCCAAGGGTAGAACGGCCCAAGACGATATCAACAAGGAAGAAGCACGAAACGGATGACCACATGGATGGCAGCAAGGATCTCGGCCATTTGCGCCGAGAATCAAACGGTCAGTTCGGATCGTTTCCACTGCACGATGACTATAGTGAAGAATCGGGTGCGGATTAGGTGGCATATTTTTAGGTTTATATATGAACAAGCAAATGTTAATGGATCGGGTTTGCAAGATTGCTGAAATCCCCTTTTCGCAAATGCGAGTGGATCCTATCTTGAAAGAGTGGGGTGTTGTGCGGCGGAATTTTCAGGGCGCAATTGCGGAACCAATCCCGAATCAGGTTTACAACCGGTTATTAGAATTTGTACCGATGGAAACCCAAATGAAGCATGGGTTACAATCAGAAGTAGTTGTTCCCACAGGCAGCTCGGAAACTTTTGGCTCAGAAGCTGAATTTGAAGAATCGGTGATTGTTCCGCTTCTCAAGAAGCTAGGGCTGAAGTACGAATACCAGTACACCTGTCCCTTTCACGTGGGCAGCCAGGTGATTCGCGGACGCGTGGACTTCCTCGTGAAAAATGAGCGCGGCCCATTAACACTCTTTGAGGATAAGCTGCGGATCCGCCCAAACGGATCAGGTGACCTGGAGGCGGCTGCGCTGCAAGCTCGTTCGTATGCGCTGCTGCTTGGATTGCCGTCATTTGTGGTGGCAGCACCCGAAGGACTGTGGATTTACCGGCTAAAGAACCACCAACATACCTTGGAGCATTGCTTCTCGCAATCGGATTTAATGCACCAGTTTGAAGATGTACGAATAACCCTGGAACGGTTGAAAGCATAAAGGACTTCGAATTTGGAATGACCAGCAACCTCTTTCGCACGCTGCTATCCTTACATCGCGAATATGTTCCAGAAGAGGACTTCTTCACGGAAATCATTGCCTGGTTTTTCAGTCACCATCCCGCAATAATGCTCGAATGGCTTCATTCGATATTTGGGCTGCCGCGTGAAGGCTTCGGTTTTCATGTAAGCACGCAGGTAGCTTTTGCGAAACTGGATGGCCATGACGTGGGCAGCCGGGTGGACATGGTAATCGAACTGTACAATGAAGAAGAAACCCATGTGGTTTTTCTGGAATCCAAAATTGGCTCAGACGAACAGCCGAATCAGTTATCGCGGTATGCAGATCACCTATGTCAGTCGTATCCCGAGGGAACAAAGGGATACTTGTTGTATGTAACAAAATATTTCGACCCAAAAGATGAAGAGGGCATTCTTACCAATACGAATGGTCGAAATGTAGTCCGTTTTGAACAACGCCGCTGGTGCGAATTCTATCAATTCTTGAAAACGTTCCAAGACGACCCAATAGCGAATGAAATTATAGAATTTATGGAGGTGAAAGGCATGGCTGAAATTGACAGACTGACCCCCTCGTTGCTGGTAGCCTTCTCGGCCTTTGGTGGCGTATATCGTTTTATTAAGCAATCGATGGGGAAAGAGGTTGGTGAAGGGTTAAAGCTGATCATGTGCAGCGACAGCATCAGTAATGATCAGCTTCGTCAGGTGGAAAGCTCTGATCGGTATGTTGTTTATGTTTTTGATCAAATCCATTCCTGGTATTGCATGCTGGGTTACCAGTTTCCTACGGATTTTGACGGCTTTCCCGAATTGTTTATGGCCCTAGAAGTAAATGGCAAGGCAAACGGACACTGGCATTTGATTACTGAGGAATTGAAGAAGATAAAGGATGAGTATAAAAATAATGGCATAGATCTAAAAGCCTACAACCTGGATAAACCAGGAGGATGGGGCAATATTCGCTTCACGGTTTCTTTGGATAAACTTTTAAGTGGTCCAGAAGAACATAAGCACGTCATTAGGTCTCAATTCCAAAAGTTCCTGTTGGAATTGGAGAACATAAAACTAAAGCATCCCATTTTGTGGGAACTTCATTAGACCGTTTCTTCTTCGATGTAACCTTGAAGTTGGGAATACATTAGAGCCCATGCAAACTCGCAACCGCAACACCTTCACCACCATCCATACCGAGGGGGCCCTGCTCCCGGTTGACCTGCTTCAGCGCATCAGCGAGAACGACAAGAGTCTGGAAGGGCTGAGCCCGGAGAGCTACCACCTTGCGCCGGGGGAGAAGATCAATGAGGCGATCAACCGGTCGTGGAATCGGATGAGTGGGTTGTGGGGCGCGTTTAAGACTTCGCGCGGCCGGCTAGGACCGAACGACGCTGGGACAACCCTGACCCGCGAGCGCTGGCTGCTGCCGCTGTTCCAGGAGCTGGGTTTCGGGCGCTTGAGCACGACCAAAGCGGTGGAAATCGCAGGCAAGTCGTATCCGATCTCACACCAGTGGCAGAACATTCCCATCCACCTGGTAGGCTGCGGACTGGATCTGGACCGGCGCACGCCTGGCGCGGCGGGCGCAGCGCGGATTAGCCCGCACAGTTTGATGCAGGAATACCTGAACCGGTCCGAGGCGGCGCAGTGGGGGCTGCTTTCCAACGGGCTGCGGCTGCGCATCCTGCGCGACAACGCCTCTCTCACTCGCCAGGCATACATCGACTTTGACCTGGAATCGATGTTCGAGGGCGAGGTGTATTCTGACTTCGTGATGTTATGGTTAATCTGTCATGAATCGCGATTTGGGGTGAGTAGCGAACAGCGAATGGCGAGTGGTGACGAAAAACCTTCAACCACTCGCCACTCGCCACTCACCGACTGCCTCCTTGAGCGCTGGTCGAAGAGCGCCCAAGAGCGCGGCACGCGCGCGCTGGACGACCTGCGAGATGGCGTGAAAGGCGCGATCGAGCTGCTTGGCCAGGGGTTCTTGCAGCATCCGCTCAACGCGGATCTGCGCGGCCGGCTCAAAAAGGGCGATCTGCCGGCCCAGGATTATTACCGCCAGCTCCTGCGGCTGGTGTACCGGTTGATCTTCCTGTTCGCCGCCGAAGACCGCGACCTGCTGCTGCTCCCCGATGCAGCGCCAGAGGCCAAGGAACGCTACAAACTGCATTACTCCACCGCTCGCCTGCGCGCCCTGGCCGAGCGCCAGCGCGGCAGCCGCCACCACGACCGCTATGAGGCGCTGCGGCTGCTGATGACGCTGCTGAGTGGGGAAAACGCGAGTAGCGAGCGGCGAATGGCGAATGGTGTAGAAAATCCACTCGCCAATTCCTACTCGCCACTCGCTCTCCCCGTCTTGGGTGGGTTCTTGTTTGATCCGCGCTCTACCGCGGACCTCAACGAGGCGCGGTTGGATAACCAGTCCCTGCTGAGCGCCGTTCGCTCGCTGGCCTTTATCACTGAGAAAGGCGTTTCAGGAAGAAACGCAACCCGCCGGGCGGTGGATTACCGCAACCTGGGGCCGGAAGAGCTGGGCAGCGTGTACGAGTCGCTGCTCGAGCTGCACCCCCTGCTCAATATCGAGGCCGGTACCTTCCAATTGACCAGCGCGGCGGGCAACGAGCGCAAGACAACCGGCAGCTATTACACCCCCACCAGCCTGATCCGCGTGCTGCTTGATTCGGCCCTGGACCCGGTGATCGAAGACCGGCTGAAACGGGCGGAGCGAGTGGCGAGTGGTGAATGGCGAATGGTGAATGGGGAGTGGCGAATAGGAAGCGGCGAGTGGAAGGATGAAGAGGAGAAGCAATATGCCTATTCATTCTTATCAAGAATTGGAAGTTTGGAAGCGAGGGATGGATCTCGCAGAGCAGGTATACCGACTGACCAGGCAGTTTCCCAAAGAAGAACTGTTCGGCCTGACAAGCCAGATGCGCCGGGCAGCAGTTTCGGTCCCGGCGAATATCGCCGAGGGTTGGGGCAGGACCGGGACGAAGGAATTTCAACAGTTTCTCCGTATCGCGATGGGAAGCTTGCGGGAACTGGAGACTCATCTGATCCTCAGCCAGCGCGTGGATCTTATGAAAGCGGAACAGGCGCAGCCGATCCAGGATTCGATCACGATACTCGGCAAGCAAATTCTAGCCCTGACACGCAGCCTGGAAAAGCGCAATCCGTAGCCCAACAACTCGCCACTGACTACTCGTCACTCACCGCCCTCTGGAACCGCACACCACTCGCCACTCGCCACTCGCTACTCGCTGAATTTGCCCTGCTCGACCTGAAAGTGTGCGACCCGGCCTGCGGAAGCGGGCATTTCCTGATTGCCGCGGCCCACCGCATTGCTGGGCGGCTGGCCCAGGCGCGCGCCGGTGGCGACGAGCCCCCGCCCAACGAAATGCGCCGCGCCCTGCGCGATGTGATCCGACACTGCATTTACGGCGTTGATATCAACCCCATGTCGGTTGAACTGTGCAAGGTCAATCTGTGGCTGGAGTCGCTCGAACCGGGCAAGCCGCTCTCCTTCCTGGACGCGCACATCCAGTGCGGGAATAGCCTGGTAGGCGTGGGGCCGAAAGTCGATATTCAAGACCTGAAAGTTCCAGACGACGCCTTCAATCCGGTCACTGGTGACGATAAAAAGGCCGCCAGCGCGTTGAAGAAAGTCAACCGCGAAGCGCCAGCACACCAGCTAGGTTTTCAGGTCACGCTGTTAGAAAGCCAGGCTGATTTGCAGGACTATTTAGCTACGCTGCCGCAGGAACTGGACCGGATGCCCGAAGACACCGCCCAGGACGTGCAGCACAAGGCCGAGCAGTACCGCGACTGGTTAGCTTCGGGTGGTTACCAGCAGCAAAAGTTGATGGCGAACCTATGGACGGCGGCTTTCTTCTGGTCAATTAGACCAGATACGAGCCCGGTCCTGGCCCCAGTGCAGGGTAATCTACGCAAGCTCCAGCGCGGCCAACCCATTCCACAGGAACTGGCAGAACGCGTGACGGCGCTGTCAAAGGAGCAAAACTTTTTCCATTGGGGCCTGGCTTTTCCACAGGTATTCAAGGGTGATCAAACTGGCTTTGATTGTACTCTCGGAAACCCGCCTTGGGAGAGGATTAAGCTGCAAGAGGAGGAGTTTTTCGCCTCGTATGATCCAGAGATTGCCGCAGCGCCAAATAAAACCGCCCGACAGAAATTGATAGATAGGCTCGCTACTAGTAATCCGGCTCTATCCTTCATATTTAGGGAGGCCAAGCACACTGCTGAGTGTGGAAGTAAGTTTGTAAGAACATCACGCCGCTATCCGCTGACCGCAGTTGGTGATATGAATACCTACGCCCTGTTTGCTGAGCATTTCCGCGGCTTGATGGGTTCTCAAGGCAGATCAGGTGTCATTGTCCCAACCGGAATTGCTACAGATGATACCACCAAAGACTTCTTTAGCGACTTGGTAGAAAATCGCGAAATTTGTAGTCTATTTGACTTTGAGAACCGAGAGGCTATTTTCCCTATTGTGCATCGCGCATATAAATTCTGCCTGCTTACACTTTCCAGTACACAAGTAGCTAAAGCTGACTTTATCTTCTTCGCCACTAAGGTAGAGCATTTACGTGACGAGCATCGTCGTTTCACACTAGACCCTTTAGAAATCTCATTATTTAATCCCAACACTCGTACAATGTCAATTTTTCGTACGTCTGCCGATGCTATACTGACACGAAAAATATATAAGAAAATACCTATTCTATTATCAGAAGGCACAAACAATTGGCTAGTAAGCTTTTCCGAAATGTTTCATATGACGAATGATGCGAGTCATTTTAATACTGAAGAAAAGTTTAGCGAAGTAAAACCAAATTTTGACTACAGCTATTCATTGAAGGGTGAGGAGTACGTTCGCCTGTATGAAGGGAAGATGACTAATTTGTATGATCATAGGTTGGCATCAGTTGTAGTAAACCTTAGTAATATTTTCAGGCCTGGTGGTTCGGAAAATGCAACAGAAGTTGAAAAACAAAATTTCTCATTTTGTGTAAAACCTCGATACTGGATAATAACCAGTGAGCTTAGTAAACGAATCCCAAAAGAGTACAAACGAAAATGGTTGATGGGCTTTCAGAAAGTGACTAGTCCAACAAACGCAAGAACTCTTATTTCCTCGCTTATTCCTATGGCAGCTGTAGGGGCGAGCATGCCAGTTATCTTTTCAAGTTACAACTCTGTTGATCTCATAGCTGCGTTTTATGCAAATCTTTGTTGTATCACACTCGATTATGTTGTTCGCCAAAAAGTTGGGGGTATAAATATTGCCTTCTATGTTTTGAGGCAGCTTCCAATCATTCCTCCAGCCCTATATTCGTGCACCGATATAGAATATATTTCAAGACGTGTCCTAGAACTAGTCTACACTGCTTATGATCTAAAACCCTTTGCCGAAGACATGGGTTACCACGGCGAACCCTTCCCCTGGGACGAAAACCGCCGTGCCCTACTGCGTGCCGAACTGGACGCCTATTATGCCCGCCTGTATGGTCTGAACCGGAAGCAGCTGCGCTACATCATCGACCCTGCTGACCTCACGCCGCGCGAGCTGGAAGATATCCTCGACCCGTGGGAAGAGGTCGCCAATCCCCTCGATCCGCTGGGGTACGCGCAGCGCGCCGCCGCCAGCGATTTCCCCGGCGAGACGTTCCGCGTGCTGAAGGAGAAGGAGATCAGGCAGTACGGGGAGTACCGCACGCGCCGGCTGGTGCTCGAGGCGTGGGAGCGGCTGAAAGGGCAGGAGATAGGGCAGTCCGTTGAGGTGGGGCAGTCACCGGTGGCGGATCGCGAAAGCCGTAGGGGGATTGAGTCACCTGCGCCCAGACAAGAGACCATCACCATTCAGCAGCCGAAGCAGGAAAGCAGCGGAGAGCGTGCGGAAGAAAAACATGCTGAACCGGCGAGTCCTGCCGCGCCGGAAAAGGTGGAGGATGATCTGCCGGTTGCCCAGCCCACGCTGACAGATTTTGGGCTGTATAAGTGCGGGGTCTGCGGTAAGATGGTGATGGGGTACGAGAAAGAGAGCCATCAGCGCGAGAAGCACGGCGGGAAGAGCGGCGATTGGAAGAAGATGCGGTAAAAATGGCAATCTCACAGTACCAACAAGAAAGAGTCAAAGATGTCTTCCAATGGTATGAAACAGTATATCGCCCGTTGGATGGACATGCACCAGAGAGTATTCGATATATGGCCTTGTGGGCTGTTTTTAATGCCCTTTACAATATTGCTGATATACCAAAGGTCACAATAAAAAGCGTCATGGTTGATGACGGGATTACAAAACCAAATATTCGTGGGCGTAGTGAAGATGCAAAATTGCGGTTTATATCACGGCGGTTCGCTGAAGACGACCAATTCACTACTGAACTTTTAAGAGACAATCGAGGATTTATAAAGTATCTCTCCACGAGAACCCCCGAAGTTCAACAACCCACAGGGACTACGGCCATTCAATACGAGTATGAAGGTCAAAGATATACCTGTGACTTGGCAAATTTGCATGGAATTGCGAGTATAGATAACCGATGCTTTCTTCCGAATGGGGAAGTTCTATTTCAATATCACCACTTGGATTTAGATTTAGACGCGAATGGTTTCCCGATTGACCGTCAAAAGTTTTATCGGCAGCTTATCTTCATGTTGTATCAATTACGGAACAACATTGTTCATGGAGGGTCTGCAACCTTTTTTATGCATAAAACTCGACTTAGTATAGGGGCTATTCGCCTATTGAACTCCCTGGTTCAATACTTATTCAATCATCCGGAGCGATTACAACAGGATGGATCGTAAAAATGGCCATCTATATACAAATCCAGACCTGGGTCAAAGCGCAGTGTGCTTCGTTCTTAAAACGTGTTGGATCGCTTATGTAAAACATCTTTCTGGACTGCCAGTGCAAGAGGCTCCAAATCGGCAAGGAGAGGAGCAGGTTTATCTTTGTCCGCCAGAGAAAAAGCGCCAATTTGGGCTGTACTGCACCAATTTTAGATGATCGATAACTGAACCACCGGAGATACACCAATGGCTGAAGCCAGTACAACACAATATGGAACAGATCAATCTCGGGGGTGGTTTGCTCGCTTATTGACCGAAACCCTGAAACGCTATACGAAAAACGCTTCTGCGGATTACCTTGCCAAAAAGTATCCCGGCTTACCGAAGGACATTATCGCGGGAAAGTATGTCGCTCAACAGGCGCGGGCGGCAGCATTGGCTGGTATGGCCTCCGCTGCCGCTGTGTCACTGGCGGCTGCCGGTTCTCTTGCTCTCGCAACGTCCGTTGTCGCAGTTCCCGGTTTGGCGATCACCATTCCAGCCTGGATTGCGGCATTTGCAATTGAAACAGGCTACACCATCCGATTACAGATTCGCACAGCCTACGACTTATGCAACTTGTATGGTTTGCCTGTAAATCCCGATGACCCGGAAGATGTGCAAGCAATCTTTGCACTAGGAATGGGCGTCAAAGCAGGAGAGTTAGCCAGCGATGCACTTCAAAGGATAGCCCCTGGGGTTGTAAAGCAGCAGGCTCGCAAGCTTATGCGAACTGGAATTCGGCGCAATATCCAAAATTGGGCTTCAAAAAACTTATCCCGTGTAATCGCCGCCCGCTATCTGTCGGAAAAATTCTTATTATCAGCGGTTGTTCCTGGTTTAAACATCATTCTTGCGGGAGGCTGGAATTACTACTTCACCAAAGTGCTTGGCCGCGCGGTGCAGGCCCGCGTGCGTGGACGGGGGATGAGCATCGAACTAATCCATGCCATCCAAATGCCAGTTCAGGGCAGACCTGAATTGTTGTTGGCCAGCGCGCAAAACATGATGATGGCAGATGAACGTGCCGGTGAAAATGAACTTGCCGCGTATAAAGAACTGGCGAACCGTCTGTGCAAACTTCATCCCGATTTTGTACCCGAAAATCTTGCGGTCCAGTGGAGCGATGCTGACTACTGGCTCGCCGAAATAGCAGGCGTAGAAGATGGAGAAACCCGCAAGGCGGTATATGCGATCGCTGAGATTATGGCAATTGTTGATGGACAGGTAGGGCGAAAAGAAATGAAACGGCTGAAGCAAATTGCGAAGCTCACCGGCATACAGGTTGAGGAAGCACGTTTGAAAGCGCGCGCCCGTCCGTTTCATATAAAACCCGTGGGGCGAGGATGTACGATTGCGGTAATCATCATTGGGGCCGTCCTATTACTGGTAGCATGTGCCTTATTATTTTCGCTGTGGTCTCTTGCTGCGCAATTCCTTCAAAGATAGCAAACGCGACGTACATATACACAAGACGAGTCTAATTATCAACACCAGAGGAGGGAAGTATGGATGAGTTCGAGGATGTGATTGATGCGATTTTAAACACGTATAAGAGACGATGGCCTGGGAATATCATTGATCTCGTATTCGTGGCAATCGAACAGAACCCGTATTATCTCAAGCGCTATCATGAATTTGCGGATGGCGATTACGCCACGACGAATTCGATGATCGGGCGGTACGTCAAAGATTTCACCGGCATGAAGACCGTCAAAGAAATGGGAAAGCCGCAAAGCAAGCTGATCAAAAATTATACGCAGTTAGAGTAAATGGACTATCGTTTGGTGGGGAAATCAGAAAAGAATTCGTGGAGAAAACAATAATGGTAAAGCATGTTACGGCGTTTTTGATTTAACAAGTTGATATCCTTTAGAGAAGGGAACCTCATCGATGCAATTGCAACCCTGCCCTGTTTGCAAGGAGCCATTTGATCAAGTTATTTGGGAAGGTATTTGCCCGAACTGCCTGGGCGACATCGAAAATGTGCGGGCGAGAGAAAAAGTGAAGGTAAGCGCAATATCACCGTCCGTTCGAGCGTTCGATCTTCGACAAAGAGCCGCCAAAAGGAATCGCCACCATTGTGGTGAAGCTTTGAATCAGTTTGGCTTATGCCCCAACTGCGATTACTGTCAGCATTGTGGGCATTTTGTTAATGAGCAGGGCTACTGCCCGCTGTGTGATTATTGTAAACGCTGTGGTGAGCTGCTCAACCTGGAGGGGGAGTGTGAATTATGTGTTATCTGCCCGGAATGCGGATCCCACTTAGATAAGGAAAACAAGTGTATTCTTTGTGATTTTTGCCTAGAGTGTGGGGAGGAATTGGATAGCGAACGATTGTGTCCCAGATGTGATTATTGCTACCTGTGTCATACTCAATTAGATGAGTATGGGCTCTGTCCAGACTGTGGCTACTGCCAATATTGTGGAGGTCCACTGGATGAAGAGCAGGTGTGTTATCACTGTGCTGGACCGGAAGAATTTGAGGTGGCCTACAACGATTGGGAGGATACGATAGAGAATGAGGTGATGGTATGTCCTTGCCCCTTATGCCAGGGAACGCCCGAAAGAGATATAAAATTTGTGCTCTTATTCGAGCCCAAAGAGAATTATTCATTTGGAACAAGTCAAAATTATTGGCAGCCAGAAAAACCAAATGTACCATACTACGGCTCTACAGGCGTTATCAAGCCCCAGGAAGAAGTAGAAAAGTTTTACTCCGAGGGCATCGCTTTCAACACGGGGAGTTTGGTGGATAATGAGGATTGTAATGCGCAAACAGAAGATACGAATACAAAGGGCATTATCCAGAAAGTATTCGGCTTCTTCCTTAATTCGAGAAAAAGATAGACCTATTTTCATTCACTGTTGATTACCCCGGCCAATTGGGTGATTTGATCGAAATAGGAAAAACGTTCAGTGGACGAGATCGACGAGGATGTAGACGATGAGGAGGCTTATTGGGAACGGTTTGATTCCGAGGCGCAAAAAGTATATGAGATCTGGTGGAAGGCAAGCCGCCGCCATGATCGCGACAGTGAAGAGAGTGACAGTGTTTTCTTTTTCGACAACCAATATTTTATAAAACCGCCTTATGGAGAGGATCTAATAGGGCCATATCCTACACTCGGAGCAGCAATACTTGCTGGTGAACTGAACCACGTCTATGAGTTCACTTTTCAGATTGACGCGCCAACATTGAGCGACGAAAACCTGCAGGAGCTTCTGTATTATGCGGGTACCCTCAAGCATACGCTCACCATCAATGGCAAGAAGTGGCGAACAAAAGCCGGGCGCAAACTTGAACCAATACCAGATGAATGAGCTTGGGTTGCTGAAGAAATATTATAATGATTGAAATCCCTGGCTGGATTTCAACCGATCCTTTCTTCATCATCTCGGCCGGCGCTACTGCCTTTAATAGACGTTTATGGTCTATTAAGCATAGAGGAAACCATGACCCCACAAGTGATTAAAGACCGCATTCTCAAGCTGTACCAGGAAATGCAATCCGCGGGCAAGCTGCCAACGAGCCAGCAGTTAGAAGGGTATTACCGCCTTTTTCGCCAGAAATTCGGCCCCGAAGTGCTGCGCGGGCTCGATGGTGAGCCGCTGCTCAATCTTATGCACGATTTTGGTACGCGAGAGAGCATGGTTTACTGGCTGGAATTCAAGAATGATTCGGAATTTCCAGCCGCTTTTGGCAGTATTGCCGGGGGCAGCGCGCTGAAGTATGGAATATTCCGCCGTAAAGAAACGGGTGCATGGACAACTGGAACCTCTCAGAAGTCATACGAGATTTCAGTAGATGATGCGATCGAAATTGCACGGCGCCACCGCGACCAGCTCATTCGAGGTGTAGCAATCATCGAAGCTATGCCCGATGCGACTGATGATTCAACCTATTTCAAGTTGCAGGAAGATTTAGCCCGAGAAGCTCCGGATGTGCAAAACACGGCCTGGGGGCATAAATACTTTCATTTACTGTGCCCAACAAAACTGGATGACTATCACGTAATAAACTTTCAACGCTTCCATTTGATCAAGCTGCTTCAAGAACCACCCAATATGGATGGTAGATATGTATGTGGCGGGCGGTTTGTTTCTCTGGCTAAAGAACTTGATATGCCGGTCACCACGCTCACTACGCTTTTAAACGAGATCAATGGTCGTCCATACAGCTACTGGCGCATTGGGACGCGGGGCGGGGATAACAATGAGAGCTTTTGGGGAGAAATGCGGCGCGAGAATGTGGTTTCCCTTGGCTGGGAAAAGTTGGGTAACCTTTCCTGGCTCGACTATAGTCAGGAGTCTAAAGATAAATTGCGCGCGCAGTTGCAAGAGCATTACTATTCTAATCCTGCCGTGGCTGGCCAAACCACCTCGAAAATCCTTAGCTTTGTCACGGTTATCCGCGAAGGTGATATCGTACTGGCGGCAGATGGAACGCGTGTCCTGGGGATTGGTCGTGTAATTGGACCATACGAATTTAGGTCTGGTTCAGAATTCCCACACCGGCGTCCGGTTGAATGGCTTTCGACAGATACATGGGAACTGCCCGAGGAAAAAGAAGGCTTGCGCTTTGCCGTCTATTATTTACGGGAGCCAAAAAACCTGATCGCGATTGAAGGAAACCTGTTGGAGTCAAGAATATCAGACGGCGGGACAGATGATGGTGTACCTGGTGGAGATACTCCTCGCCCACCCAGGCGGCTGGAAGGAATTCCAGGGCAAATTCAGAGCGTGTTGGAACGCAAGCGACAGATCATCCTGTATGGCCCTCCCGGCACTGGGAAAACTTATTGGGCCATGCGCGCTGCCAATGATCTGGCGGCAAATGCACTTTTTGGCAGGTTGTTTAGCGAACTGAGCGTGGAAGAGAAGCGCCGAGTATTAGGGCAGGACAGCCTGGCCAGCGGATTGGTCCGGCGCTGTACCTTCCATCCTGCCTATGGTTATGAGGATTTTATCGAGGGCTACCGACCGCTTTCTACGAACGGGCAGCTAGCTTTTGAGAAGCGATCTGGCATCTTCAAATCCTTGTGTGAAGAAGCAGAGAAAAATCCGAATCGCCCCTATTACTTGATCATCGATGAAATCAACCGCGGCGACATTCCGCGAATCTTTGGTGAATTGCTTACACTGCTGGAAAAGGACAAGCGCGGCCAGCCGGTGCTTCTGCCGCTCAGCGGAGAACTCTTCCAGGTTCCCGATAATGTCTATTTGATTGGCACGATGAATACCGCTGACCGCTCGATTGCGCTTTTGGATACTGCCTTGCGCCGGCGCTTCGGGTTCCTGGAACTGATGCCCGAACCACGCTTGCTCAACATTTCGATTGAGGGACTGCCGTTGGGCCCGTGGCTGGAGGCATTGAACGAGCGCATCCGTGCCCATGTAGGTCGCGATGCGCGCAACCTGCAAGTTGGACATGCTTACTTCCTCGAAGATGGCAAGCCGATTACCGACAAAGCGCGTTTCATACGCATTCTACGCGAAGATATCCTACCGCTGTTGGAGGAGTACTGTTACGAAGATTATGACACCTTAGGGAGCATCATGGGCAGCCGGTTGATTGACCTAAAAAACCAATGTTTCAATGAGGAGTTGCTGGTTCCCGACCACTGGGATAAGTTGTTGGAAGCGTTGCTGGCCATGAAACCGGAGCTGATCACGTACAGCGAGGTGATTAAGACACCAGAGAATGAACCTGATATACCGGACGGGGATGAAAACATTGATTGAGAGATCAGCTAAGCCGGGGCAACAAGTCAGCGTTACTATACCAGAATGGATAACTGCTACACGGCAGACCCACGCTCAACTGGCTGGGTTTTCCTTTGATGATGACCCGGCGTCACGGCAGTTGGCCCAGCGGCTCACACAAGCTAAAAAGATCACTTTCCATGAACTGACCAGCGGGTTGGAAATTCAAGCCAGGTCCACGGTGGGCAGCATCCGGCTGGGTAAGCTTTCACTGACAATTCAACCCAAAATGGATGGGCTGCCGCTCATGAATATGTTGCGCTTTGCCTATGGCTTGCGCGACTTAGAGATATTTGATAAGCAAGGTTTCAGCAGCCGCCCACTAGCATTTCAGGATTTGCTCATATTGCAGTTGATTGTAGAAGTCGAAGAACTGCTTGCGCGCGGGCTTCAGCGGCGTTACCTGCGCAAAGATGCCAGCCTGATTAGCCCGCAGGGACGTTTGGATTTTCAGCAGTTCACACGACAAGGCGGTTTGCTGAATGGTACGCTGCCCTGTAATTACTATCACCGGCTGGAAAATAACCTGCATAATCAGGTGCTGCTTTCAGGGCTGCTGCTTGCTGCACAGATAACCACCGATCTGATTTTACGCAGCCGGACACGCCGGCTGGCTGGGCTGCTGGCGGATACAGTGACGGCGATTGCTCTAAACCACCAGGTATTGCGGCGGGTTGAACGAGAATCGAACAGGTTAACCGAAGTATATAACCCGGCGATCAAGCTGGTGGCCCTACTGCTAGGCGAGGTGGGCTGCGACCTGGATGAACCAACTGAACCGGTCCGTCTGCAAGGTTTTCTCTTTGACATGAATCATTTCTTCCAGGCGCTGCTCTCCCGCCTGCTAAATGATTATCTAGAGGACTATGAGGTAGAAGATGAACACCAGCTCAAAGGCTTTCTGGCTTATGTGCCTGGCTTTGAACTACCCAACAGTCACGATCCTCTTCCCAGGCCTGATTTCGCAATTTTCCAAAGAGGAAAGCTGATCTCGTTGTTCGATGCAAAATACCGCGACATGTGGCGCGAGCGACTGCCGAGGGAGATGCTTTACCAATTGATTGTCTACGCTTTAAGCCAACAGAACAACAGAACGGCTACCATTCTCTACCCGAGTTTGGATGAAACTGCCAGGGAAGCAAAAATTCAGATTAATGAACCCGTTCGTGGGGCATCCAGTGGCTTCGTGGTCCTGCGTCCAGTGCCGATGAACACGCTGGAAAAATATATTCGTGATAAAGATTCTGCAAGTTTGAAAAGATTTGCACATCAACTTATCATTGGACCGAAGGCATCTGCTTAGTTGTGATAAGGTTGAAGGCTTTAGTTTCACAAATTCAGGGCAATCATTTGCTTGACGACAGAATCTGAAGTGGATGGAATGATTCAATGCGAACAGCTCGGTGCAGTTGGTTGGGTTAGAAAGCTACGCCGGTATTAAAGTTTCTCCCTTCGGGTTAATAGTCCGCCTCCCCCCGTTTTCCCCCTTTATTCCCCTACATGGAGGATAGTTTTCCTTTCCCATTTCTGCCATCCTGTAACCATTCTAGTATTCCAGGAGGCCCAAATGGGACGAACACTACCAACCGCGACCATGCTGTTGCACGAAGAGGAGCGGGAGTTCGCTTCCTTCCGCAACGCGCTGAGCCATACCGATCAGCGAATTGTTGACCAGCTCTTTGACTCTGCCCAAAAACACACCGCTGCGGTTAGCTACGCCGCTCATCCGTTACCAACCATGGTCTTCTATATGGCCATGCTTGTGGAGCAGCAGAAGCAGATCCGGCGCCTGCAAGCGCAGGTTGAGATGCTGCAGAACCCGCTGCTCAGCCGGGCAGCCGGGAAAAACATCAAAGAAGGGGTAGACTATTAGTCAGCATTGGCTTCAGAGTATGGGGAAATGTGAAAAAAACCATCGATGTATATTGAGAGGTTATAATGATGTTCTGCTTGTGCTGAGTTTCAAACCGTATTGCCTAAGGAGAATATGGCATGAAACCCAGATATACAGCCAGCCGTGGCGGCCATGCTCCGGGCTTCCTAAGAGGAGCCCTCTGTGGAGCATTTGACGTGAGTTTTTGGGAACTCAACCAGAAACCTTGGTATAAGCGTCTGGAGGGCGAGGAGATAATATTCTTCTATGATCCTAGACAGCAAGAATGGTGGGACAGTCTGACATTTAAAGAGCGCGGCAGATGGCTTACCGGACAGCTCTGGAACTGTACAGACATTATGCCCTCGTCATTGTGTGCTGATCTGGATCTTTCTCCAGGCAGCACATATGCCATGGGTGTAAGAAAATTGAGGGCCGACTTAGATTGATAGCAAACATTGAAGTCTGACGTGGTTTGGCAGTCATGGCAAGGCAAGGCACGGCTTGGGTAACAGCGTAACACTCAGCACAAGCATAAAGGTGGGGCGTGAAAATATGCCCCACCTTTTCTTTTCTTTCCTGATAGACGCTTGGCAAGAAAATACTTTTTTATACCAAAACCTCAACTCGCTCTTATTTGTACTCAAGAAACATGGTCAGCCCTTCGTCCTCAAAGGCCATGTCGCTACCCGCACAGGAACGTGGATTGAAATTGTTACTAAATCCAATCACTTTGGAATTTGAACCAGATCACTCCACACGCAGGAGCGTAGATTGAAATATCCCCAGCTTTATTTCTGCGTTAGGGCACGGGTGTTGTTCCCCAAGGGGGACGTGCATGGAAGTTTATAACGCGCTGTGACATTAACCGGGCTATCCCGGTTAATGTCAACAATGGATCATGGACCTGCACTTTAGCCGAGTATGGGCTGCGCATAGGCAGGAATTATGTTTATAAGACGCAATATCCTGGCAGCTGCCAGGATATTGCGATTCAATAAGGTGATTTTATCGGAAAGCAGCAGGAGAGGGGATGATGCGCCGTGAGGTCAACATCCCCAAGCGGAAGAAGAACGTGTGCCAAAAATGCGAGTGTATCAACGTGTGTAAGCACCGTCTTGAGCTGGGTATTCATCTGATGTGCGAGTACCCGGACTTCCGCGATTATCTCCAAATCAAGATCCTGAAAGATGGCCCCATGAAAAGTGAGGAGGCCACGAAGGCATTTCTCGTGAAGGTACAGTCCAAGACTTTCCGGCTCGGCTACGAGTGCGGCATCCTGGGCGAGCTGCCTGATCCCAAAATGAAGGGAAACGAACTGTACTTCGAGGGCATGTACCTGGCCAGGTGGGTCTGGATGACAACGGGTGGCCTGTGGGATGGCTACACCCAAGGAGAATTACCCCTGCAAAAGAAGGAAGAACCATGCACGTCGTCGTCGTAAAAGAAGAAGGCTATGAAATCTCGCTCAACTGGCTGGCGCTGAGCTACAAGGCGAAGCACAGCAATATGAAGCGGGTTGCCCAGCGGCTGAAGAACAAGCCGATCTCGGGCGAAAACAAATTCCTGCGCCAGATCGTACTATGGGTACAGATCTCCGCTCCCCGTTACTGGTGGGCTGAGTATGCGACCTACAAGATTGGCACCGTCGAGCAGTCCGAAAGCACGATGCACACGATTAAGAAGGAACTGCTGACACAGGCAAACTTCGAGTATCCGATCCCAGAAGGCTACCTGGATTATCTCAACAGTTTGATTGTGTCTGACGCGCCGATCGAGATCATCAAGAACGCGCTGCCAGAGGGCTTCCTGCAAACCAGGGGCTGCACCCTCAATTATGACAACCTGCGCAATATGATCCTCGGCCGCTGTCGCCACCGCCTCCCGCAGTGGCATGTGCTGGTCCGTGAGATTTACCGCCAGGCCGCACACCCGGAGCTGCTCCCAGACTTGGAGCTGATGCCGGAGCGCGTTCGCCAGAATATTCTGGATCATATTCCCCCGACGATCGAGGAGCAGGAAGCATGTCTATTGGAAACAACGCAAACGAGATTGTGAAATACAACAAGATGCTGGAGCTGCACCTGGGCAACCAGGAAGCAAAGCAGCTGGTGGAAACAGTGCACAAGCTGGCCATCAAGCACAAAGTTGATCGGTTCGCCCAGGCGCTGTTCCTGGTCGAAGTCACTTATACGGTAGTGTCTTTTGTCCTCAAACAGATGCGCTCTAGCGGCGCCGCGCAGTTGTGGGCTGCACGTAACGAGTCTGAGAGCAAGTAGATCTACCGGCAATATTGGAGGGGTCCATGAACGTAGGAATTAGTTTTATGATGCTGCTCTTTATGATCGGCGTCGTCGGTGGGATGGGCGCGTTTGTGTACGGCGCAATTAAGGATAAGCACCGTTACCAGGTTCGTGCCGATTATCTAATGGATGTATGCGTGGAGTTTGGCATCTTCGAAGGCCAACGGAGCGCGAATTGGAAAATATTATGAGCGGAATGATTGAGGGTGAGTGGAGGATGATCGATGAATCATAAACCTATAATGCTGTACCGTATCAGTTGGATGACGCTGATCATGATGGTGGGTATATGGGCACGCTTTACGTTCGACCTGGGAGCAGCGGCTGTAATCTTGCTAATTGTGGCGGTCGCCTCAACCATCGCCCATGTGGTGGGATATCATATAGGCATGAACGAAATCGGCAGACGCATTCGGTCGGATAAGTAGTGAAGAGCTGGGGAGGTTTGGTTTATAAAATCTTCCCAGCTCTCTGTAACCTGCGATCCGAAAGGTCTGGCAGTAAAGCCTTAAAGGACCCTCTCTGTTGTCAGGCAGGAGAGTATGGATTTGTTGTAGAAATAATCTCAGGTGGAAGAATAACCGGGTTAAATCCTACCCCGGCATATCAAAGCCCTCGCTCTACACCTTCAATGTGCCACTTATCATTGTTATTACAAAAGATAGCGTGACGCTACCCTCATAGCCTTTCCTATAACGTAACACCTAGAACGGATACAACTTCTTAGACTGCATGATGGGGAGACATTCCTGGAGTCTGTTCGATCATAGGAACCGCCAAACAGGAATGTCCTTGAAGGGAGAATAGTAGGTTCTAAGTTTTGCTCCAACTCATGGAGAACCAATAGCTCGCGTTAGAATTCATAAGCAATCAGTATTGCCCACTCTAGTCGCATGCCTGCAGAATTCTTAAACGAAGAACGCAATAAGGTTATTATATTGGGGTAAGTGGTAACAATAGGTTTTGCAATGGTCGAGAAGATTTATGCTCGTGTAGTACAGCAGGCAGCGTGTCATCTGCTTCTGCTCTTGCGTAGTTGGCTTGATATTGGGAGGTTAGAGACGGACTATCTCGGTTTTCGTTACCAGAGTGTCCAGGGGATGAAGCCTACCCAAGTACAATAGAGGCTGGTGTGAGTTCCTATTGGTGAAGTATCTGTAAATTGGATAATCCGGGAGATCGAAGACCGTACGCAAAATTATCTGGTTGAGCAGTGCTATGAGGAATATGGCATGCTGGCCCGAGTGGTGAAGCACAGCCAAGTAGAACCATTGGAGCAGTGGGTGCAGCATCACTGGCCAAGGTTGTCTTTTGGCACGGTGCTGGCGGAAATCGATCAGAAGATTCTGGACAAACAGTGGGACATGCCGATTGATGACACCTTCACCATGCAGTCTAGCGCAGCCCAGGAGTTGCTGATGAGATTGCACCGCTTCACCACCGGGTTATACGAAGCGAACTCGTAATCGGAGCGGCGAAGCTGCGCCACTAGTCTTTGATCCAGTTGGGTCGAGGCGGTAACTTGGACCACCCCATGAGCCGCTACCACTGGATGTGTGAAGAGCAAAAAAGCCCACTGGAGAATATTGTACGCGTTGTTCGTCAGCTGTACACTAAATCTCTCCACTACTTCCCCAACTGTCCTGGCCTCTGACCTCTTATGACTGTGCTTATAACTGCAGGTGGACGGCCTGCACAAGATCCTGAGCAGTAAGTTCAGTAGAGACCCAATAAGCATGCACAGACGGGGTAGATTGAGCGGCTGGACGCGTAGCACAAGGACGAATATCACCTGTGTAATGCTACCGTCCCGAATGCCACGGCTATAAACCCAGTAAGGAGTCATTGTAGGGTATATATGAGCATCGCTGCCACCCTGCGCGTGACCACTCTCACTTTCCATGCTGCCACTAGTGCAGGCCTAGGTCAGATCGGGATCGTTCGCATACTGTAGGAGCAACAGCACATCAGGCCTGTTGTCCGCCTGAGCTGCTCAAGGCGTGATGCGAGCGCTGGGTGCCCCCAATGTACTGTGGGCGGGTCAGCAAGATAAAGTCTCCAACTGTTGGAGCTTATCCCTCCTCCGTTCAGCCCAGGCCGACTTTCCCCAGAGGTCTTCCAAATCTATGCACATGGATAGCTGCAATGCTCGGCTGGACGTTTGCTGCCGCAACTGGCTACTGTGGTCTTACTTGTGCGATCCAAGGAAACCCCGGTGTTCCCCGCCTTTCTACCATACCAGGGAAGGTACCTCAGCTCATCGTACCGTAGTCCCTGTGGCTCCTGAGAGCTTGGCTCAAATGTAACTTACAACAACCAACGACAATAAGGCAAGGTGTAGCGTCTGGAATGGGCCAGTATAACAGTTCCCTGTAAATAGTGATTTTCTATCGGTTGAATAATAGGTTCTGGCGTAAGATATATTAAAAGAGCAGCTATCTCACCTTCTCCATCAGGTCAGTCAAACAGTATTGGAAGTGGTGGCCTTTTGGTTGGTAGCTTTTGCCAAATTTGCCAGTGAGCCGAGATGAAAGGGACCAGTGATCCAGGCACGCAATAACCCGAAATGACAATGGACAAAACAGATTGCTGAGTTACGAATACAAGCGAGCCGGGTAAGGCGATCGCGATGATCAGTCAATCTGCTAACAAGGACAGGTATTAGTAGAGTAGGTCTGCAGAATGCATACAACCGATATATACCCGTTAATACGGCTTTGTGTGACGGTTGGTTTGTGGTGGATTAGCATCAACGATTCACCCGGTGTGTTGTATGTAGTCGGCCGTCAAGTGATGAGAGCGGTTTAAGTGCATACATAGTGGATCCATTGTCCTCTCCCACAATCCCTTCTACAATCTTCAGTAAGGGCGGGTGGCCTTCGCACAGGTCCTTTGATATTTGGTATCCCATAAGTTGACCGGTAGTGCTGTGTGTTGCTCCTTTTCTGTGCCAATATCCGTCTCACTGGTCCTCGTTCCCTTCACATCCTGGTGTATATACCTTCAAAGTTAACCGCGCTGATAATAGGTCACGGGCACTTCAGCAAACCTGGAACAGGAAAGGTTTATTTTCAAACTTATACACCCGTAAAAAGATTTACGAGCGTAACACTGATGTCTAGAACGTATGTTCTATATGTGCTAAAGTGTAACCAAATATTGAAAGTAGGCGTAAAGAGTCCACAGGAATGCCCTGCTCCAACGGTAGAGTCCTAATAAATTCATAGAATGAACTTTTGAGGTGTATAGCCATCATAATGGTGTGTAAAGGGCCTGTGCCTTAATGCTGCCTGCATTCATTTGGCTATGATATCCCGGGTTCCGTGGATCATAGTGTCCGCCGGCAGCCTTTCCATGCCCTGTCGTAACAGTAGCCGGCGAATATATAGCACGCCCCATTCTGTCAAGGTAGTCCACGCCGCCACGATCTTGGCTTCCCAGTCCCATTCATTCCGAGATGGACTGTTACTTGGCCGTCGCGACTGGCCGTCAGCCTGGCCCGCCCCACCTTCCCGCTCCTCAGCCATTTGTAGCCTGTTTTCGGGCCTGACCCTATTTTTTTCCTGCACAATGGCCTAATATTCGCTCCTGCTGCCCTACTGGTGGGTATTGGGGCCTTCTTAGTTGTTTGCCCCGATATCCGAAATCAGCGCACCATTACGAGTGACTTCTCGAAGCCATGTCGGGCTTCACTCATCTGTTTGGTGTGTTCCCCTGTTCGTACTCCCCTATATTTCTGTTATCCCTCGTGCATAAAGTGAAGAGACCCTATTATTCCTCGGTAGCAACTGGTTTCCAAAACTGCCAGGGGCGCATAGGGTCGGTTGTGTTTGGGTTGTTTTTTCGTAATGATCTTTAAATAATGACTTGACGCATTTTGCATTGACTGTATAATTTGCATAGGTTGAATTTGTGCCGGTAACCAATGTAAGAAGCCGGCCTTTCTAAACCTCCGCTATAAGCGGCTTAGATGAGATGAACAGATGATGACGTTGTGCTTCGGAAACCCATCGAACATGGGCCTCCAGGAGCCGTTCAACATCCGGTTGTTTCATCTGGGCCGTTTTTTTGTTTCCCATGTGGATCGAGCTATTATCTCGTTCCACAATGGGCACCAGAAATGCGGGCCAGGGATTGGAGATCTTTTTCCGATGTCTGGTAAATCGTGGAGCAAGAAACCCGACAAAAAGTTAAAAAGGGCGAAGTTGGATAGCCCTTCACTATCCAGCCTGCTGTCGCTCCCACCATTGGAGTCTGGAGGAATTATTTCTTCTGCCTGTCCAGCACGTACACTCGCAGGGGCAGTGGCCATAGAAAAGGGACTTACAGGTAACGGCGAGGCACTCCATAAGGAACCGCGCCCTCTGCTGGCCGATCCGTGCTACTCCTGTGTCGCGATCTCTCACTGCTATCCAATGGCGCAGTGGCAGAGATGTCTTTTGGCCCAAGGTCCGCGCCTGATGGTCGATACTCTCCAGCTCCGTTTCGAAGTGCATTTGGAGAACAGCCAAACACAAGGCTGGAGGTATATCAAGATCGAGGAGGATGGCTTTTCGCATGGGTCTCGCCATAAACTTTACAAGCTTGACAATGGCAGCACCATTCACCTGACATACTACTCCAACTACTATCATATGGGTTCGAACCTGTTCATAAGGATTTCTCTACCCAAACTGCTGCATGGCGATAACTTCCTTCTTGCTCCTTCGCTGGAGCACGCAATCAGGTATGTTACGCTCTTGCTAAACAGTATCCCGGATCTCCCAGAACTGGATCCATGGAAGGCCGAACTGTCCGAGTTTCATGTTACCTACAACTTCTTTGTAGGCGACTTGGCCCCCTACTACCCAAAGGCCTTCCATGTGTTGCATTTTCCACATCGTAAACCTGTCCATTACCCAGGTGAAGGTATAGAGTATCCGAGTGGGCAATCGTGCTGCAGGTTCTATGATAAAGGTGTCGAGTCAAACAATCCGGCAGCTAAGGGGTTCATACGCCAGGAGACCGCACTCAGGACAAAGGCAATCCGGAAGGTTTTCAATGAATACATCAATCTGTCGAAGAAGCCTACGCTTAGGGACGTGTCAGAGGGATTGATGTATTACATTCTCAAGAAGGACCAGGAGATCTTAAGCATCTTCAATCGTTCGTTTGGGGGCTATGACATGGCTCAGAAAGTCTTGTGTGATCAGTTTGGCCCTACAAAGGGAAAGCGTCTGTACGAAATTCTTAAGGCGCAACAAGAGCTGGGATCAAGGAAGCAAATCGCGCAGGCAACGGGTTATAGCTTGCGGAGTATCCAGAAGGCTTTCAAGGATATCGCGGATGTGGGCATTTCTCCCCTCCTGGTGGATGAACTCGCCTGCCTACCCCCCCTTGTCCTACCGCCACCGCCTGGGTTTGTAGATGACGCGAATGTTCGCAAAGTACCAATTGATATTGTACATCCGGTGGAGATACAGCCCGACCGACGAGATGGGAAGGTATTCCCTCAAGCTTGGTGGTCACAACCGGGTATGTAAGTATTCCCTGAAACTCCTGCTGCTAGCTCCACATCCTGCCTGAGGAACGGGATGGACACGGCGAAAGATGACGATGATTGTTAAAGATTCAATGAATTCCTCCAGATGAAGATGAAATAACCTACCAACCATTACAACTACCTGCTTATTGGAGGAACCAATGAACGACCATCACTCGAGTAACGAGACTCCCGAACCGCGCCTGTTAACCGCTGCTGATGTGGCCAGAAGATTATCTGTCAGCAAGCGCAAGGCGTATGCCTTGATGCAAACTGGGGAGATCGCTTCCGTATATATCGGCCGTTGTATCCGCTGTCTGCCAACCGATCTTGAAGAATACATCGCCAGCCTACCACGGAGCGTCGGGTAGGAACCTCGAGATGCGCGGTACGCTCCCTGTCCTTTTGTTGTACAATAGTTCTAGATCTTTACCAACCTCATAGGACAAGGAGCGGTACCGCCATTTCTCTCACTTTGAAAGCGAGGTAGAAATGGCGACAAAAAAACATCGCGGGATGGGCGAGGGATCGATCACCCAGCGAAAGAACGGCCGCTGGCGAGCACAGATCCAGCGTGATGGGAAGCGCGTATCATTTGGGGCGGACACCAAACAAGAGTGCCTGGAATGGCTGCGGAAGACGCTCCACCAGATAGACAGTGGGCTTGATCTGGAAGGCGGTCGAATCCAGCTTTCCGAGTACCTGGAGATGTGGCTCGAGAACGCCCGAGCGACCCTGAGGCCAAAAACGCACTACCAGTACGCGCGTATCATCAAGCTGCATATCAACCCCCACATCGGGAACCTTCCGTTGAAGGCGATTACCCCTCAACGAGTCGAGAAGCTGTATGCCGACCTCCAGAAAGCTGGCCGCGGTGTGCGGACCATCCGCTATGTTCACGGCATCCTTCACCGCAGCCTGGCGAAAGCTGTTATCTATGGGCTGATCCCTACGAACACGGCTCACGGCGCCAGCCTGCCGCGTTACCAGCACAAGGAAATGCTTGTGCTCGACTCAGACCAGATCGGGAGACTGCTCGCCGCTGCTTCTGGCAACCGCCTGGAGGCGCTGTTCCAACTGGCTGCGGTCACCGGAATGAGGCAGGCCGAAATTTTCGGCCTGAAGTGGACCGATATCCTCTGGAGTACGGGGCTGATGAACGTGCAGCGCCAGGTTCAGCGCGTGCCGAAGCAAGGATGGAGCTTCATGGAACCCAAAACCCGAGCGGGCCGGCGTATGGTGCCGATTGGAGCAGGGGCGATAGAGGCTTTACGGCGGCAGAAAGAACGTCAGGCGATCGAGAAAGCGGTGGCTGGGAAACGCTGGCAAGAATATGGACTTGTGTTCACAACAGCGATCGGTACGCCGATGGACGCCCATAACCTGCGCAAAGACTTCATTGCTGTGCTAAAAGAAGCCGGGCTACCAGAGGTGCGATTTCATGACCTGCGCCACAGTGCAGCCAGCCTGATGCTCAACCACAACATACCGGTCCTGGTGGTCAGCAAGATCCTGGGACATGCTAACCCCTCGATCACGCTGAATACCTACGGGCACCTTTACACCGAAAGCGTGGGAATTGCTGGGCAGCTGATGGATGAGCTGGTTACACCTTTGCGAGTGGAGTTCGCCAGCACAGAAAACGAGGTGCAGCGCATAGATAAACGGCATTAATGGCCCAGTTGCACCAAGTTGCACCAACGAAGAGAGCCTGGCGAAAAACCAGGCTCTCAAACCAGTACATGTGGGGGTACGGCGTGTTCCCCAACCGTATATTTAGGTGACTCACCAGGGACTTGAACCCTGAACCCACTGATTAAGAGTCAGTTGCTCTGCCATTGAGCTAGTGAGCCGCAGTGTTTCCGCGACAGCTATTATACCCCAGAGTCAGGATCTGTCAATGAAATGGTTCTTTTGCCGGATGATCATTTTTCTCCACGACACTATAATAGAAAGATCCCTACTATTCCACAGCAGCTTGGGAGCTATATGAAAATTAATCGCAAAACCCTGCTTGCCGCTCTCCCAGAGCAGGCGACTGATCTTCTTTACCAATCGGGCAAGACTCTGAGCGGAACGAATTTGAAACGCTCGAGTTGGCTGCTAATTGCCAGCGGGCTGCATACCCACCGGTTTACCGATATTCTACTTCAGAGGTTGGAGGCTGCCAAAACCCGCCAGGATGCCCTGCGCGTGCTGCGCATTGCCCGTAAGGCAGTTCCTCCGCGCAAGGCCTCTTCTCGGGGCGCGTCTCGCCCGGTGCCACAGGAGAACCTGCTCGCTGTTGCCGCCGACACCAGCCCACAGGCATTTCAAGAATTTGAACGTGATGAAGAGATGCTCTATGAGGAGATGCTTGATGCGGCAGGTCTGGGGCAGGGTGACATGGAAGAATGGTTTGCGGAGCAGGAAAATACTCGCCCGCAAGGCCGCGCTCGCTATCCTGGGCTGCTGCCAGTCTCGCGCACGCAGGATGCCATAGGCCGCTATGCCTGGGAGCGCCGCCCGCTTGAGAGCGCGCACCGGGAGGACTTGCGCAGTCGTGTGGACGATGATACGTACAGGCGTCTTCTGTCGCTCGCTCACCTGCAGGACGGACTGCCCATTACCACAGCCGACCGGCAGTTTTTCCAAGAGCATGGCCTGTTAGAGATTCTCGATTATGCCGAATTTCCCTCGCTAGACCGCAAACCGATTTGCGTTCAAGATGGCATTGCGCTGGCGGGAGTACGTATTATCGAAGACCGAGCCGGTGTGAAGGGGCATCCGTTTGCCGTAGATTGGAAGCGCTTATCGGCATGGCTGGTAGAGCGGCTAATTCAAAAGCCGGACCTAGCAACCAGCGCAATCGTGATTGCTGCCGCGTATGGGTTTTTCCGGGATGCGCCCACGCCTGTGCTCACCCGTTTTCTCCAGCAGGCCACGAGTTGGCACCGGGCGTGGACAAGTCTATTGTGGTACTCCTATCCGCGAATCACCGAACTGCTGCCAGACCGGCCCGAGCCGAAGGTAGAAATGAATTGGTGGGGTATCAGTGGATCCCATGTGCTTGAAACACCCTGGGAACGCTTGCTAGACGCCGGGACCGGCTCGCGCCTGGTACTGCATAATCTAATGAAGAACACAGAAGATCTCTTCCACAAGCGGGCACGCATGCGCAATCGCTACTGGAATGGTGCGCGAAAGGTGCTCATGGCGGGCGGTGGAACGCTGCGGCGCATGGATTATCCAGAATTTACCCTGGTTTGTCGCCCTAGCATTTCTCTGGTGCGCCTTGAAACGTTCACAGAACTGGCCAAATTGGCAACCCGTCTTCTTCAATTGAGCGATTATGTGCATGTGCTGACCCGCGATCGCCTGGCACAGTGGCTTGAGAGCGAATATTCCGCTCAGATCACCGCTGCGCTGCCGGAGGGCTTGCATCTACTGATTGCTGGCGTACTCGAACACCATGCTGCCGCTTACCTAATGCTCAAGGAACGGGTACTGCGCGATGCTTTCCGGGCAGCGCCATTCCGCATCCGGCGCAAGCACATCCAACGATTTTGGGCTGACCAGGAAGCGGCTGTTCCCGGGGTCGGCACGCCTCCTTTCCCCACCGATTTTCAAGCAATGCTGCGTGAGTTTGGCTTGAACGCAATGAAAGAGGCCCTGGCGCACGCCTTGCTCGATCACTTTAAAGACGATTGGGGTATTGTGGAAGAAGCGGCACAGCCGTTGAAAGAAGCGCTGCTTGTGCTGCTGCGAAGCGTAGCCCTCACCTATCATATCAACCCACCAGAATGGCTGCGTGGTATTGTCGAACCAATAACGGAAGGGTATCTGGTGTACACGCAGGATGTGGCAAGCTTCTTGATCCAGCAGACCGACCACGCACCGCTGGAACTGGCCCAGGCGCTTCAGCTTGAGCCGCAGCAGGGCTTGCCCAGGCTGGCGGGTGGTCGGTTTACCCACCTGGAGCAGAACTGCCGTCGCCTGGTAAAAGAGATCGCCGGGGTGTCGCAGAAAAAGCTTGGCGAGGCGGAGCCGCGCATGTTCACCTGCCGTCCGATTTCCAAAACCGAGGCACTCGACCGGGGAAAATTGGGCGGCGATTGCTCTTCCGACAGCGTGCCCATGCGCCCGCTCTCTCCACATCACACCTATTATGGTATCTTTGAGAACGGCGAGCAGCAGCGTGGCTACATCACTGTCTATGAAGCTGGGGCGGAGATGGTTGCGGAAGAAGGGCCGAGCGAGCATTTCCCCGTGCTTTGCCTGGAGACGATTAATGTACCCATTCCGATCTTTGGTTCGGTTCAGCAAGATCTCCTGCTAATCTTTGAAGCAATTGCGAAGACCAGGGGGCTGGCGGAAGGACTGGTTCTGATCACGGGCCTGGGTACGTGGAATTACCAGAATGGCCAGGTGCTGCGCCAGTCGCGGCGCTTCCGGCAGGGGCAAGCGGTGCGCTTGTTCCCCGCGGATCCGGTCGGTTGGCACGTCTACCGCCTAATGGCGCCGGAAGGGGAGCGATATACCGCCTTTTTCGATGACCAAAACGCGCGCCAGTATAATGGCTATTTCCGGCTGCTCGCGCCGTTTCAGCCGGATTTGGATATGGTGGAGCCGGAGAATATCTTGGAGGCTCAGCGTATCGCAGCACTACCACCCCGAGAGCTGCGCATTATTGCGCACGGTGAGAAGGGCCCGGCTGGGTTTATATCAGAGCTGCCAGAAATTTTGTAGCCGCGTGGCTGTCACGGGGGCTTCTCGGTGCGCATATGAGTAATGAAGCACCCATTTTCCCCAGGAGAACACGCATGCCTCATCCAAATCTGCCTCGCATCGTCACGCGCCCTGCCTTTGAAATCATCGGGCCGAAGACCTGGATCGAAGGCCCGGACAACGAGCAGTTTGGCCGTTTCTGGCAAGACTGCCGCGCCAGCGGCCTGCTGCAAACCGTCCAAAGCATTCAGCAAGCTTCTGGGAAGCCATCTGGGCCACAAACCGGCGGCGCTGTGATCGGCGTCTCGCGGGTAGAAGCGGATCCGGCCCAGCGGGCGTTCTTCTACATGATCGCCGTGGAGATGCCCGAACATGGTCTGCCTTCTGGCATTGTGGAGGCAAGCCTGGAGCGGTATACCGTGTCTGCCGCAACGTGGGCGGTTTTTGAATGCTTGGGTCCAGTTCCGGATGCGTTAGTCGCCTCGGAGATGTACGCATTTATGGAGTGGCTGCCAGCTTCTGGCTATCAGCACGCGCTTGCCCCAGAGATGGAAGTTTATCCCATGACGGAAGAGGCCTACTGCGAGTTCTGGCTCCCTATTTGCCTGAAAACATAAAACAAGAATCACTTTTCTTTTCTTCGATAATCGTACTTTGCATGGTTGTTGCGTGGTCGACTACATCGACCACGCAACAACCATGCAAAGTACGAATAGCTTTTCTATGGCTTTTCCAAAGTCGATTGAATTTTTCAAATACCTTGTTCTCAGAAGTGGGGTTGAGGGG
>JAEYTI010000204.1 GCA_023434145.1 Chloroflexota bacterium | reverse complement strand
CCCGTCTCCTCTCTTGCTTCCGCCAGGGCATCCTCAAAATCCGCGCTGCTCTCATTCGTCAAGATCCGCTGCCCTTCGGTCGCTTTTCTCCAGAGTTCGACCCTCTCCAAAAACCTACCCTTTAAAGCCATCCCCCGGCCCCTTCCTGCGCTTGCTCCGCAAGCTGGAAGGGGAGAAGAGCGATTTTTTTTGGGGTATGGGTGGCCGCGTTGCGGCCACCCATACCCCAAAACCCCGAAAAAAGGGAAGCAACTTTGTGAAAACCGTGAGGGTTCTTTGTGTTTCCACGGGCAGTTGCAAAGCAACTGCCCGTGGAAACACAAAGAACCCATTTATTCTTGCTCGATCATCGCCAGGAAGACGCGCACCACATTGGGATCAAACATGATCCCGGCGTTCAGCTCCATGTAGCGCATTACTTCCTCGCGGCTCCAGCGGTCACGGTAGGGGCGATCAGAGTTGAGTGCGTCCCAGGCGTCAACCACGGAGAAAATGCGGGCTAAGCGCGGAATGGCTTCACCGGCAAGTCCCTTAGGGTAGCCGTTGCCATCCCACCGCTCGTGGTGATACGCCACCACGTCCATCGCCCGGCGCAGATACGCAATGCTGCCCACAAAGTTGCGCCCATACTCTACGTGCATTCGCATCTGCTGCCATTCACCATCCGTCAGCGGTCCTTCCTTTAATAAAATGCCGTCTGGTATGGCAATTTTTCCAATGTCGTGAAGCATCGCGCCGTAGCGGAGCTGCTGCAGTTCTTCTGGGTCGCTAATACCAACCGCGCGCGCCAGCTGCTCGGATAGGTCAATGACCCGCTGAGAATGTCCCTCGGTCTCCCGATCACGCAGTTCTAGCGCGGAGGCCAGCCCGCGAAGCGTTCCTTCCCACGCCGCGCGGATTTCACGCTCCGTCTCCTTCACGCGCTCGATGTGGCGCTCGAGCCGGGCAAGCACATAATACACGATCGAACCGGTAGCCAGCAGTAGGGTCGAAACGAGGACGATATCGGTCATCTGGTCGCTTATCGTATTCCCCTCCACCGGGTCAACGAACCCGGCGATCGCCACGGAGGTAATGGCAACCACGGTGAAGAAGATAACGCTGCGCGAACCATAGATCAGCCCGGAGTAAATGATTATGATGGGCAAGGCCAGCATCGCCGGATCGATAATCCCGCCGTCGTTCAGGTTGTACTGCACAATGCCAATCACGCAGGTGAGGGTGAGGAGCGAAGCCAGACCAACCTTCCCCCGCTCGTTCAAAAAGAACGCCGGCGTGCCAACCGCCAGTAAGATCAGCAGCGAGATGGAGGAATCATAGCGACCGGCGAAGTACTGCACCGCCGCGAGTGAAAGGGCTACCCCCAGCGTAAGCAAAATAACCACGCGCACTGCAAGCTGTTTTTCATGCAGCAGCGGCTGTCGATCGGATAGCTCAAACGTCCGGCCAATCACCCCAAAGACAGCCGTGACCGAACGCCCAGGTTTAACGATAACATCGCTCATTGGGAAGCCCGCCAAGTATATATTAATCTGCATTGCTGCTCAAGAAAGCGAACGCACAAGAACAGCGGTAAAAGCCAGGGATTTTCTACTTCTTATTATACAGTTTTTGCACCGGGCTAATACAATAAATTACAACGTTGTTAATATGAAAGTGTTACTGAAAAATAACAATCAGGCCTGTTCTTCGTCGTCATCCATCTTGTTTAGCAGGCGGTTGATCTCATCTTCCCATACATCTTCCAGCGGATCGAACGGCAGCTCCTGAAACTCTTCTGACAGGCGGGCGATATATTCTGCGATCCCTAACTGCGGCGCGGAAGCTTCAATTTCATCCAGTTTCGACTTAACCAGGTCCGTAAGGTGCGCGCTTTTGACTTCCAGATCGTGCAGATCAAAGCTCAGCTTGAGCATATAGTTGATCCGCCGCATGACCGCATACCAGGCCGAGTAATCGTTCTCGATGCGAATGCTGTTGCCGCCTTCCTGCATCACCAGCGAAAAGTCATAGGCAGGCACGAGCGCGTACATCCCAGCGTATTCCATGTTCTGCTCACCTGCCCGCTTCGACATCATCGACCCCATACTGGCGCCGCCGTGATAGTCAGAGAATGTCACGGCAAGCTGCGAAAGCTCATCTTTCATGCTGCGCAGCGAGTAATTGCAAGAAATGCGGCGCTCTTTATCGTAGGGCAGCTCGCCGTACACCCCACCCAGCCCGACGATACGCTTCACCCCCAGCACGCGCGCAGCTTGCAGCAGGGTGCTCACGTAGCGTTCAATATCCATGTGCGGCTCATCCCCCAGGAAGATAACTGTGCCGCGGTGCTCGTCGCCGGTGTAGAAGAAATCATTGCGTTGCGTGTCTAGCGACTCGGGATAACCTTCGTTAAAACGCACAACCGGGCGCATCAGATCGTGCGTGCCGGGCACCTGGAACAGGTAAAAGCCATCCGGGCTGAGCCTGCCAATGGGTTCCGCGCGGGTTTGCTGCACCAGGTACTCTGGCAGCCCAGAAGAAACTGAACCGGCGTCGGCCCACTGCCGCCAACCCGCCAGCATATAAATTTCTTCTGCCTGGGGCTTTTTCCAAAATTCGTATGCTTGCGCGCGTGATTGTGCCATCGTTTCCTCTCATTCACACCGACATAAACCGATCATCAAGCCCGAGTAAGTGGCCTGCGCCATCTCGCCACACGTAAACCTTGCCTTTTTCAGTATACCATATCGAATTTTGCCGTTGAACCGCTTGCAGGTCCAGGTGCAGGGCTTTCGCAAAGTGAGCGCTTTGTGAAAGCCCCATCCAGAGGGGCAACCCCCGGCCCCTTCCTGCGCTTGCTCCGCAAGCTGGAAGGGGAGAAGAGCGATTTTTGGGGTATGGGTGGCCGCGTTGCGGCCACCCATACCCCAAACCCCGAATAAAGGGAAGCAACTTTGTGAGAACCGTGGGTTCAGGTGCGTTTCGGTTTCTTGGGTACTTCACCGTTTGTTGGTGGGCTGCGGCAGGGGAGCGATGTTCCTCTGTCGCAGCCCACCAACAAACGGAAACACACCCGCCGGTTCCATTTTGATGCGTAATACGAATAGCCTTAGGAACTGCTGTGGTTATAGCGGAGGATAGCTGCACAACTTCCACATATAACCACGGAAATACCCATAGGTCCATCATGTCCCCAAGGACGAGGAAGAAGAGGTTTAATACACATTCTTGATGCACTTTTCGCCTGAGAAGCATATAATAGATAGACAGAAGGGAGATGATCGAGCATCCCTGATGCTGCGTGGTTGAACTAATCTTTCACGCTGGTTACTGGAGGCTATGAAGCTGGTAAATTTTCTCAACAGCAGCGCCGCGATAGGCCTTGGACTTTCGTTTAGTAAAGCAATGCCGCCCAGCCTTGGATATCCCTTTGCCCGCATGGTGGCAGACGTGATTACCATGCGCCGCGGCAGCCCCATGTTCAGCGCTGTTCGCGCCAATCAGTGGGTAGTCCACAACGGCAAACTCCAGGGAGCTGCCCTGGAGGCGATGGTGCGCGCCACCTTCCGCAGCGCCGGCCGCAGCCTGTATGAGTTCTGGCACTACTTCCGCGATCATAAAGCGCTGCTGAATCTGGTGGAATTTGACCCCAGCTTCGACGAGCTGATCAAGCGGACGCGCAGCAGCGACCAGGGCACTATTCTCGTTACACCGCACATTAGCAACTTCGACCTGATCGGTCGCGCTGCGGTGCTGTACGGGCTGAACGTGCACGTGCTCTCGTATCCACAGCCAACCGGCGGCTACAAATGGCAGAACATTCTGCGCGAGCTGCCGGGGATGCTCGTAACGCCTATGTCGATCCAGGCGCTGCGCGAGGCATCGCATTCGCTCAAAGCCAACCGCGCCGTGCTCACCGGCATCGACCGCCCCCTTCCTACCGGCGAAGACGCGAAGTACCGCGTGCGTTTTTTTGGCCATGAGGCTTCCCTGCCCGTTTTCCACATCCGGCTGGCGCTGAAGCATAATCTACCGATTACTATGCTGGGCGGAGAGCGTATGTCAAATGGGAAGTACCGCGTTTGGGCGTCAGAGCCGATCGCGATGAAACGCCACACCGATCTTGTTCGTGAAACTGTTTCCAACGCAGAGCGAGTGCTAGAAGCCGCCATGGAGTACATCCAGCGCGTGCCAGAACAATGGGCCATGTTCTATCCCGTTTGGCCTGAGATTCTTACCTCCGTCCCGTTTCTGCGACCAAATTTCTCCGCCGCCATCTCAGAGCAGACGCGGGTAGAACACAAATCATAGGGATCCCAATGACACAAAACGCTCCTGCTGTGCCAAACGCGTCTCAGAACCATACGCGTGTGATTGATACGGTGCTGGGCAAGGCCGAGAAAAAAGCGCTGCTGTGGCTGGCAGCGCGGATGCCCGCCTGGGTAGTGCCTGATACGCTGACGATTGTTGGCCTGCTGGCATCGGTGATTATCTTTCTTGGCTATGCGCTTTGTTTTTTCAATATCAACTGGCTGTGGCTGGCCAGCTTTGGCTTTATTTTGCAGTGGTTTGGCGACAGCCTGGATGGCACACTGGCTCGCTACCGCAAGATCGAGCGGCCGCGCTACGGTTTCTTTGTCGATCACATTATCGACGCCGTAAGCGAGGCTCTGGTTTTCATTGGCCTGGGGCTTTCGCCATTTGTACGTTTTGACCTGGCCCTGCTTGCCCTGATCGGCTACCTGATGGTGTCGGTATACGTGTATC
>JAEYTI010000132.1 GCA_023434145.1 Chloroflexota bacterium | reverse complement strand
ACCGCCGGGATCTGTCCATCTTCCAGATCGGCTTGCGTTTCATTGAACGACAATTGATCAACGCCCTTCCTATCCATCTTTCGCTGTGTACCTACCTGTGATTTCTGAAACTGTCAGGTGGCTAGATGCATTTTTACCTTTTAAATTTCTGTTTCAATCAGGTGGGATCACTCTGTATTTATTCTAGCAGTAACACAATGGAACATTGCCTTTCCTCATAAACTTTTTCCCCACTTCCTATTCTTATTCATTTTCCCGTTTGCCATCATCAATTTTGGCAGCTGAAACGAACCTTTAACTTATGATCCTGCCGTTGGGTTTCATTGTATAATTTTCACACGAGATCTATTACTATTTGGATTCAGGGAGGCCGATATGAATAAGGTCGAGGAGATTCTGCTGGAAAAAGGGACGACGGTTTACTCGGTGACCCCCAAGGCGACCATGCGCTACGCGCTGCAGGTGATGACGGAGAACCGGGTTGGGGCGGTGCTGGTACTGGAAGGCAAGCGCATCCGCGGTATCTTTTCAGAGCGCGACTGCGTGCAGAACCTCGCCGACCTCTCGGACTGCTCGCTGGATGCGCCGATCACCGATTTTATGACCAGCCCGGTGTATTACATTACCCCGGATACGACGCTGGACGACTGCATGGCGCTGATGACCAACAAGCGCCTGCGCCACCTGCCCGTGCTGGAGGGGGAAGATCTGGTCGGGCTCATTTCGATTGGCGACGTGGTGAAGAAGGTGCTCTCCGAGCGCGAAGAGCGGATCAAGGATCTCGAAAACTTCCTGTGGGTGAATTTAATCTAGATTTTTCGTAACTGCTCTGCCCTACCGGGCGGCTGATCTGGAATCGCTCCCTTCGGGAGCCTGAGGATCGGTTTTTGTGTGTTGAAAAAGCCTCGCTTTTTCAACACACAAATTTTTTAATGGCGGGCGAAGCCGGTGATTGACGGACAACCCTTATCCGCGCAGCAAGCGGGGGATATCACCGTTGATCTCTAATCCGGCATGGCGGCCCTGGCCTTCGAACAGCACAGCACCGCGCGGGTCGACCAGCCGCACGTGGATGGATGCATCCAGCGTTTCATCCACGCGCCTGCCCATGCCCTCGTGCGTGGGGCCGTAGATCAGCCCGCCGCCTGCCTGCACCGCGGTCAGTTCCAGCCGTGCGTGCCGGTCCGATATCACCCACTCCACCTGTGTATCGTTCACTGCCAGGTGATCGGTGCGCGCGCCGGTGTACGTAGCAAAACGGCGCAGCTTGCCATCTTGCCACAGCCCTATGATAAAGCCGCGGAATGCCGTGCGCAGCCAGGGGATGGTGGCGATGGAGGCCGTCAGGCAGGTGCGCGGCGCGTCGAAATGGTTGCTTTGGAACCAGATGTAGCCCGCCGGGAAAGACTTGCCCCAATCCTTCTCGATATACCCGCGCCCACCGTCGAAATTGTGCCGGGTCCCTTCCACCTCCAGCGCGCCGCTGATGTCGTGATCGAAGCTCAGCACGCCGTGGTAGCACTCCATGGTCGGGATCCACGCATACCAGCCCATGATGCCGGGCGAGCGCAGAGTCACCGGCCAGGGCTGCCCGCCGGTAAAGCACAGTTCTCCATGCAGCTGCCCGAGTGGCTCGGCGCGGTTCAGGTTCAGGCGGATGCTGTCCTGCGTGAATTCGTTCTCGCCGATCCGCACCGTAAAGCGCTCGCGGTCCGCATGGAACTGATCGAGCGGAAAGGTGTGGAAGGCCGAGCGGCGGGTGTGACCCTCCAACACCTGAATGAAGGCGTGCCCCTGCGGCCCCAGGAAAACGCCAGGGATGATGGCGTAGCGCGTGTTCTCGTCCGCGCTGATCAGACGGTAGTACCAGCCCTCGAAGAAGGGCGGGCGTTGGGAATGGCCGTGGTAGATCTCGGGATGGAGGGTTTCGTAGATCCAGCGCTTCATCTGTAATTTCTCCCCACTTGGCGTAGTTATGCGTTTATTATCCCCGTTTCTTAAAATTTCCACCGCCGTATTGATCTATTGTACTGGATGTTCTATAATAATCATAGAACAAATTTTCGATAAAACAGAGGTGGTATGGCAGACACACCGGAATGGGCGTTGGAACTGAGTAATCAGGTGATGGATTGTATGGAGGGGCTGACGTTTTTCGAAACGCGCTATTATGCCCCGGGCGAAAATACCTTCGAAACCCATCTACTCGAGATCGCCCCGGTGAAGCTGGAGATCGCCGAGGCGGGGGAGAACGACGGCGAAGAGATTTACGACTCCAGCTTTGGCATCGATCTGCTGCGGCTGAAGGGCATCTTCACCCGGGTGGTCGACTTCCACTCGGGCACCGACTACACCACTTTCTCGCGCACCTTTACCATGGAGGCCACGTACCAGCGCCGCAAGGTCTTCCTCATCCTCCGCACCGCGCCGTTTGAGGACGCGGAGACTGTGGGGCGCGTCTATAAGGGCGGCAAATTTGAGTTCTTCAAGGATGTAGATATTGAATAAGCATCTATCCGAAAAATAATGCTTATGTTGGTTGTTTGGGCGGGCTACGCCACCCAAATAACCAACACAAACAAATTTTCGGATAGGTTCTCAGTCGATCGAGTACATAGGGATATTGATGATGCGTGCCAGCACATGTGCTGGCACGCATCATCATAAAAACTTTCGTTGATGCGAAAGCCCGTGCTTACGTTGCCTGATCGATAAAACCGGCCAGGTCATTTTTCAACTGTACCAGGGCGGGCGGATAGATGTACATCATGTGCCCGGCTTCGCAATGCGCCATGCGCACATTCCCGCGCAGGGATTCATCCAGCCCGAGGTGGTTGAACACGTAGTGCGTGGCGAAATAGGGGGTGGCAAGATCGTAGTAGCCGTTGGCGATAAAGACGTTCAGGTGCGGATTGATGCTCATGGCCTGGCGCAGCGTCTCGCCGACGTAGACGTGCTGGTTTTCATGCTCCGCATACGACCAGGGATGAACGCTGCCGGTAAGAATTTCATACGGGTAATCTTTCTCGAACTTGAGCTCCCGGCGAACATAATCATAGAGGCAGGCGGTGTAGGGCCCGAGGATATTGGTGTAGGAGGGGTCGTTGTACGTGCCTTCACCGAGCGTATCCTTATCGATGCCCAGGAAGCGGCTGTCGAGGCGGCCAACGGTGCGCCCCCGGCTGCGCAGCAGCTCCTTGAAGAAGCGGAAGTCGGGCACGCGCAGGTTCGACCGCCGCAGATACTCGGCGGAGAGGCCCGTGTAGCTTGCCAGCTTCTCGATCACCGCCGCGCGCGCTTCGGCGGGCAGCGCCGCACCTTTCAGCAGCGCCGGGGCATATTCGTCGATAGCGAACGCTTCCACCTCCGCCAGCAGTTCCTCCAGCGATCCGGCGTCTTGCAGCGCGCCGTGATACCAGGCCGTGGCGGCAAAAGAGGGCAGGAACAGCACGTAGGCCAGCTCGTTGCCGGGAGTGAAGTCGATGGTGCCAAAATCGAGCACCGTGGAAATCAGCATGATGCCGTTGAGGAACATGCCGTGCCGCTCTTGCAAATAGCCGGAAAGACCCCCGGCGCGGGTGGTGCCGTAGCTTTCGCCGATGAGGAACTTGGGCGAGAGCCAGCGGTTGTAGCGCGTGGTGTACAGGCGGATAAAATCGCCGACGCTCTCAATGTCCTTCTTGAAGCCGTGGAACTGCTTGGCCTTTTCACCGTTCGCGGCGCGGCTGTAGCCGGTGCCTACCGGATCGATAAACACCAGGTCGGTCTTGTCGAGCAGGGAATATTCGTTATCCGTTAGCCGGAAGGGCGGCTTGGGCAGCCCGCCTTCCTCCGTCATCACCACCCGCCGCGGACCCAGCAGGCCCATGTGCAGCCAAACCGAGGAAGACCCCGGCCCGCCGTTGAACGAAAAGGTCAGCGGGCGTGCGGCGGGGTTTTCTTCCCCGTCCTTCACGTAGGCGACGAAGAAAAACTGCGCCTTGGGCGTTTCGCCTTCGTAGTCCTTCTCGCGGTCGGTTTCTTCTTTCAGCACCACCGTGCCGGCGGTGACGGTGTAGCTCAAGATCTCGCCGCCAATGGTGATCTGGTGCCGGGTGATGACGAGGTGGTCTTTGACCTCGGGCTTTTCTTTCTTCTCGTCTTTGGGCTCGTTGGGTTTAGGGTCGGGGGTCATGGGGGCTCCGGGTGGTTGATTGAAAGTCTCACAGAAGAAAGGATGAAATGCTTCGTTCCTCTGATGATCTGGTGGGTGGAAGATGATCCACTGGACTGTATATGAAAACTGTGAGCGTGCCAAAATGGAGACTACTCATACTATTTTACGGTTTCTTCACTATAATTTGAAAAGATAATAACTGTTAAAAATGGAGAAACAATGGGGAAGAAGATACTGATTCTAGCTGCAAATCCCAAAAATACCTCTCGTTTACGATTAGATGAGGAAGTAAGAGAAATTGAAAACGGGTTGCGAGGTGCACAACACCGTGATGAATTTACACTAAAGCAAGTTTGGGCTCCTCGCCCAAGTGATATTAGAAGAGCTATGTTGGATTTTAGACCTCAAATTGTCCATTTCTGTGGTCACGGAAAAGGTGATGAAGGAATTGCTTTTGAAGATAGTTCTGGAAACGCAAAAATTGTTAGTGCTGATATACTTTCAGGTTTTTTTGAGCTATTTGCGGAAAAACTGGAATGTGTAGTTCTTAATGCTTGCTACTCAGAGGTGCAGGCAGAAGCTATAGCTGAGTACATAAACTATGTTCTCGGTATGAATAAGGCTATAGGAGATGAGGCAGCAATTGAATTTTCTGTTGCTTTTTATGATGCTCTTGGGGCAGGAGAAACGATAGAATTTGCTTATAAATTGGCTTGTAATGCAATTCAATGGGCAGGGAAACCCGAACATCTTACACCTATTTTAAAATCGAAACCCCAAACTCCTTTGATTGCATCTCAAGCATCATTGTTAATTTTAGTTACCGGTGGATTAGATGCTTCTGCCACAGAAGTAGAACTTGCACATAAAATTGGCCAGCAAGTGGTCCTGCGAGGGCATACCTTAATGAGTAACGGTTCTAGGGGTATTGATAAGGCAGCAGGAGAGGGGGCAATTAGATCGTGTAATCTCATGAATATCGACTCCACTAAAAAAATTCAAGTTTTTCGTCCATATAATAATTCTTCCGTTGCATTTCCGCTTGGAAAAGTTACATTAGTTGGGAGTAATTATGATGAACGCCGAGACTATGTGATTAGAAATAGCGATGTAGTTATTCTTTTAGGTGTCGGTGGCGGAACAAAAGATGTTGCCCGTATCGCAAAATTGATGAATAAGCCCATTATCCCTATCGGTATTGGTGATATGGGGAAAGCTGCAGTTGATCTTTGGCGTGAAATGGTTCAGGGGGAATTTTTGTCTGAATCGAAAAATCTCCTCACCAAGAATGATCTTAAGAATATCGGTCCTGACCAGCACGACCTTAATCAAGTAGCGAATTATGCGATCACTTTGGCTGAAAGAATGGTCAATGAGTGATGAAATGAAAAGCAAAGCCAGGCCAAATTCTCAAGTTGGCCTGGCTTTATAGATCAATCTATCATTATAGGAGATTGGTTTCTAGCACTCGCTGTACCCACACGAGTAGCACTTCCGGCACCCTTCCTCATTGACCACCGCGGCCTGACCGCACTCGGGGCACAGGTCGCCGATCTTCATCAGCGGCGGCTGGATGGCGACCGGCTCGGCGCGCAGGTCGAACGTGGGGGTGATGTCCTTGGGCGCCGTGCCGTTGCTGCCGCTTTTCGGCTCGGTCAGCAGCGTGCCCGATTCTTCGCGCTCTTTCCAGTGCTCCAGGTAGTCGTTGAGCACCTGGGAGAAGCCGTCGGGCAGGGAGCGCACGCGGTTGGGGCCAAAGCCCAGTGAGCGCCCGCCGCCGATGCCCTGCATCTGCCGGGTGATCTCCGTCAGCCGCTTGATCGGCGCGACCGGCGAGGCCAGGCGCAGGATGTAGGATACCAGCCGCCCGATCGCCTCGGAGACGGCGGCGGTATCGGACCCGGCCTTGGAGGTGTTGATGAAGACCTCGAAGGGCTGGCTGCTGCCGTTCTCGTTGATGGTCACAAAGGCCTTGCCCAGCGGGGTCTCGATGGAGTAGGTGAAGCCGGGCAGCGAGCGCGGGCGCGGCTTCTTGGCCTCGTGCCAGATGTGCAGCTGCTCGAGCGCCTTGGCTTCTTGCGCGGGGGTGGGGGAGGGCACCTCGGAGGAAACAGCCGCGGTTTCATCCGCCTTCTGCTTCTTCTCGGCGGTGGCGCGGGTTTCCAGCACCACTTTGTCGCGCGATCCGGTCACGTACACGGTGATGCCCTTGCAGCCCAGCTTCCAGGCCAGCATGTAGGCAGTCGCCACATCATCTTCGGTGGCGCCGGGCGGGAAGTTGACCGTCTTGGAGAGCGAGTTGTCGACAAAGGCCTGCATGGCGGCCTGCGTGCGCACGTGCTCCTCGGCGGTGATGTCGGCGGAGGTGACGAACACATTGCGCACCGATTCGGGCAGCGCTTCGACCGCCTGGCACGAGCCATCGCTCATAATCTGGTTGAGGATGTCTTCGCGCAGCTCGGGTTCGATGTTGAGCGCTTGCAGGGCGCGTTCGAACTGCGGGCTGGCGTAGGTGAGCTGCAAATCCTTGCCGTTGTCGTTGACGTGGCGGATGTAGGCCAGGGCGAAGACCGGCTCGCACCCGTAGCCTTCGCAGCCTGCCACGGTGGCGATGGTGCCGGTGGGAGCGATGGTGGTCTGCGCGGCATTGCGGATGCCCACCGACTTCATCGCCGTCACCAGCCCGTCCCAATCCACCGCCGGGCGGCCCCAATTGTTCTCGTAGGGAATGATGGAGGCGGGCGCCTGCCAGCGGAAGTTCTGCGGATCGTAGATGCTGCCCTCGATCGCCGGGAACGCCCCGCGCGCTTCGGCCAGTTCAACGCTGGTCTTCATGGAATGATAGCGGACGAACTCCATCACCTGCGCGGCGAACTCCTGGCCTTCTACCGAGCCGTAGCGGATGCCCGCGTGGTACATCAGGTCCGCCAGGCCCATAATGCCCAGGCCGATGCGGCGGGCGCGGTGCGCGGCTTCTTTGAGCTGCGCTACGGCGGGCACGTAGGCGTTGGCCTCCACCACGTCGTCGAGGAAGATGGTAGAGAGTTCCACGCTCTCGCGCAGCTTTTCCCAATCTACGGTGCCATCGGGGCCAAAGTGCTGGGCCAGGTTCACCGAGCCCAGGCAGCAGTTCTCGTATGGGCCAAGCCACTGCTCGCCGCACGGGTTGGTCGCTTCCAGCGCATACAGGTGCGGCACGGGGTTCGAGCGGTTGGCAGCATCGAGGAACAGCATGCCCGGCTCGCCGTTGTGGTGCGCCTGCTGCACGATCTTGTCGAACAGCTCGCGGGCGCGGACGGTCTTGTAGGTGCGCAGCGGGATGCCCAACTCGCGCGCCTGCTCGATCGTGCCGCTGAACTTGCGATATTCCCTCTGGCTGATGTCGGGGAATACCAGGTCCCAATCGGCGTCGTCTTCCACGGCCTGCATAAAGGCGTCGGTAATACCGACGGAGATGTTGAAGTTGGTGATGGCGTTTTCGTTGGTCTTGCAGGAGATAAAGTCTTCCACGTCCGGGTGATCGACGCGCAGCACGCCCATGTTGGCCCCGCGGCGCGTGCCGCCCTGGGCGATCTCACCAAAGGCGTGGTCATAGACGCGCAAAAAGCCCACCGGGCCGGTCGCCTGCCCCGCCGACGATTTGACCAGCGCGCCCTCGGGGCGCAGCCGCGAGAAGGAGAAGCCGTTGCCGCCGCCAGTCTGCTGGATCAGCGCCGCGTCGCGCAGCGTCTGGAAGATGCCCGCCGTATCGCGGCCCATGTCGTCGGTGATGGGGAGGACAAAACAGGCCGCAAGCTGGCCCAGGGGCGTTCCCGCGCCGGTAAAGGTAGGAGAATTGGGGAAAAAGCGCTTGCTGGTCAGCAGGGCATAAAAATGCCGCGCCCGGTCCATCACGTCGCCGTCCCAGGTCTCTTCGACCACGGCGATGTGGTAAGCAACGCGCCAGAACATCTCTTCCACCGATTCAGCCGGCTTGCCGTCATCACCACGCCGCACATAGCGGCGGACGAGCACCTGCCGCGCGTTGTCGGTCAGCTCGATCCCAGGCAGATCAGCGGGCAGCGGGGGGGTGGGGTGAAGGCCGGAAACTGCGGGCTTACTGGACTGTTTTTCCATCGAAAATCTCCTCATCTTTTAGTAAGCGATCGATCTCATTGCGAATTTCGTGTAAATCGTCCAACTGCAAATAAACGATGCCATAGCGGATATAAGCGATATGGTCCAGCTCTTTTAAACCAGAAACGACCATATCACCCACGACACGTGATTGAACTTCTGAGCGCCCCATGCGCTGCAGGGTTGTTTCAATTTCCCCCACCAGCCGGTCGATGGCGGCAGCGGAGACGGGCCGCTTGGCGCAGGAGATGCGGATGCCGCGCATCAGCTTTTCGCGGTCGAACTCCTCGCGATTGCCATCCTTTTTGATGATCAGCGGCGTGGCGAGCAGCGGCCGCTCGATGGTGGTGAAGCGCTGGCCGCACTCTTCACATTCACGGCGGCGGCGTACCCCTCCTCGGTTATCATGAGTCGTGTCCAGAACCCTGGATTTATCGTACTGACAATAGGGGCAACGCATGGATTCCTCCAGCAAGCAGTATGGTGTGCCGACCCGGAAAATGGTTGGCAGGTAGCGCCAAACGGGTGCAAGCATCTGTTGTTAGAAAAAGACAACCGCCACATCTGGCGGTGTGCCCTGTATCCCCCCGTATATATGGTCATTTTAGCACACTTGATCCATCAATACAAGTAAAAACAAATAAAGTTAACCTTAAAATTTTTCCATCGTCATTCCACTTAATTGCATGCTATCCGCTGGCGAAAAAACAACTTTTTTTGACAAGCATATATGGATGCTCTCCCCAGGAAACCCAGCTCTGCCCCAGATATAAGGGGTTGTAGTTAGGCGGATTTCATTGCGCGATTCCAGAATGTTAAAATGTTGACCCGCCCAAGAAACGCCATTGGGCGGGTCAAATAGGGGATTTCTTCAATTGTTAATGAATTGCAACCATTATCGTCAGGCCTCAAGCCAGTTTGCTGCCACTTGAATGCCAATATCCACCAGCACCAGTACCGCCCCCACATTAACGCCATCATCCCACAGGAGCACCGCGCAGATAACGTGACGGGCGGCTGTCGCGGGGATAGCGCGTTCAGCAGATATCTTGAAAGAAACGATTGACTCTTGTTGTAGTTTCTATTATAATAAAATTTGATGTACATCGAAATTATCGTCAGGAGGGAAAGATGAAAGAATATCGTGATGAATCGCTGCTATTCATGTTGAAGGCAGTAGCGGATGAAAGCCGCCTGGCCTTGCTGCGGTTGCTCAAGCAGGGCGAGCGCACCGTGGGCGATCTGGCGCAGCAAGTGAATCTGGGGGAACCTACCGTATCACACCACCTATCGCGGCTGCGCGAAGTGGGTCTTGTTAACCTGCGCATGGCAGGTAACCAGCGCTTTTACCGGCTGCACGAGAACGGCCTGGCGCGTTTTAAGCGCCTGGTAAACGAGATCGAGCAGTCGCAGCCTGTTTCCGAGCCGGTGGCGGCCGATCATTCCTGGATCGTGGCGCTGGGCTGGCCCGAGGCAGATCAGCAGGTGCTGCGCGAGCACGTGCGGGGCGGGCAGTTGACGCAGTTGCCCAACAAGCAGAAGAAGCTGCTCGTCATCTTGCGCTGGCTGGCAACCCTGTTTGAACCAGATAAGCTGTACAGCGAGGCGGAAGTCAATGACGTGCTCAAGAACGTATATGCAGAAGACTTCGTCAGCCTGCGCCGGGATCTGGTAGATATGGGGTACCTTCGGCGCGAGCGCGGCGGCGGTAAATACTGGCTGGCCCCGGCAGAGCCGGGCCAATAACCGCTGTGCGAAGCAAAGTGAAAAAGCAAAGCCTCCATGCTGAAATAACACATGGAGGCTTTGCTTCTGTTTTCGGTTGTGAAAAAAGCACATTAAACCAGAAGCAGCGGGTCAGGGGGCTGCCCGCTCTTCTGTCAATATGGGGAGTGTCAACGGATCAACAAATACCGGTAAAAGGTGCGTATTCCGCCTGTCTCCTAGCGGTTGTTCGAACCGCGGTTGCGCAGGAAGGCGGGAATGTCCAGGTCGTCGGTGTTCATAACGCGCTGGAACTCGTTCTGCGTGCTTGGCTTCGGCGCAGCACTGGAGTTGGTGCCTGCCGGCTGGCTGCCGGTGGTGTGCGGGGTGCTGGTCTGGGCCGGGCGTTCATTGTATGAAGCAGAAGCCGGGCGGGCGCGAACGCCGGCCTGGTTGGAGTTGAGTTCTTCCAACCGTACAGGCCGTTCCACGGTGCCAGGACGCACGCCGGCTCTATCGAAACCCGTCGCGATGACGGTGATGCGCACTTCTTCGGTCATGTTCTGGTCGATGACCGCGCCGAAGATCAGGTTGACGTCGGGGTGCGCCGTTTCCTTGATGATGGCGGCAGCCTGGTTGACCTCGAACAGGGTCAGGC
>JAEYTI010000101.1 GCA_023434145.1 Chloroflexota bacterium | reverse complement strand
ACGGTCGACTTATATTTGTGGTGGGCGCCATCACGCCGCGCCCACAACAAATATAAGTCTACCTTTTCTGTATTGATACCAAGCACAAGCAACTTTTGGCTCTTTGAGAACTGCCGTGGTTGCGGGGGGAAGTTGCGAGCCACTTTTCCCCTGCAACCACGGCAAAACCCAGAGACCCCACCTTTTTTAATCAGTCTCTTCGGCTTCCAGTGATATTATTTATTCATGCATCACTGCCGAAGACGCTGGCCCCTCATCACAATTAAAGCGCTGCTCCTTCTTCTCATGCTCATCTTGATGGTTGTTGTCGTCGTTCTCATCCGACGCCCGCCCAGAAGTGATATCCAGTCAATACTTTTCCAGGGCGTCACGCATAGTCGTCTCGTCCGCTCTACCCCTCGCCCGCTGGTCATCCACGTTGCTGATATCGATTTAACCGTACCGGGGATCGACATCCTGGTCACTCCCGGCGATTCTCATTGTGACCTTGACACTTGCGCCATGACCACAAGTGAATTCTTGCAAAAAAATCACCTACAGCTTGCGATTAATGGTAGTTTCTTTACACCATTTGCCGTTGGAAAGACCTTTTGGGACTACTACCCACACACGAATGACCCGGTGGATGTTCTAGGGCTGGCGATCTCAAACGGCGTGCAGTATTCCGAAGATGACGATCAATTTGCCAAAATTTGCTTTGCGCAAGCAGGGGCGCAAATCACGAAAAATGCTTGTCCAAAAGACACAGTCCAGGCGTTGGCAGGTAGAGAGATCCTCGTCCAGAACGGATCAGCGGTCCATTTTGACTTTGCCGACAACTTTCATCCCAGGACCGCCGTTGCCGTCGACAGGGAAGGGAAAAGGTTATGGCTAATCGTTGTCGATGGACGCCAGGATGGTTACAGCGAGGGGATGAATCTTAACGAACTGGCTGAGTTTGCCGCACAGTTAGGAGCAGCCACGGCGCTCAACCTGGATGGTGGCGGCTCCTCTGCACTGGTGACCTCAAAGAACGGTATTCACCCCCTGAACGCACCCATCCATACCCGCATCCCGATGCGCGAACGGCCGGTCGCGAACCACCTAGGGATTTACGCTTCGCCGCTACCACAGCCATAGATCCCCTGGCTCTTTTCAGTAGTAGTCAGTCATACCGGTTTTGATGGATGGAACAGGGTTCTCTGCCTCTGTTCCATCCATCAAAACCAAATTGACGAACCAGTAGTAACAATCCTCTGATTACTCAGTGAAAAAACGGTAGTAGGGGCATCCGGAGCGTGTTGCTCGTAGTGCCTTACCCTCCACCACATCGTCAAAGCGGATGCGCTCGGGAATATACGCCTCGTCGCCAATACGGAACAGGCCGTCGCCCAGCGGCGCAAGGTATTCCTCACTGCCGTCTGGCTCGCTCAAGATCAGCCTGCCTTTGCGTATGTATACGCGGAAGTTGCTGGCCCACGGATTATGCGCCCGGTAGTGCCCGGTGAAGGTTTCCCATTCGGGCGGGGTTGGAAATTCCGTTTGCCCGTGGTATCGATCGGAGTACAGCCAGTGCGGGCCGTAGCTCACCTCTACTACCTCGTTGCGCTGCGAACGGCCAAAGCGCAGCAGGTAACGGTTCCAGCCAGGATGATTGGCGTAGAATGTATCCATTCCACGCTCTTCCAGAGGGATGTGCTGTCCATCGCAAGCCAGCACCAGCCGGTGCATCTCTGCGTGCAGGGTTAGGGAACAATCACGCGAGTGATACACACCCGCATAGTCGCCCGGATTGTGAACGTGCGTGAAATCTGGCAGCGGGGGGATCTCTGGCAGGCGGCCTGAGAGCTTCATCTCGCGGAAAAATTCCAGCGCCAGGAACGACGCTCGCGCCGGGTAGGGTGTTGTAGCGAGCAGGATGGTTCCAAAGCCGTTATCCAGATCGAGCCACATGTAGGATTCGTACCCGGGAATATCGCCGCCATGCCCGGCATAACGGAAGCCTTCATCCTCAAATAGGTGCAGGCCATAACTATACGCCTCGCCATCATCCTCGATCATTGGAAAGGCCATCTTGCGGTAGGCCAGCTCCGAGAGGACCGGCCCATGCGGCCCCAGCCCCTCGTTGAGCAGCATCCGCGCGAAGCGGGCCATATCCTCGGCCGTGGAAACGATCGAGCCATCCGCCGAGTTGGTTTCCAGCCATTCGGCGGTTACCAACGGGTGGCTCGGATGCGCCGGGCGGTCATCGTACACGCTGCGGTAGCCGGTCGCCATGCGCGGGCGCAGTTCGTGCGTCTGCACAGCGAAGGTGCTATGCATGTCCAGCGGCAGCAAGATCTTCTCACGGATCAGGTCGGCATAGGGCATGCCTGTTGCCCGCTCCAGGATCAAGCCTAGCAGCTTGTAGCCTACATCCGAATACGAGAAATGCGATCCGGGCGCAAATCCGATCTCTAGCTCGCGCAAAGCGTAGATTTCGGCGCGCGGATCAGGAGAAAAGTCGGTACCGCGCGGCAGACCGGAGGAATGGGTCAGCAAATGGTGTACGGTGATGGGTTGGAAGCGGTTTCGGACGCTAAACCAGGGCAGATAATCGGTGATTGGGCCGTGCAGATCGAGCAGGCGCGCTTCAGCGGCTTGCAGCACCGCTACCCCGGTGAAGGATTTTCCCACCGAGCCAATGGCAAAAAGGGCTTCGGGTTGGAGTGGGCTCTGCCCGTTCAGCTCTGCGCACCCGAGGGCAGAAACGCGCACAGGGCCGCTGCGATCTGTCAGCGCAAGCACCAGGCCAGGGCTGTTGGCCCGCTCCATGCGCTGGAGCAGGCTCTCGTCGAGCTGGCGAAATGCGTCTTCGTAGGTCGTCATCAGGCACTCCTCATCTACGTATTGCTGGCGAGCATTATAGCCTGAATCGAAGCATAGATGAAGATTTGATTAAGAACCCCCAGGGCTATTCGCAAAGTAAGCGAATAGCCCTGGCGCAAGCCAGAAGCGCCCTCCCCCGGCCCCTCCCGGCGGCAAAAGCAAAAGCGCGCCGGAAGGGGGGAAATCTCTCTTTGTGGGCTCCGAGGTTGCAGGGCAACCCCGGAGCCCACAAACCCCAAGAAGAGCAAGGTACTTTGCGATCAGCTATTTTCCGGTGAAGTCTACTTCCGCGTATACCGCCTCTCCGCTGAGCAGTGGCGCAGACTTGCCGAGCAGTTCCTGATCGAAGAAGGCTACCAAATAGCGGTTGAGGATCTCGGTGCAGCGAGCCTGCGCGATCGCTCCGGCAGTGCCGCCGTTGACTGTCATCGCCTGTCCCAGGAGCTTTGCCAGCACGGGCGCGCGGGCGGGCAGATCGGTAAAGTTGAGGTGCTGCGCGCCGTTAACCACAACGTTATATGCTGGGCCGGCGGCATGCTCCGCCGCATACAGGTTCGATTCGTAGCCCAAATGCTCGCTGGTGGCGTGGAAGGTGTCGCCATTGTAGAAATTTATGAGCGGCGCTGGGAAGGGTTCTTCCAACATGCTTCCGCCTGCGGCGTCGCGCGGGTACTCGCCAATCATCGTGCCGTCGATGACTGCTGCCGCCTTACAGCGCGAATCTTCGCGGCATACCGCCGCCGAGGCTGCTCCACCCAGCGAGTGACCGAGCAGGCCGATCTTCTCCAAATCAATGCGCCCAGCCAGCGGGCCGGAATCAAGCACCTCTACCTGATCGAGCGTGAAGATGATATCGGCAGTGCGCAGGTCTAACCAATCAAAACTGGCCGTGCGTGATTGTGCCTCGCTCAACTCCCCAGCCTGATTCTGCTGCACCTGCATCAAAAATTCCTGGCTGATGATGGCGCTGCTGCCATCAGGGTAGGCCGTATAGAAAGCGTGGTAAGCGTGATCGATGCTCGCGACAATGTAGCCCTGGCTTGCAAGCTCCATATAGGTAGAGAGATTACTGCCACGGAAGCCAAACGCGCCGTGCGAAAAGACCAGCAGCGGGTAGCGCTCCCGAGACATATCCACGCGGGCGTTTTCTTTCACCTCGCCCAACACATCGTTTTTCTCTTTCTCAATAGGATACCAGAACTGCACAGCGATCTTGCGATGATCGGCGGGGTCATTGGGGGTAAAAGCTTCCAGGCGGCTGGAGTCCTCCCAGCCATACACCACGGTGCCAATCGCATAAGGGCCGGTAGGCATGGGCACGTCATAGGCAATCGGCAGCAGCGCCTGGGGAATCAGGCAGGTGAGCAAGATCAAGCTGCCGAACACGCCAGCAGCAATTTTGCGTCCGCGGTGGGCAACCGGCTCAGGCTTCGAAGGGTGCATGAGCCGCCGGATGGTGGGCAAAAAGATCATCAGGCAGAACAGGTACAGGCCGATTAGCACAGCCTGAAAACCAAAGAAGGCAATCTGTACGATCAGCAGCCCCATAGAAACAGCCGGGAGATAGTCGATCCAGCGTGGCTTGCTGTTCCCAGAGAATACAGGCCAAAGCAGGTAAATACTACCGCATAAAACAATCAGTGCCAGTAAAAGATTTGCTAATAACATTATTGTTCGCTCCAGTGCATCGTTTGAATAGATGATGCGGGGCCGACCTCATGGAAGTCGGCCCCGCGAATTACTGCGAAGTCGGCAGGTACCTTGCTAGATTGCCAGCGCCTCGATGTGCTGCGCCAGCATTTCGGGCTCTACCGCGGGCTCAAACCGTTCCACCACATTCCCATCGCGGTCGATGAGGAACTTTGTAAAATTCCATTCGATGTCGCGGCCCTTTGGCCCCGGTTTCTGCTCCACCAGGTACTGGTATAGGGGATGCGCCCCCGCCCCGTTTACCTCGATCTTCGAGAAAACCGGGAACGTTACGCCGTAATTGATCTGGCAGAACTGCTGGATTTCGTCGTCCGTGCCGGGTTCCTGATGACCAAACTGGTCACAGGGAAAGGCCAGGATTTCGAGCCCCTGCGCCTGGTAGGTGTCGTACAGCTTTTGCAGCCCGGCGTACTGCGGCGTGAATCCGCACTTGCTAGCGGTGTTAACGATCAACAGCACCTTCCCCTGGTAATCGGCGATCGGTCTTTCCGAGCCGCGCGAATCTCTTACATTGAAGTCGTGGACGGGCATATCAGGCACCTCACGGTAAACCGGTATTGTGGATGGTATTGTCCAGCGGGCTAGTTGGCGGAGATGTACTGCATCTCGCTCTTGAAGACCTGCTCCACGGGCAGCACGTCGACCATCTCGTATTGGCGCGAGCCCAAGCCCAGCGCCTCAGCATACTTCGTAACGAGGTAGGGGTCCTTCATGGGACCGTGCAGCCACGCAAAGGGATGACCCACGCGGGTGTGGACTTCCATGCTGGTAGGCAGGTTCTCTTCGATCAGGCGCGATTTGCCGGTCATATCGAGCACGGCGGTTTCGAGCGCTACGATGTCATCTGAACCAAAGATGCCAGCATCTGGCAGGATGGGCATGGAGGTGAAGCCGAAGCAGTCACACACGGGGGTCATGTGGGTTGCCAGCGCCATATGCACCGTCTTGCCAGGTGCAAATGTGCCCAACGTGATCGCCGTGCTGATGGCGCAGGCTCCCTGGAAGGAATGGAAGTTGACCGGATCGATCTTCAGGCTGCCGGGCGGGGCCGCCTTGAGGCAGCGACCGCACTGGTTGCAAGGCTCAAAGTGCATGTGGATATCGCCGGGGTTGTGCTTATCCTCGGTCATGCCGCCATGCGGGCAGGAGGCCAGAATACGCTCGAACGATTCGCGATCCGGGCAGTTCTCGCGGAACCAGTACGGATCGAAGTGCATCACGTCGTGCATCGCAGAGCGGGTTTCGCCGGCCATGCAGCCCAGCGCCAGGTTCTTGATCGCGCCGCCAAAGCCGCAGCTCGGGTGGCCCTTCACGTGCGCAAAGTTGATCATGAAGCTGGCGTCTTCGATCATCCCGGCCACTTTCCAATCCTGGATGCTCTTGAAGGGGTGGTGGTGGGAATAGACGTATTTGTCGTTCAGGCCGGTGGAGGAATACACCGGGCAGCCAAGCACCTCGGAGGTGTAGCCCCGGCCTTCCGCGCCCTGCACGTCCCAGTGCAGATCGGTGCAGAACGGCTTTCCGCCGCCATCTTTTACCGCCTGTACCACCTTGCGGACGAAGACAGGATGAATGACCGAATAGCCCAAATTGCTGCCCAGGTGCAGCTTAATCGCCACCGTCTCGCCCTTCACCCGCTCGCGGATGTTGAGCTTTTCAAGGATCAGATCGAGCTTGGCGGGCAGAGTTTCTTTTGCGTCCAAATGTGCCTGACGCGGAGAACCGTAATAAACAACACTTGCCATGCGTGCTCCTGTTCTGTTGCAAGATTGTGAGATATAGAACGATTATACACGCGCTTTTCGATTTGGTGGCCGTTTTTACGGGTGCAGCTGCCCCAGCCCTGATAAACGGTCTGCGTCCGTCATTAATCCATGGTTAGCCGCATCGCACGATCCAGCAGCGGGCACCCACCGCTATTCAGCCAGCAGAAATCCCAGCACTTCTCGCAGAAAAAGGTCCGGCGCGGTGTACATCGCCAAATGCCCCTGCCCGGGCATCACCGCGGTCTTGCAGTTGGGCAGCGCGCCGCTGATCGCATCGATTGTTCTGTTAAACTGCGTGCTGTCACTGCCGCCTAGCAGCAGCGTTGGCGTTTGGACAGCCTGAAACCGGCCCGCATCAAATCGGTACTGCGCTTCCCCGCGCATCTCGCGCGGCAGGGTATGGGCCGTGGCCAGGCGCATCGACCATGCCGGAGATGATTTCATTTGTTCGTATTCCTGCATCGTCATGCCAACATTTTTGAGATAGTGCTCCCGCAGCACACCCTCTCGGTCGCCCGCGTTCAGCATGGCCTCCATTTGCTCTAATAAGTCTTTCGGATAAGCCTCCTCACCCGGGGCAGGGAAATAGGGTTCGTACAGAATCAACTTGCGGAGATTACGCATTCGCACTGCCGCTTCAAGCGCGCACAGCCCGCCGAAAGAATGGCCGAGCAGGTTCGCCGGTTGCCCCACCGATTCGCCGACCGCGGCGATATCCTCAAACTCCTGTTCCAACGCATAGTTCGGAGAATCGCCGCTCTCACCGCGCCCGCGCCGGTCCACTGCATAGATCGTAAAGTGCTCCTCCAGCGTTGGGATGACTGCCGTCCAGGCGGTGGGGTTTGCCGCGCCCGTACCGGCGACCAGAATCAGCGGCGGCCCTCCTCCACGGCGGTGGAAGGCGATTAGTGTACCATCCTGCGAGATGACTTTTTCCACGGTTCCTCCATCTTTCTATTGAAAACCCGCAGTGCCTGCCGCACTGCGGGTCCGCAGTACGGCAGGCACGTTGTCAAAGGTTGCTGATACGCTTACTTCGATCCATCCTTCTCCGCGTATCCAATCACGGCGCCTGCCACATCGTGGCCAATCTGGTTACCTGCGGTCACATCACTGCGGACGTGCAGTCCTGTCCACAGGCGGGATTCGCCTGCTTCCGCCGCGTAAGCGTCGAACTCCGCGGCATCATTGGGGAACAGGTAGGCTAGTACGTCAGAGGCTGCTGCCGAGAGGCAGGAGTGCGCGCTCGGGAAGCTGGGATGATTGGGTGACGTGAACATCACTTTGAATTCCGGGTCGAGCTGGAAGGGCCGCATGGACCAGTATTCGTACTTTGCGTCCCAGCAGGCAACCCCGGCATCGTACATCGCCACATTCACCAGCGCCATCGCGCGGGCCGATCGGGGCGGGTTGCTGCCCAGTCCTGCTTCAAGAACCTTCCGCCCGGCATGCTCGTTCCAGAACGCGGAGTTGCGCATACCGCCCGCGCCGAATTCCCAGAAGAAGCCATGGGTGGCATTTTTACCGGTGCGCTTCTCAACGAGAGCGCGCAACTCATCCATTTCGGCAGCCAGTTCAGCCGAGTCATAGGCGTAGCGGTCGGCGGGGCGGAACTGATCACCAGCCTCCAGAACCCACGTTTTCCAGTTGCCCATCAAAGGCAGCGCCGGGTTCTCACCGGTCCATTTACCCGGGCCCGTGGGGATCACGCCGTCCCATTTTTCAGCAGAGCCATCGGTCATAGCCCGAGCGATGGCGGCTTCACCAACCTTGCGGCCAAGCTCGTAACCGGCCTCTACATCGGAAGGATAGTTCAGCCCGGCCACCTGCACAATGTGCATCACTTCCTGAGCCTTCGTCTCAAAGTTCGCGGCATGGTCGGGCATCAGGTAGGAGAGGATTACCGAAGCCGCACCGGCGGCAACCGCATCCTCAGAGGGATACGAGGGGCTCTTCGGAACAACCACGGCGGCATCAAAATTGCGGTCAAAGCTGCTCGGACGCTGGCGCTGGTAGGTGTATTTGGCATCCCACGCGGCGACCATCGAGTCGGCCATCGCAGTATTGAGGATCGCCAGGTAGCGGTTCGCCACCAGTGTGTTGACGTTGGTGTCCACCACCAGGTCACTCGCGATGCGGTTCCAGCGGTAGGAGGGGCTTACCCCGGTCCAGTAGGTGATCTTCTGCATCGAAGCAGCGCGCTCTTTCTCCAGACCCTCCAGAACCTTTATCTCCTGCTGGGTGGCGCGCTTTCCAGGCGGACTTGCAGGCCGGTACTGGCTGCCAGACTCCAGGACCCATGTTTCCCACTCTCCAGCCTTTGGCTCCAGAGTGAAATCCTTCGATTTAGCAGAGCCTATAATACTGGGGGACAGCAACCCCGTACTGAACAGTCCAATGAACAGCACGAAGATGAGGCTGAATACCGGTGAAAAAGTTTTCCGCGGCTTGCGGATTTCATTCTCTCGAATACGGTCGTACATACAAAACGCTCCTTATGTGTGGAAGAACCGCGCACCTCAGCGCGCGAACGATAGGCACAGTTTACGGAGCGCCCCGTTTTCCGTCATCGTGGAAAACCGAATCTTTTTGGCTTTTTGCTGTTCGTACTTGCCGGTAATTGATATGAGGGTTTCACAACCCTGATATCAATTACCGGCAATACCCTTTTGAACCGCCCACACCGCGATCTGCGTGCGCGAGGAGAAATCCAGCTTGTTGAGGATGTGTGTAACGTGCGCCTCAATGGTCCGCACGCCAAGGAACAGCGTCTGCGCGATTTCGTTATTGTTCATTCCGCGTGAGATCAATGCCGCGATCTCGCGCTCGCGCGGCGTCAGCTTGATCGCGTCTGCCTGGGCCGCCTTTCCGCGCGCCTGATTGGTTGGATCTTCCAGCATTGCCGACGCAAACACGGTGGCCTGTTCTACGTCCAGACCCTGCTGGCGGCCTTCAGCGATGGCGGCTTGATACTCCGCCTCGCTCATCCCGCTCTCAACGAACTGTAAGTCTTTCTCGTACAGCAGTTGGTCCAGCGGCCAAAGGCTGGAGCCAAACCAATCGAGGAAAACCTGCACAGCACCCAGGCAGCGAGCAGCCTTTTTCAACCGGCCCTGCACCGTATTCAGGTGAACGACTGCCACCAGGATCATCGCCATGTTCCAGCGATCTCCGCTGTTCTGGTTGGCATCCAGGCTTTGTTTCAGCAGCCGCTGGGCGCGGTTCAGGCTGCCCTTCGCCATGGTAATCAGCGCAAGACGCGTTAGCCGCCGGGCATAAGCCATCTGATCGCCCACCTGCTGGCTAATATCCATGCCTTTCTTCAGGTGCTGCTCGGCAATGCCATATTCACCCCGGATAAAAGCAAGATCGCAGGCAAGCAGATATACGCCGTAACGGTTGTGCCGCTGGCTGCGCCGCGTCTCAAACAGAGTGATGCTCTCATCCGCTAGCCGCTGCGCCTGTTCATAGTCACCGGCGCGCTCATAGATCCAGCCTAGCATGCTCAGGCCCCAGGCAATGCCATCATCGTTGCCGGTTTCGCGCCACAGCGCCAGGGCTTCTTCCATATATTGCTTCCCGCGCTCGAAGTCCCACAAGTGTTGGGCGAAGAAGCTCGCCATATCGAATGTCTCGGCAAGAACGGAAGGTGAAACCCCGTCGTGGTGCGTCAGCAGGGTTTCATTCCAGCTCAACCCTTCCCGCAAATATCCGCGAAGCTGCCAGAACTGGCCCAATTGGTTAGCGAGGATATGCGCCTCATTTGGCATCCCGCCCTCGCGAACAGCCCAATGCATTGCCTGGCGAAGATTGGGCAATTCATCTTCTACGCGGTTGACCCATTTTCCCCGGTCGTTGAGGAGAACGCCGGCCCGCGACTTTTTGGCAAAGTCCATGCACCAACGCAGGTGCCGCCCGCGGATCACCTGTTCTTCCTCCGCCTGGGACAGCTTTTCTAGCCCAAACTGGCGGATAATTTCCAGCATGCGGTAGCGGCTTTCCTCTCCATCCCCCTCGCAGCGCGTCACAAATGACTTCTCAACCAGGTGCGCCAGCAGCGCAATCACGCGCGATTTGTGGTGCTGATCGTCCCCGCCCACCGCTTCCGCCGCGGGCAGATCAAAACCGCCGATAAACACCGCCAGCCGCCGGAAAAGCCGCTGCTCTTCTCTGGTCAGCAGGTTGTGGCTCCATTCAACTGCAGCGGCCAGCGTTTGCTGGCGCGGCGGGGCCAGGCGGTCGCTGTTCTCTAACCATCGGAATGTATCGCCCACCTGCCGGGCAATTTCCGCAACCGTCAGCGCGTTTACTCGGGCGGCTGCCAGCTCAATCGCCAGCGGAATACCATCCACCTGCTGGCAGATGCGCAGAACGGTTTCTGCGTTTTCCGTGGTGATGTTGAAACTCGCGTGTGCAGCCCTGGCCCGCTCGGCAAACAGCCGCACCGCCTCCGATTGTAGAAGGGCATCCAGTGGCTGCCCGGGCCGCCACTCGGGCAGCGACAGCGGCGGCACAACCCACGTTTTCTCTCCGGCAATATGCAGCGGCTCGCGGCTGGTCGCCAAAACGGTCAGCTCGGGGCAGGCAGTTAGCAGCGCGTGGACGAACTGGGCACACGCCTCAATCAGATGCTCGCAGTTGTCGAGCACCAGCAAGGCGTGCTTCTCCCGCAGGTGCTCCACCAGCCGCTGCATGGGGGAACGGGCGGAGCTTTCCAGCAGGCCAAAGGAAGCGGCAGCCGCCTGCGCAATCCGTTCCGGCTCCAACAGGTCGGCCAATTCTACAAGCCAGGTGTCATCACGGTACTGGCTGCACACCGCTTTTGCGATCTCCAGCGCCAGGCGCGTCTTACCGCACCCGCCCGGCCCAATGAGGGTCAGCAGGCGCGTGTGCTGGAGCAAAGATGCTGCCTCAGCCTTTTCTTTTTCCCGCCCGATAAACTGCGACAGCCATGCGGGGCCGTTATGAATGGAGAGGTAAATGCCGTCCTTTTCCATCTACCCTTTTTTCATCATTTTGATTGCGGCAATCAGCGATTTAACCCAATATATATACTTATTATATCAACTTTATATACATATCACGTTTGCGCAGCCGAGTCAATGCGTCATTCTCGGATTGTGTATTTCTGTTTCAGGTTCGCAGCCTGATGATGCGGGGCATCATCAGGCTGCGAACCTGAAACTATCCCAATCAGGGAACAATAGTACAAAATGACGTTCCGTGTAATGTATCTTGTCCCTTGACTTTTCACCCCTCCGTTCATAGAATCATAAACACAATCCAATAGTACCAAAAGCTGGGAAGAGATTCCTGTAACCTACAGGCACCGAAGGGGCAAGGCGGGGCGTCGCAACCACGGCGGGCCGTTGAATCTCTCAGGTAAAAGGACCCTGCTTTTGCCGTCTCTCGAAAGCAGATAAGCCGGTTTCCGGCGACCTGCACCGAAGGGGCAAGGCGTGTGATCGACCAAAACCGGTCGCCTGCTGAATCTCTCAGGTCTCCACAAGAGGGCGCGTCACCATTTGGGGCGTGCTTTCTTTTGTTTAACCCAACCAGTCTAAAGGAGAAAATTCCATGAACATCCCTGCTGAACTCGTATATACCGAGACCGACGAGTGGGTAAAGGCCGAGGGCAAAACTGCCACCATCGGCGTGACCGATTTCGCGCAGGACCAGCTTTCAGACGTGGTCTACGTGGAGATCCTGGTCAGTGTTGGCGATATGATTAGCAAAGGCCAGCACATTGTCACCATCGAATCGGTGAAGGCCGCTGCAGACGTGAACAGCCCGGTTTCCGGCAAGGTGGTAGCGGTGAACGAAGACCTGCCTCAAACGCCTGAGACTGTCAATAAGGACCCCTTCGGCGCTGCCTGGATGGTGAAGGTGGAGATGGAAGAAGTGGTCGAGCTGACTCAGTTGATGAATGCAGATGCCTACGATTCATATTGCGCGGAGAGGAGCCATTAATGTTCGTTCCTCATACCGACATGGAACGCGAAGAGATGCTCAAAACGATCGGAGTCGATCGGATTGAAGACCTCTTTACCGACGTTCCTGAAGGCTACCGCTTCCCCACCCTCAACCTGCCTGAAGGCATGACCGAGATGGAGATCATGGGCGAGCTGCAGAACATCGCAGCCGGCAATGCCTCCACCCGCGACCTGGTGTGCTTCCTTGGCGCCGGCGCGTACAATCACTACATCCCCGCCGCCGTCGACAGCATCACCCGCCGCGGCGAGTTCCTCACCGCCTACACGCCCTACCAGCCCGAAGTGTCGCAGGGCACGCTCCAGGCCATTTTCGAGTATCAGAGCATGATCGCCGCGCTGACCGGGATGGACGTGAGTAACGCCTCGCACTACGACGGCGCGACCGCCGCCGCCGAGGCCGTCATCATGGCCTATCATCACTTCCGCGGCAAGCGCGGCAAAGTGGTTGTTTCGCCCGGCGTGCACCCCCACTACCGCCAGACCATCCGCACCTATATGCAGGGCTATGAGAACTGGCGCATGGTCGGCGATATTGAGGAGAGCCTCGATCCGCTGTGCGATCCCTCTTGCTACGGCGCGCTGATCGACCACGACACCAGCCTGGTGCTGGTGCAGTACCCCGATTTCTTTGGCCGCATCTACGACTTCACCGCGATGGTGAAGCAGGCCCACGAAGCGGGCGCGCTGGTGGCTATCGCCGTAAACCCCACCGCCCTGGGCATGCTCAAGGCTCCCGGTGCATTCGGCGCGGATATCGTGGTTGGCGAAGGCCAGCCGCTCGGCATTCCCATGTCCTTTGGTGGCCCATACCTGGGCATGTTCGCCACCAAGAAGGAATACGTGCGCAAGGTTGCCGGACGCCTGGTCGGTGAGACGAACGACAAAGAAGGCCGCCGTGCCTACGTGCTGACCCTCACTGCGCGCGAGCAGCATATCCGCCGCGAGAAGGCCACCTCCAACATCTGCACCAACCAGGGCCTGATCGCCCTGACTGCCACCGTCTACATGAGCCTGCTGGGCAAGAACGGCCTCCGCCAGGTTGCCGAGCTGTGCTACCACAAGGCGCACTACGCCGCCGACCTGATCAGCCAGATCCCCGGCTTTAAGGTCTGCATGGATGCGCCGTTCTTCCACGAGTTCGTCGTCTGCCTGCCAGACGGCCTGAGCGTGGATAAGGTCAACGCCGCGCTGCTGGAAGAAGGCATTTTGGGCGGCTACAACCTGGAAAAGGATTACCCGCAGTTGAAAAACCGCATGCTCATCGCCGTGACTGAAATGAACACGCGCGAAGATATCGAATTTTTGGTGGATGCCCTGCGCGAGGTGGCCCATGTCTGAAACCGCTGTTCTTGAGCCAAAAATCCTCGAGCCAACCATCTACGACCTCTCCTCGCCCGGGCGCGCAGGTGTGCGCTTCCCCGAGCCAGATGTACCCTGCGCGGACCCATTGCCCGCCAACCTGCTGCGCGACGACCTCAACTTTCCTGAAGTTTCGGAGATGGGCGTCATTCGTCACTTCACCAACCTCTCCAAGCTGAACTACAGCATCGACAGCGGCTTCTACCCGCTCGGCTCGTGCACCATGAAATACAACCCGCGCGTGAATGAAGAAGCCGCCCGCCTGCCGGGCTTCGCCTTCACTCACCCGCTCCAGCCGATCGAGACGGTGCAGGGCAACCTGCTGCTGATGTACACGCTGCAAGAAATGCTCAAAGAGATCAGCGGCTTTGCGGGGATGACCCTGCAGCCCGCCGCTGGCGCTCATGGTGAGCTGACCGGCGTGCTGATCATGCGCGCCTATCACCTCTCGCGCGGTGACACGAAGCGCACGCGCATCATCGTGCCCGATTCGGCCCACGGCACAAACCCCGCCACTTCTGCGATGGCCGGGTTCGAAGTCGTAGGGGTGAAGACCGACAAGAATGGCAACGTCGACATTGACTCGCTGCGCCCTCTGTGTGATGACCGCCTGGCCGGCCTGATGCTGACCAACCCCAACACGCTGGGCCTGTTCGAACAGAACATCCTCGACGTAGTGGGCTGCGTTCACAGTTCGGGCGGCCTGGTCTACGGTGACGGCGCCAACATGAACGCCCTGCTCGGCATTGCCCGCCCCGGCGACCTGGGCATCGACGTGATGCACTTCAACCTGCATAAGACCTTCTCCACTCCGCACGGCGGTGGCGGCCCGGGTTCCGGACCGGTCGGCGTGGCCGAGCACCTGGTAGACTTCCTCCCCGGCCCGGTGGTCACCATCATCGAAGAGGGCGACGAAGAAACCGCCCCGCTGTACGGCTTTACTGAACCGGCAAAATCCATTGGCCGTGTTAAGGGCTTCTACGGCCACTTTGGCATGCACGTGCGCGCCTTCACCTACATCTCGATGAACGGCGCGAACGGCCTGCGGTCCATCGGCGATCACGCTGTATTGAACGCCAACTATATTATGGCCCGCCTGCGCGACACCTACCACCTGCCCTACGACCGCACCTGCATGCACGAGTGCGTCTTCGAAGGCCGCTGGGATGACTCGGACGTTCACGCGCTGGATATCTCGAAGCGGTTGATGGATTACAATTTCCACCCACCGACAAACTACTTCCCGCTGATCGTTCGCGAAGCGCTCATGATCGAGCCGACCGAGACGGAGAGCAAGGAAACGCTGGACGCCTTCTGCGACGTGATGATCAAAATCGCCGAAGAGGCGCATACCAACCCCGAGCTGCTGCACGAAGCACCGCACATCACCCCCATCGGGCGCGTGGACGAAGTCCGCGCTGCCAAAGAACTGGTGCTGTGCTGCTGGCTGCCAGAAAATATCTAGCTTTCTAATTTCTCGACTTCGTCGAGAAATTAGAAAGCCTTGAACTGCTGAGGGCAAGAGGTGTGGATTTTGAAAACGCTTCGCGCTTTCAAAATCCACACCCTATCTTCTGGGA
>JAEYTI010000013.1 GCA_023434145.1 Chloroflexota bacterium | reverse complement strand
ACGGCTGGCAGCATGATTGAGCGCTTGTTGCCAAAACACATTCATTCTGTCACTGCTCAGGGCTTTGAGTTGAAAGTGGGGCTGTTTGTCCTCGCTTCCTCCATCAACGCCCTTGGGTAGCAACTTGAGTTAAATTAAAGATAAGTTCGAGCGAGACAAACGATCGCTCAACAGTGATAACGAGAACGGAAAACACAAAAACATTTTTGAGTATAGGAGGTTGATACTATGCTTACTCGATGGGATCCTTTCCGCGAAATGGTTTCGATGCGCCGGGCGGTTGACCGCTTGATGGAAAATAGCTTGGGCGAAGAGTGGGATCAGCAGGCCCGTGAATGGAGCCTCGCGCTCGACGTGATCGAGAATGAAGACAGTTACCTCATCAAGGCCACCGTGCCGGGCGTGAAGCCGGAAGATCTGGAAATCACCTTCAATAAGGGCATGCTCACCATTCGCGGTGAGCTGAAGGACGAGGCCGAGCAGACCCAGGGGCAGTATCACCTGCGCGAGCGCCGCTACGGCGCCTTCTCCCGCAGCGTTACGATGCCCGCTAATGTGAAGGCCGACGATATCCAGGCCGATTACCAGGGCGGTATCCTCACGCTGAGCCTGCCCAAGGCCGAAGAGGCCAAGCCGAAGCGCATTCAGGTTGGCTCCCACGGCCAGAAGGCCATTGAAGGCCAGTCGCGCAACAACTAAGATTTGTCATAAACCAAAAAGTCCCCGCCGAGCGGCGGGGACTTTTTGGTTTACATATTCTTCGTGCGCAGGCCGCGCAGCAGCACCCAGCCACCGACGGCAATGAGCACCACCGGCCAGACGAAGCGCATGACATCGACCGCGCCTGCCAGGATAAACAGGCCCATGATTCCGGTGATGCCTGCCGGCCAAATCGCCCAATCCATCCTGGCGCCATCCACCGGGCGGAAATAGATGATGAAGAAGGTCAGGGCGATGCCGATAAAGAGGATGCCGCCCGCTGCCTCACCGCTGAAAAAGCTGCTGGCGATCACGACCGCCGCCAGTGACAGCAGCACGCCGCCAGGGATGATGGCCCACCACTGTTCGCGCTGGGTGAGGTAGATGACGATGAAACTCAGGCCGATCATGCCAAGGAAGATTGCCCCGCTCGCGTCTTCCCACTGCGCCGGAACGAGGTCACCTGCCACGATTCCCAGTCCAAGCAGTGTAAAGCCGGGGATCAGCGCCCACCAGTTTTCGCGGTTGGAGAAGAAGACCGCCAGGAAGATGACTCCGATGAAGCCGAACAAGAGCGCCCAGAAAATCTGCATGGAGGTGAGATCCCACGGCAGAACGTTAAAGTTCGCCAGCAGGAACAGCCCGCCCAGTAAGATCAGAAATATGCTTACGACAATTCGGATTGTATTCTCACGCATGGTGCTATCCTTCTTTCTGCAAAATGCTCCACTGGCCCAAGACTGGGCCAGCGGAGCGAGTGTCTGTTACCGTATCGATACCGAGCCCAAGCCGGTTTCAACGTCCAGGTCCAGGCGGTTTTCGGCAGTTTCGTAATCTGGAGAGCGATAGTCCGAGCCTGCGCGAGGAAAGCGCATCTCGTCGATTTCGATACCTGCTAGCCCGCCGCTTGCGTGGATTCGCGCCGCCACGCCCTGCGGAATGCGGATTTCTACTGAGGCCGCGCCCGACTTGATGGTGGCGCGGGTGTGGCCTGCCCGGGCAGGCATTTCGATTTCGGAAGCGGATGCGCCGGTTTGCAGGCGCAAGTCGCTCACCAGCAGGTTGCGCAGGTCGAGCACGTTGTGGCTGGCGCCCACTTCAAAATCTAGCGACAGAGGGATGGTGGGGTTCAGGCCCACCGTCCAGGTCCAACCACGGTTGCCATCGGGCCATACAATCGGGATGTTCCGAGACGGCATGTGCAGGTCGAGGATCGATTCCTCATTGCCACGTCGCAGATTGTGCTCCACGCCGCCGCCAAATGTGCCGTTGACGAGATCGTCATTACCGGCGCGATCGTCCACGCGCAGCTCGCCCGCGCCGTAATGGAAGCGTACGGTCGCCCGGCGCGCGCCTTCGAGCGGAAGGCGCAGCGGCTCTTCGCTCGCTGACGAGCGCGGGCGGAAGGCCTGCATCACACCGCGAATGCCGAGGACGATCAGCACCAGCGGCCAGAAGATCGACCAGACGTTGATATTTGCCGGCAGGTAGCCAAGGTTATCGAGTAGCAGCAGGCCGCCCAGCAGCACCAACGCGATTCCCCAAAAGATACTTTCGTTACGCATATTGCCTCACTTGAATGGTGGATCAAGATAATTGTACAAGAACTTTACCTTGAACTATATACGCAATTTCCAAGAAAAAAGTTTCAAAAGCGGTGTTAGGTAATTCGCCGAAAGTATCTTAACAATGGAAGTTCTACGCCTGGCGAATTACTAGGGTAAAACGCCCGGATGCAGAAGGCTGTTTGTAAAGGTACTTCTGGCGTTTTACTTATGAACATTCGCATTTATTGGCCAGGTCTTGCCCAAAATACCACCAAACACAAGCGGTGATTTTTTCAAGGGCTGGTACAATGAAAGAAGGAAACCGCCTGTTCGACAGGCTGAATGGTTGGATTTCCTTTCGCTCCCACGCTCACCCCAACGCAGGAGAAGTCGTCCATGCCCTGGCGAACCAGAGTTCTTTATGCTGCATTCCTCATCTGCTTGCTGGCCCTGCCGCTGGCTGCACCGGTGAACGCGGCCCGGCCCGCGGCCCCCGCTCACGAGGTCATCCTGGCTTTTGACGTGATCGCCGTGAAAGGGGACGAGTCGGTCACCATCCGCACCAAGAATTTCCCCGTGCGCACCAAATTCCAGGTGCTGATGGGCCGCGCGGAGGTCAAGCCGTTTGAAGGCGAGGTAGTGGAAGCGGAGTGGAACTCTACCACCGGCGGCAAGCAGGAGATCACGCTGTCCATCCCCGAAGCGCTCAAGGGGCGCCGCATTCTTGCGGTGCGGCTGGTGAGCAAGGACGGTTACCGCGCGGATAATTGGTTTTTCAACCGCGATCAGGCCGCGCCGGCAGACCAGGCGATTAAGCCCGAGCTGGCCTTTACGCAAGTGGAGAAGAACACCTCGGTGACGGTGACGGGTAAGAACCTGATGCCCAATGCCGCTTTCCGGGTGCGCGTTGGGCCGTACAGCACCTTCTACCGCGATTACGCCACGCTGCCCTCGGTTACCAGCGCCGCAGATGGCACAATTTCCTTCCAGATTACCCTGCCCGAGAAGGCAAAGGATGCGGAGAACATAATGGTTCGCCTTGATTCGGGCGCCAATTACGTCTACAACGTATTTCAAAACGTGGACGGCGGCGGAGTGGTAGCGCAGAAAGACCTTGTAAAAGTGGTCCCGTGCCAGGTGGTAATGACCAACCCCATCCCCGCCAAGCGCCCCGGTGAAGAGTTTGACGTGATCTGGACGGTGCAGAACAGCAGCCCGTGGAACTGGAAGGTAAACACGGTGGATGTCAAGTTCACCGGCGGTACGGCGATGCACAAGTATGAGGATATTTTTGATATCAACTGGGAAGTGTGGCGTGGGTCGGTGTTCCGCATCACGATTGACATGATCGCGCCCGAGCAGCCCGGCTGGTACACCACCCAGTGGTCGATTGTGCAGAACAATAACACGCTGTGCAACCTCAATGTGTGGATCGCCGTAACGGATGCGCCGTAGGAGAGAAGGAGGATAGATGGACGCAAAGACCAGATCACACATTCTGACCTTTCTACTAGTGTTTGCCACCCTAGGAACTGCATTTGGTTTAGACCGTCTGGTAAATTTTCTCCGCGAGCAATTGTCAATGACGTTTGAACCTCTATATTTGATGTCCGGTATGGTCGTATGGTCATTGGGATACATCGTTATAGGCTTTTGTGTGTTTTTTCTTTATACCAATGTATTTCCTTTGGTAGAACCGGTCGCAATCAGAATCATTGCGGTTATTGGCCTTCTGACAAGCTTCACTCCTGTTCTCTACTGGCTATCACCATTTGGCTATAACCTCTCGATCTTTGTTTCAGGCCGGTATTACTTTATCGGTTCGGGCGGGCTCATGGCTGTTGCCGCGCTGTTTGCACTCTATAAGATGAAGAAAGCGACCGCATGAAGGCTCTGATCCTCTCGGATGTGCACGCCAACATTCTCGCCCTGGAAGCGATCTGGGCGAAAGAGTCTGACAGCGATCTGATCCTGTGCTGCGGTGACGTGGTGGACTACGGCCTATACCCGCGCGAAGTGCTCGCCTGGCTGCGAGTGCACAATGCCCATTGCGTGCAGGGCAACCACGATGCCTGGGTAGCGCGGCAGTACCGCGAGGGCAATACGCTGGAGACCGTCGCGCCTGGCGAAGGCCTATGGGCGCATTACGCTGCCGGGCTGCTCGATGAAGCGGACGTGCAGTACCTGGAGAACCTACCCCGTGGGATGACCGTGGAGGTAGACGGGCTGTTGTACGGTATGACGCATCTCTACCGCGAGTACAACGAGATCGTCAGCCTGCATGCCTATCATGCTTTTACCGCGGAATTGTTCGATCAAACCACGCCGGGAACGATCACGCGGATGCTAATGGGCCACACGCACCGGCAGGGCGTTCGCTATCTGGCGGATGACGTGCTGTGGGTCAACCCCGGCAGCGTTTCCTACCGCCGCCACGATGACCCCGACCAGGCGGCGCACTACGCCACCATCACGGATGGCAAAATTTCGCTCAGGCGAGTGGAATATGATGTCACGCCGCTGTATCGTGCCGTGCAGTCCCTCCGGCTCAAGCAGTCCGAGCTGGATGTGGCGAACTTCTTTTTTGGACCGAGATAGAAGATGCATATTTTTCTTGTCCCTCTCCCCGGAGGGGAGAGGTTAGGTGAGGGGAAATATTGGCAAACAATCGAATGGGATCGCAAATACGGCTTCTTACCCAGGCGAAGCATCCTCACACCGCACATATTACAAAGAGTCTTTCCTTTCCCCTCCGCCGCCGAGGAGGGAGATACTGGCCCGAAAAAGCAGGGCCGTTTACAGGGAGGGGCAATGTTGGCTATCATAGGTATTGGCAAGCAGAGGCCGCCCCTCACCTAACCTCTCCCCGGAGGGGAGAGGGATAAGAGCAAACTAGAAACAGGATCATGACGTCGATTACTGAAAACACAAATACCCATACGAAAACTAAGAAAAACACCCCCGCCTGGAAGCTGCTGGCGCGCTCGATGGCTTTCCTCAAACCTTACCGGCGCTACATCGGCGGCGCGTACGTAACCCTTGCGCTGATCACCGCCTTCAATCTCACGATCCCGCAGTTCATCCGCTGGATCATTGACCACGGCGTAGATGAAGGCAATATTCGCCTGCTGGGCCTTTCGGTCCTCGGGTTGATTGCGCTGACGGCGCTGAAGGGCGTGTTTACCTTCTTCCAGGGCCGCTGGACCGAGATTGCCTCGCAGTCGGTGGCGTACGACCTGCGCAACGCCATCCAGCAGAAGCTGACGCTACTCTCCTTCTCGTTCCACGACCAGTCGGAGACCGGGCAGCTTCTTTCGCGCGCTGTGCAGGATGTGGAGCGCATCCGCTTCCTCACCGGGCGTGCCACCCTGCGCATCACCGACGCAGTGGTGCTGGCGCTCGGCACCGCGGTGATCTTGTTCACCATGAACCCGCGGCTGGCGCTGCTGGTTACCCTCACCCTGCCGCTGCTGACGCACCGCGCCATCTACCTGGGCTCGCGCCTGCGCCCGCTGGGCTTAGAGATCCAGAACCAGCTTGGCGTGGTGACCACCGTGCTGGAGCAGAATCAGCGCGGGGCGCGCGTGGTGAAGGCCTTTGCCCAGGAACAGGCCGAGATCGACAAGTTTGAGAAAGAGAACAACATCTGGTTTCACCTCTCGCAGCGCTCGGCCAGCATCCAATCCATCCACGGGCCACTGCTGGATCTGATCGCCAATATCGGCACAGTAGCCATCATCTGGTATGGCGGCACGCTGGTGATCAACGGCGAGCTTACGGTGGGCGAGCTGGTAGCCTTTACCACCTACCTGGGCCAGTTGTTCAACCCCATCCGCCTGATCGGCAACTTTGTTCCCGCCATTGCCATGGCTTCCTCGGCAGCCAGCCGCATTTTCGAGATCCTCGATGCCGTTCCGGATGTGCGCGATAATCCGCGCGCCAAAACCCTCCCCGCGGTGCAGGGCCGGGTTCGCTTCGAAGACGTGACCTTTGCCTACGCCGGAACGCGCACCGTGCTGGACCGCATCAACCTGGACGTGCAGCCGGGGCAGATCGTGGCGCTGTTGGGGCAGACGGGCTCTGGCAAGTCCACCATCACCAACCTGATCCCGCGCTTCTATGATCCTACCCAGGGCCGCATCCTGATCGACGAGATCGATATCCGCGACGTGATGCTGCAATCGCTGCGCTCGCAGGTGGGGCTGGTGCTGCAAGAGACCACGCTCTTTATCGGCTCGATCTACGAAAACATTGCATTTGGAAGGCACGGAGCCACCGAAGAAGATGTCTATGAAGCCGCCCGGGCTGCCCAGGCGCACGAATTTATCCAATCGATGCCCAACGGCTATGAGACGGTCGTGGGCGAGCGCGGCGTAACGCTCTCGGGCGGGCAGAAGCAGCGCATCGCGCTGGCGCGCGCCCTGCTCACCGATCCGCGCATCCTGATTTTGGACGACGCGACCGCCTCGGTGGATACCGAAACGGAGCGGCTGATCCAGAAGGCACTGGACCGGCTGATGGAAGGCCGGACAACGTTTGTGATTGCCCACCGCCTTTCGACTGTTCGCCGGGCCGATGTGATCCTGGTGATGGAGGGCGGGCGGATCGCCGCGCGCGGCACGCACCAGGAGCTGCTGGAGACCTCGCCGCTATATGCCAACGTCTACGCCCGCCAGCTCCGCCCGGAGAACGGCGACGCGCAGATGGTTGCCCCCGCGGAAGAAGCTACCGGTGGCGAAGAAGCAAAGGTGCGGAAATGAGAAATATGGCTTCATTGACCTACTTTGCCTGGCGGCTGAAGCCGCGGCAAACAACCAAAACCCCACCTTCGTGGGGTTCACGATCCAGGAAAATGGGGCTCTTAGCCCCACGAAGGTGGGGCTTCGGTGTTGTTGCCGCGGTTTCAACCGCCGCTCTTGATGATTTTCGCTTCGGGGATTCAAAGAAGGGAGGCGCGCGATGAGCTTTAACATAGGTTCCCCAGGTTTCCGCAAGGGTCCGCGCAGCGCGCTGGAGATGGGCAGCAAGGCCTCGGATGATCGCGGCGCGTTTTTCAACCCGCGCGTGGTCCGGCGGCTGCTGGCGTACCTGAAACCCTACTGGAAGCAAATGACGGTGGCCCTGGTGCTGATGCTGGTCGTCACCGGGCTGACGCTGCTGATCCCCTATTTGATGAAGGTTGCTATCGATGGCTATATCACTCGGGGCAGCGCGGACGGCCTTTCCACTGTGGCGCTCCAGCTTGCCGGGGCCTACATTGGCCTGTACGTGGCAACCGCGGGGCAGCGCTATTTGCTGGCCTGGGTAGGCCAGCGCGTGCTGGCAAACCTGCGCGAGGCGCTGTTCCACCATTTACAGCGCCTTTCGATGGTCTACCACGATCGACACATCGTCGGCGTAACGGTCTCGCGCGTCATCAACGACGTGGCGGAGATCAACGAGCTGCTGTCGCAGGGGCTCATCACGTTGATGGGCGACCTGCTGGTGCTGGCGGGCACGGTGGTTGTGATGCTGTCGATGGATACCCGGCTGGCGTTGTTCACTTTCTCGGTCATCCCGGTGATGATGCTGGTGACGTACCTGTTCTCGCGCAGGGCGCGCTCGGCCTACCGCGAAACGCGCTCGCGCGTGGCGGCAGTGGTGGGCGATCTGGCGGAAGATATTTCGGGCATGCGCGTGATCCAGGCATTCGCGCAGGAGACCGAGGCACAGAAGCGCTTCCGCAAGATCAACGAGGCCAACCGCAATGCGCAGATCAACGCCATGTCGCTCTCGTTTATCTTCCTGCCCACCGTCGACCTGCTGGGCATGATCGCTACGGCGATTGTGCTGTGGTTCGGCGGGCTGGCGGTCAGCCAGGGCGACGTGACGGTGGGCGTGCTGGTGGCCTTTTTGGCCTACGTGACGCGCTTCTTCCAGCCGATCCAGGAGCTTTCGCGGCTGTACACCACTATGCAGTCGGCCATGGCGGGCGGCGAGCAAGTGATTCGCCTGCTCGATAACCCGCCGGTGGTGCAGGACCACCCTGACGCCGCAGAAATGCCCGCCATCCGCGGCACGATTGACTTTGAAAACGTCACCTTCCGCTACCGCGAGGATACGCCCGAGGTGCTAAAGGATGTGTCGCTGCACCTGGATGCCGGGAAGACCCTGGCTCTGGTGGGGCCGACCGGCGCGGGAAAGACATCCATCGCCAACCTGATCGCCCGCTTCTACGACGTGACGGATGGGGCGGTGAAGATCGACGGAATCGACGTGCGCTCTGTTACGCAGCACTCGCTGCGCGCGCAGTTTGGTCTCGTCCCGCAGGACCCGTTCCTGTTCTCGGGAACCATCGCGGGCAATATCTGCTTTGGCAAGCCAGACGTCACCGAAGCGCAGATGCACGAGGCTACGCGGCTGGCGAACGCCGCTGGGTTCATCGAGGCGCTGCCTAATGGCTACGAGACGCGCATTCTGGAAGGAGGCGTCAATCTTTCCGTGGGGCAGCGGCAGTTGATCTGTATCGCGCGTGCCGTGCTGGCCGATCCGCGTATTCTGATATTGGATGAAGCCACGGCCAACGTTGATACGCTCACCGAGGCGCTGATCCAATCCGCGCTCGAGCGGCTGCTGGAAGGCCGCACGGCGGTGGTGATCGCGCACCGCCTTTCCACCATCCGCAATGCAGACATGATCTGCGTGATCAACAATGGCAAGATTGTCGAGCAGGGAACACACGATAGTCTGGTACAATTAAATGGGCTGTATGGCCAACTGTATGAAAGACAGTTTGTCGATACCGCCGGCAACCCCAACGGCCCCCCGGCCAATTCCCAACCCAATACACCTGCTCCATAAGCCTGAAGGTTTGGTTTTCCTGTTATTGGCGTCTATCGAATAACAGGAAAACCAAAGGCCAAAACAATTCGTTAGAAGGAGTCTATCGATATGCGGCGAATCCTGATCAGCACCACGAAGTTCTTCGCCCTGGCCGTTCTCATTTTTACCTCCGCTTGCTCGGGTGGGACGGCTGCAAACACAGCGCCGACTCCCACGCCCCTGCCTACGCCGGTCGCGGCATCCAAGCCCACCTACACCGTGGCGCGCGGCGACATTTTGGCGCAGGAGCAGTTCAATGCCCGCGTGATGCCTGCGGTGGAAGAGGAATTGTTCTTCCGCGCCAGTGGCAGGGTGCGCAATGTGTACGTCCGCGCCGGCGATACGGTGGAAAAGGGCCAGGTGCTGGCAGATCTGCTGCAGCTTGATGATATGGAAGCGCGCAAACGCCAGCAAGATCTGGATCTGCGCCGCGCTGAGATCAACCTGGAGATGGCCTGGCTGCGCCAGCAGCTCGCCGCCACGCAGACGCCAACCTACTCCACCGGTTACGAGATCCGCATGAAGATGAACGAGTACGATGTGGAACTGGCGCAGATTGCCTACGAAGAGACCAAACTCAGCTCGGAGAATCTGACCGGCGCCATCGAAGACTCGCAGATAATCTCGCCCATTGACGGTAAAGTGCTGTCGATTCAGGTGCTGGAGGGCAAAGAAGTGCAGGCTTTCCAGCATTTGCTCACTGTTGGAGATGACTCGCAGCTAGAGGTTGGTGCCAGCCTCTCCTCCACGCAGATGCAGAAGATGAGCGAGAGCATGGAGGCGGTGATCGCGCTGCCGAACCGCCCCGGCACCCGCCTGAACGGCACCATCCGCAGCCTGCCGTACCCTTACGGCACGGGCGGCGGCACGAAAGACAGCACCAACACCACCGGCCCGCAGGATAACACCACGCGGATCGCCCTGGAGAACCCGGATGATCTGCAGGGTTTCCGCCTGGGCGAACTGGTGGACGTGACAATTGTTATGGAGAGCAAGGAGGGCGTGCTGTGGCTGCCCCCCAACGCCATCCGTTCGTTTGAAGGCCGCAATTTCGTGGTAGTGCAGACCGAAGGCCTGCCGCGCCGCGTCGATATCCGTCTAGGTATCCGCAATGATGAGAAGGTTGAAATTCTGGAAGGGCTGGAAGAAGGTCAAACTGTAATCGCACCTTAACGCTTCGGACCTATCCGATCATCGCTGCTCCTTACCTGGTCACGAGCAGCGATGATCGGACAGAACTTAGAGGAACTTATGCGCCTCATCAACCGGTTCTGGGCGATCTTCGTCATCGCAACCAAACGCATCCTCTCGCAGCCGTGGATGGCGCTTGCCACCGTCATGGGGATGATCTTCGCCATCTCGCTGTCAATGAGCGTGCCGTTGTACGCCTCTTCGGTGTACAACCGCATCTTCTTGCGGCAGGTGGGGGTTGAGGAAGGCGAAACATCCGCAAGGGCATCGCACCCGCCGTTTGCCTTCCTATACAACTACGACAGCAACTCGGGCGGCAACCTGGAATGGGAAGACCTGGAGACGGTGAACGCCTACCTGCTGACGCAGTCGGAGCGGATGCTGGGTCTGCCGGTAGACCTGACGGTGCGCTACCTGTACACCAATCCGCTGGCGCTGTTCCCCTCCAGTGTTCGTGAATTTTCCAGCGATCAAAAGCCGCTGCTGTGGAGCAGCCTGAGCTTTATCTCGGATCTTGAAGATCACGTCACCATGGTGGAAGGTGAATACCCAAAGTTCGGAACGGACGGGCCGATTGAAGTGATGGTAATGGATACGCTCGCCTCGAACCTGGGTTTTCAGATCGGGGAGGAGTATGCCTTGTTCGCCCGCAATCAGATCGTCAACGGCGCGCGAACGACAATTGCTGTGCCGGTGAAGATTGTGGGTGTGTACCAGCCCGCCAATGTGGAAGATGATTTCTGGTTCATCCGCCCGGAGCTGCTGCGCGACCGCCTGATGGTGGCCGAAGAGGCCTATGCAGGCCAGGTTGCGCCGATGCTGAACGATGAAGTTTACGGCGCGTTCTGGTATCTGCTGGCTGATGGTTCTACGGTGCGGCCCGAGCAGGCCATGAGCCTGGCGGGACGCATTCAGGCTTACCAACGCCAGGCGGAGCAAGCGTTACCGAACATCCGCCTGGGCGTTTCGCCGGTGAAGGCGCTGTTTGCCTACCAGTCGGCGGCGAACCTGCTGACCATTTTGCTGTTTGCCTTTAGCGTGCCGATCTTCGGGCTGCTGCTGGCTTTTATCACGATGACCGCCGGGATGACGGTGGAGCGCCAGCGCAATGAGATTGCCGTGCTGCGCAGCCGCGGCGCGGAAGTTGGGCAGATGCTGGGCATGGCGAGCGTGGAGAGCTTGCTGCTGGGTGCTGTTGCGATTGCCGCCAGCCTGCCGCTGAGCGCGGGCATCACCTACGCCATCGGGCGTACGCGCTCATTCCTCGACTTCTCATCGCCCACCTCGCTGGAGATCCACTGGACGCCCACCTCGATCTACTTTGGCATCGGCGCGATCCTGCTCACGATGGTGGCGCGGCTGTTTCCAACCATCCGCGCGGCGCGCGATAACATTGTGGTGTACAAGCGCGAGCGGGCGCGCAGCTTGCGCGCTCCGGTATGGCAGCGTATGTGGCTCGATGTGCTGCTGTTGATCCCTGCTGGGTATGGCATCTATATGCTGCGCCAACAAGGCAGCATCGACGCCTTCAACGCCAGCACAACCGGCGATCCGTTCTCGAACCCGCTGCTGATGATGGTCCCGGCGCTGGCGATCTTTGCGTTCTCGCTGCTGTTTCTGCGCCTCATGCCGCTGATGATGCGGGTGATCACGTGGATTTCGTCGCGCACCCGGAGCGTGGGGCTGATGATGGCGGCGCGGCACCTGGCGCGCACCCCGTCCACCTACACCCTGCCGCTGGTGCTGCTAATCCTGACGTTGAGCCTTTCGGCGTTCACTGCCACGCTGGCAGGTACGCTCGACAACCATCTGCACGACCAGGTATACTACCAGCACGGCGCGGACGTGAACTTTATGGATCTAGGCGACAGCCCCAACGATGACGCTGGGCGCGGCCCGGCGGCTGCGCAAAGCGCGGCTGCTGCCTTTACCAATGCCGAAACCCAGCCGGGCTGGTTCTTTATCCCGGTCACCGAGTACGTGCGCGTGCCGGGCGTAAAAGATGCCACGCGCGTGGGGCGCTATCCCGCCACGGTGATGTTCAGCAGCGGCAGTATCCCCGCCGAAGTGATGGGCGTTGACCGCTATAACCTGCCCAACGTGGCCTTCTGGCGCGGTGACTTCTCCTCGGAGAGCCTGGGCGAGCTGATGAACAGGCTGGCGCGGATGCCCAATGGTATTTTGGTGACGGAAGCGTTCATGGCAGAGAACACCCTTGCGCTAAATGATCTTGTGACGCTGCGGGTGATCAACTACGAAAAGACGACCGAGATAGATTTTCAGGTGGCTGGCACGTTCAACCTGTGGCCCACCTACTACCCGAGTAAGGAGTCGAAACCGCTGTTTATCGCCAACCTCGATTACATCTTCGAGACGGCGGGCGGGCAGTTCCCCTACAGCGTGTGGGTGAAGGCCGATACGCCGGTGGACGTGAATCGCATGAGCCGCGACTCGATCCAACTGACCGGGGCGCGGACGATCGCCTGGAGCGAACCGGTGAGCAAGATCACCGGCGAGCAGTCGCGCCCAGAACGGCAGGGGTTGTTCGGTGTGCTTTCAGTAGGCTTCACCGCCGCGGCGCTGCTGACGGTGCTGGGCTTTTTGCTGTACGCGCTGCTCTCGTACCAGCGCCGGTTCGTTGAGCTGGGCGTGCTGCGCGCCATCGGCCTTTCCGCCGGGCAGATGACGATCTTCCTGGCGGCGGAACTGGCCTTTTTGATTGTGATGGGCGGTATGATCGGCACCGTGCTGGGCGTGTGGATCAGTAATTTGTTCATCCCCTACCTGCAAATTGGCGCAGACCCCGCTTCGCAGATTCCGCCATACGTGGTATATGTAGCCTGGCCCGCGATCTTGCGCGTGTATGCGCTGTTCGGGTTGTTGTTTGTGGTTGCGCTCGGCACGCTGGTGGTGCTGCTGCGCAGAATGCGCATCTTTATGGCAATTAAGATGGGAGAAACGGTGTAATAAGCGAAGCGACTGCCTCACCCCGGGGGAAACGCCTCACCCCGGCCCTCTCCATTTTGCAAGTGCGGCAAAATGGAGAGGGTGCCTTGCTGGCTGATACGTTAGCGGAACAAGGCATCCCCTCTCTGGTTTTGCGGTTTACGCTCTCAAAACTGAACGTAGAACACAACCAGCAAAACTGGAGAGGGGGGATGGGGGGTGAGGATCTTCCCCGGACATTTTAGAAAGCGAGAATTTATGGCAAAATCTGGAAAAGAAAAACAGACCGCTGCACCGGTGACCGCGCAGGATATGATCGCCGCGCTGGGGCGCATGAGCGCCGCCGGCGTAGAGACTTCGGACGTGGCATCGCATGAAGGCGCGGCAGCCGCGGCCTCGGCTCACGCAGCATCGATCGTCTGCGACAACCTGGTCAAAATTTACAAGGTTGCCGAGCTGGAGGTCTTTGCGCTGCAGGGGCTAGATCTCGTCGTCAAGCGCGGCGAGCTGCTGGGCATCGTCGGGGCGAGCGGCTCGGGTAAGACTACGCTGATGAACATCCTCGGCGGGCTGGACCGGCCTTCCGCGGGGCGCATCTGGGTGGATGGCATGGATCTGCTCAATCTCTCCGACGCCGCGCTGGATAAGTACCGCCGCACAATGGTGGGTTTCGTCTGGCAGCAGGGCGGACGTAACCTGATCCCCTACCTGAATGCGATGGAAAACGTGGAGCTGCCGATGACCCTGGCGGGGATCGCCGGGAACGAGAAACACAAACGCGCCGCTGAACTGCTGGAAGCGGTGGGCCTCACCGACCGCGCAAAGCATAAGCTCTCGGAGCTTTCTGGCGGCGAGCAGCAGCGCGTGGCGATCGCTGTGGCCCTGGCAAACTCCCCGCACCTGCTGCTGGCAGACGAGCCGACCGGCGAGCTCGACTCGAACACCGCGCTCAGCATCTACAAGACCTTCCGCGACCTCAACCAGCGCTTTGGCATCACCATTCTGATCGTCTCGCACGATCCGGCAATTGCCCGCCACGTTGACCGTGTTGTGGCGATCCGCGACGGCAAGCTGGCGACGGAAACCGTCAGCCGCACGCGCGCCGTGGTGACCGAAAATGGCGACGGCGCGGCAAGCGGCGAAGAGCCGCAGGTGACGCACGAAGAAGTGCTCGAAGAGCTGATCGTGCTCGACAATGCCGGGCGCTTGCAGGTGCCGAAAGAAATCTTACAGCGCATGAACATTAAGTCGCGCGTGACGCTGGAGATCACCGAGGAGGGTATTTTGATCAAACCGGCGGGCGATGGCGAGCACGGTCCATCCGCTGAGGTGCTTGGCGCCGCATTAGCCGCGAAGGGTAAGCAGGGCAAGAACCGCGCGATCCACCAGCGCCTGCTGGACCGCGTGCTCGACGCTGTAAACCCCAACCGCAGGAACGAGGGCTAACCCCATGACCGATACGCTTACCAGTACGCATGCCATTGAAACGCAGGATTTGTGGCGCATCTACAATACCGGCACGCAGGAAGTGGCTGCGCTGCGCGGGGTAAATATCACCCTGCCGCCCGCCAGCTTCGTGGCGCTCAAGGGCCGCTCTGGCTCCGGCAAAACAACGCTGCTCAACTGCCTGGGCGGGCTGGATCACCCCACACGGGGCAAGATCAATGTCTTTGGACAGGATATTTCGACCCTGGACGACAAAGAGATCACCCGCTGGCGGCGCGAGAAGGTAGGGTTCATCTTCCAGTCGTTTGGCCTGCTGCCCACGCTCTCGGCCTATGAGAACGTGGAGCTGATCCTGCGCATTGCGGGGAAATCATCACGCGAGCGGCACGACCGCGCCATGGAGTGCCTAAAGCTCGTGGGGCTGGGCAAGTGGGTGCATCACCGCCCCTACGAGCTTTCGGGCGGGCAGCAGCAGCGGCTTGCCATTGCCCGCGCGCTGGCCAATCGCCCCAAGCTGATCCTCGCGGACGAGCCGACCGGCGAGCTGGACTCAGGCACGGCAACGGAGATTCTCGGCTTCTTCCGGCAGATCGTGAATCAAGAGGGCCTCACGCTGCTGGTGGCCTCGCATGATATGCTGGTGGATAAGTTTGTGGACAATATTTTGCGCATGAGCGATGGGCAGATCCAGATGGAGGGGAATGGGGGGTAGCAGCATTGGCGGCTAAAGCCGCAGCCAGGACGGCGAAGCCCGCCTGCGCGGGCTTGTTCTGTTTGGATTATGAGCCTGTCGAGCAAAGGCATAGTAAGACAGAAGACATTGCATTTCTGCGTCTACCTTCATAGAAATCTTTCCTTACACATTACAAGAGTTGGCTCATCGATGCGAACGCCATTCACGCAAATATATATTCATTTGATATGGTCAACCTGGGATCGTTTGCCCATCGTTACCTCGGATATCCAGCCCAGAATCTATGCGTTGATGCTGAAGAAATGCAAGGATATGAAGTGTGACCCTCTTGCCATTGGTGGGATAAATAACCATGTGCATCTGCTGGTACACCTAAACCCGGCGGTTTCTATTTCTGAGTTGGTAAAGGAAGTAAAGGGGGCATCCTCGCACCTGGTCAATTACCAGATCAAGCCTGGTGGTGATTTTAAGTGGCAGGGGGCTTATATGGCATACTCCATCCGCAAGAATGAGGTGGAGTATCTTTCAGCTTACATCCGAAATCAGGCGAAGCATCATGCAGAGAATTCTGTGTTACCAGAATTAGAGGGTGCGTAGGGGGATTCTGGGT
>JAEYTI010000009.1 GCA_023434145.1 Chloroflexota bacterium | reverse complement strand
AAATTTCCGCACGCGCACAACGTTTTTTTGGCTCCTGAAGGGAGCGATTCAAACACTACTGCCCGGCAGAGTTGAGTGGTTACAAATATGGGTAAGTAAAGGCAAATCAATCCTGTAATCCAACCGGAACGAGTCCCACGAAGGTGGGACTTTGTTGTTGTAGCCGTGGCTTTAGCCGCCCGCCCCCCTGATTGCATCCCGCATTCTCCGGTTGACCGGCTTCTTCCAGAACCCGGTGATCCGCTGCCACAGCGCTACCAATTCCTGCCCGGCTGGCGTATCCCAATCGTGCTCCAGCGCCAAATGACACGCCACGCCCTGCCCCGCGCGCTCGTGATGGCAGAAGCGGCACTCCAGCGGCATCAGCCCGGTGCCGTGCAACGCGCACAAGCCGTCCGCGAAAAAGGTACAGCCGCGCTGGCTGAACTCCTGCGCAGCGAACAGCCCCTCGCAGCCGCGAAAGGCGGGCGCGAGCACGCAGAACGATCGGTCGGGTGGGATCTCGATCATCATCCGCCCCGCATATCCCGCGCGGATCGCCGACCCCGCTTCGGCAACCGTCCACCAGCCGGGGCGGGCGCAGTAGCCGGTGCAGATGGCACAAGTGCACGACTCCGAGGGTGGGAAGCGCTCGGCCAGCGGTTTGGAGAGTCGGACGTGGCGGCGGGACATAAATATAGTATATCGCTGTACAAAAGAACGTACCCCGGACGCGCGTATCTCGTCCGGGGTACGTTTTTTCAGCGCTGTCTTTATTGTACGATCGTCTGGATCGTAAACGTGGTGCTGTCCACGTTCGGCACGACCGCGATCACGTAGTCCTGCGTTTTGTTGAGCTCACCGCTCCACGAGGTAAGGCCAAAGTCAGCGCGTACCAGGGGCTGGCCGTCGTCCAGGCCGTAGATCGTCATTGCCGTCGTTGCTTCCTGCGGCGTGGTGATGATGACCGTCATGGTCTGTCCGCTTTGGGCGCGCAGCAGGTAGGTCACCGGGGCGCGGGCGCTGATCTTGCCATCCAGCGTCTTCGATGTGCCGCCGGGGTCAAAGGTGATACGGCGCGGGATGGTTACGCCCATGCTGAAGGTTCCATCCGCTGCGTTTCCGGAGAACTGGATCAGGTAATCACCATCGGAGGGCAGGACGATCTGCGCGCTGGTGGTGTTCTGCACCAGCGTGGTGTTGGTCGTCGCGTCGATCACTTTCATCGCCATGCCAGAGGCCGAAGAAGAGAACGACACCATCATCAACTGACCCTTGGCTGCGCCCAGCACGTAGCTGGTGACGCCACCGCCCTTCACCGTTCCATTGATCCCGGCGAACGTACCACCTTCGGGGAAGGTGATGCGGGTAGAGGTGACGGGAGACTGTGTCGGTGGTTTGGTGGTAGGCGTTGCGCCCACCCGAATTCTTGCATAGATGGGGTTAGTCTTGCCCGGCCCGATGCCCAAGAAGGTGTTGCCCAGACGCAGCTTCCACTCAGAGGTGTAGGTGCCCGCCGTGGTGGGTGCCACCATGTTGACCGAGATATCGACCGTCTGGCCGGGGTTCACGTTGCCGCCCAGCACTACCTGATCCGGCGCGCCGAGCTTATTGCCGCCGGTGAAGACCAGGGCGTTCACCACGCCGCCCGGGCCCCAGGCGCAGTTACCATCGTTGCGCAGCCGCCACGTCTTCACAAAGGTCGCCCCGGCGGGAATGCTGGTGTCATCGGGGATCGAGATATCGGCCACAAACCCGGCCTGGAAGTTACAGGTTGCCTGCGTTGTGGGCACAACGACTGTCACCCCTGGCGCTGTCGTGGCAGTGACGATCACCGGGCCTGCGGAAGTGGCTGTGGCCTGGGCAGCAGTAGGCTGCGCTGTGGCAGTCACAACCGCCGGACCAGTTGCCGTGCTGATCGAAAAAGTGGGGGTAGCCTGTACCGACCCAACGGTCGGTAGGCTGCATGCCATTTGCACCAGTGCAAGCACCAGCAGCAAAAGAATAATCTGAGTAGAGCGTTTCATAATTCCCGTCCTAATTCTTGCATCCGGTTCACGCGGTTCCCCGCGCGGACGCAGTTCTTTCCATCTTAATGTACGTTAAAGATACAACCCAAGCGTCTGCAAACCGTTACGGCGGCCTGCCCCGCTATGGCTATAACGAACCAACGTTGAGAAAAGTTCCCATAGGAGAGGTGTGCTAGAATGAAGGGAGAAGAACGCCTCACCCCGGCCGTCCTTCGCGGGAGAACTCTCTCGTCTGCCTCAACCATGTGACCTCCCGCGAAGGCCTCCATTTCGCAAGCGAAATAGAGAGGGTGACTTGCTAATCAATATGATTTGCGGAACAAGTCACCCTCTCCATTTTCCCGCATTTGGAAAATGGAGAGGGCCGGGGTGAGGCGTTTTCCCACACTTTCTCCCCTCCGAGGTTTCTCATGGCCAATAAAGACGATATGCAATGGTTCCAGCAGGCGCGTTTTGGCATGTTCATCCATTGGGGCATCTATGCCATCCCCGCGCGCGGTGAGTGGGTCAAGCAGCAGGAAAGCATCCACGACTCCGACTACCAGCCCTTCTTCGAGACCTTCAACCCGGTCAATTATGACCCGCGCGAATGGGCGCGAGCCGCGCGCGACGCCGGAATGCAGTACGCCGTGATGACATCCAAGCACCACGACGGTTTCTGCCTGTTCGACTCGCAGTACACCGACTACAAGGCCACCAACACCCCCGCCGGGCGCGATCTGATCCGCGAGTACGTGGACGCCTTCCGCGCCGAGGGGCTGAAGGTGGGCTTCTACTACTCCCTGCTCGACTGGCACCACCCCGATTACCCCATCGCCGGTGACCGCATCCACCCCATGCGCAGCCATCCCGATTTCAAGGATCACAAAGGCAACCTGCCGCGCTACGCCGAGTACATGCGCAATCAGGTAGAAGAACTGCTGACCAACTACGGCAAGATCGACATCATCTGGTTCGACTTCTCCTACGACGACATGCGCGGCGAGGCCTGGGGCGCGACCGAGCTGGTGAAAATGGTTCGCCAACTCCAGCCGGGCATCATCATCGACAACCGCCTGGGCGGCAACATCAGGGCGGTGGAGCCGGAGATCTACGCTGGCGATTTTGCCTCGCCCGAGCAGATTATCCCCCCCGAGGGCATGACGGACGAAGCCGGGCAGCCCATCCCATGGGAGGCGTGCATCACGCTCAATGACCACTGGGGCTACCACGCTGGGGATCAGAACTGGAAGACCCCCGCCACGGTAGTGCGCGCGCTGGTGGAATGCGTCTCCAAAGGCGGCAATCTGCTGCTCAACGTCGGCCCCACCGCGCGCGGCGAGCTTCCTCCCGCGTGTTACGACATTCTCTCGGATGTAGGCGTATGGATGCACGAGAACGGCGAGAGCATTACCGGCTGCGGCCCGGCCAATCTGCCCAAGCCGGAGTGGGGCCGCTTTACCGCCAAGGCGGGAGCGCTGTACGCGCACGTCACCGACCGCGGCATTGGCCCGGTGAACCTGCGCGGCCTGGAAGGCAAGGTGGCCTACGCCCGCTTGCTCGCCGACGGCTCCGAAGTGAAACTCACCCGCCCGTGGAACGCCGTCGAGTTCCCCGATGATCTGTTCATCGCGTTCCCTACTGCCAGCCTGCCAGACGAGTGGGATACGGTTGTCAAGCTGGTGTTGAAGGAATAGAAGCGTGCTGCGTGTTGGTTTTGATGGACGGAACACTAATATGCGAAGCCCTGCGGGCTAAGAGGCAGTTTCGGTGCGATTCAACCGCCAGGATGGGTTGTACCAGCCGTTGAATCTTTCGGGATCGAAACCCGGATCTTCGTTCCATAGTTCTTCTGAGAGGTGACGTAGAAACTTCCACCCATCGCCTCCACCCGCTCCTTCATGCCCACCATGCCAAAATGGCTGTGCTCAGATAGAGCGATAAAGTCAACCTTCCCAGAAAAGCCAACCCCATTATCCTGAATCTCCAGCCCGATTGCTTCTCCGTTGCAGGTCATCACCACCGAAGCGTTTGTGGCGAGGGAATGGCGGGCTATGTTGTTGAGCGCCTCCTGGCAAACACGGTACAGCGTCAGGCTGGCCTGTTCGGAGATGTCGCTAACATTGCAGCCAATCTCCAGGCGCAGATCGAGGTCGGGGCATTTTTCCTGTATGGTCTCGGCGTGTTTTTGCACAGCCCTCGCCAGCCCAAACCGCTCGAGGGAAGGCGGTCGCAGTTCGTTGAGCACCTGGCGCAACTCATGCACAGCATTTTTCATGCTCGTTTGTACCGGCTGTAGCTCTGCGAGGATGGTTGGGTCCGTGATGTTGAGCAGAATACCGTGCATGGCGAAAATCATCCCCATCAGCGTCTGGATGGGGCCATCATGGATCTCCCGCGCGATGGTCATCCGCTCATTCTCGCGGTACTCCATCAGGCGACGCTGAGTCAGCATGCGCATCGCGTTCTCTCGATGTTCGGCTTCCAGTCTTCGCTGCTGAGTAATATCGAGGGTTGACCCGACCATTCCGGTTATTTGCCCGCTCTGGTCAAAGATCGGATCCAGCGAGACGAGGTGGTTGAGTATCTCGCCGTTGATTTTGATGTTGATTTCGCGCTGGATGGGCTTTCCGGTCTCAAGGACTTCCTGCTTCACCTGTGTAAATTCGGACACATCCTCTGCAACCAAAATTTGGTCTCCGCGCTTGCCCAGAACATCTTCCACACGGAGATTATGGCGGGGATTGTATATCCAGTTGTAGCGTTGCTGCGCATCCGTGCTGAACACCGTTACCGGTGCGGACGCAAGCGCCACCCGGAAGCGCTGCTCGCTCTCGCGCAGGGCCTGTTCGGCAGCAGTCTTCTGTGTAATATCCATAAAGATACACACCGCGCCCTCCGTCTCTCCGGCTGCATTGAATAATGGGGTCGCACTGCCAAACAACGCTACCTGGCTGCCGTCGTCATATGTTAATCGGCCTTCAAAGTCTTTCACCGGCTTGCCTGTGCGCAGCGCCGCCAGTAGCGGAATCTCATTGTGGCCAACTTGTTCATCGTTGTACGTGTTATAAACGATGTGTGAGACAGGCTGCCCACACAAATAATTCGCCAGATTCTCGCCCGGCTGCGCTCGGAAGAACTGGTATGCCATTTGATTGCCGCTGATCGCTCCATCTCCGTTTTTCCGGACCAGCAGGATAGGCGTCGGCGCGGCGTTGATCACTGCCTGAAGCTCGGCTGCCCGTGCGTGCTCCTTTGCTTCACTCTTTCGCAGCGCTGCTTCTGTCGCTTCCAGCGTCTGGATGACTTCCTTGCGCTCCTGGATATTGTTCGATGCGCCAATCCATCCTGTGATCGTACCGTCCTCAACCATCGGCACAGCGCTGTGGAGATACCAGTTCCACTCCTGATCTGCTTTCCGCCAGACACGCGCTTCAATATCGAAAGGCGTTTTCTCACGCAGGGCGGTTTCAATCTTTTCACGCACCCGTTCCCGATCCTCCGGATGGAAGACTTCCAGCCATTTCATGCCGCGGTTTTCTTCAAATGTCCTGCCGGTAAAATACGGCTTTACCACGCTCGGGTTGTTGTATTCGCCATCCGGGGTCAAAATCCAGAAAAATGAATTGGTTGTCTGACTCCAGATATTTATTTGTTCTCTCCATTTTCGCAGCTGCGCTTCGCTCTGGCGAAGGTCCTCCTCAATGGTCTTGCGTGCCGTAATCTCCTGGCTGATCCCCGTAGCCTGGATCGGGTGACCAGCAGAGTCCTGTTCTACAGTGCCGGTGGAAAGGATCCACATCTCCCTTCCATCCGTGTGAAAGGTGCGGAACTCGAATGTAAATGACCCACCTCTGAGCACAGACTCTTTGATATGTTCATAGACCGCAACACGATCCTCTGGATGGATAATTTCAAAAAAGTCCTGGGGATCGGTAATGATTTTCCCTGCTTCATACCCCAGCAGTTCATATAACTCCGGCGACCAGTGGACAACCCGGTTTACCACATCCCACTGCCATGCACCGCACTTCGCCTGTTTTAGCGCCAACCCCAGCCAGGGCTCGCCCATATCGAATGCGTTTTGTTCGGGCACTTCACCATTTGCATCAAAACCATGCTGCCCTGCTTCATTATCTGGCCCGCCGCTTCCATCAGCTTGCTGTTGAAGCCACCCCGTAATGCCCCCAAGTTGATCGGAAAACCAGGCCTTCTGCTCGGGTGCAAGCTGGATAAGAGAATTTTTCTAGCTACCTGACACTTTAACAAAAGAATAGTTGATCGGCAAAGACAAACCGGTTATAGTCGTTCTTGCGACAGAAAAACCCAACCGGAGATGACCGATGCCGATCAACACACTCTATCATAC
>JAEYTI010000344.1 GCA_023434145.1 Chloroflexota bacterium | reverse complement strand
CGACTGCGTCGCGCACGACAAACATACCAGAAAGCAGGCTGACGTGAGTGATCCGCACTGGCTGGAATGGGGCCGCGCCTTGCAGCTTATCGCCCAAAATGGTTTGGCGTACTGCAAGAACGATTTCGACATTGAACGCTTCGAGCAGGTGCGCCGCATTGCGGCCGAAATTCTGGCCCAGCACAGCGATATCGACTCGGCACAGATCGAAACCCTGTTCACCGCGGAGGAGGGTTACGCCACACCAAAAGTGGATGTGCGCGCGGCACTCTTCCAGGATGACAAAATCCTGTTAGTCCGCGAAGTGCTCGATAACGGGCGCTGGACTCTGCCCGGCGGCTGGGCGGATATGACCGACAGCCCGCGCGAGGCCGTGGAGCGCGAAGCACGCGAAGAGTCGGGCTACGAGGCGCGAGCGGTCAAGCTGGCGGCAGTCTACGACCGCAACCGGCGCGGGCACCCCTTCTTCTACTTCTCCATCTACAAACTGTTCTTCATTTGTGAGATCACGGGCGGATCGCCCATCGGGCCGAACATCGAAACCGGCGGCGTGGAATTCTTCCCCGAGGACAACCTGCCCGAGCTTTCCATCGGGCGCGTCACGCCAGAAGAAATCCGCATGCTGTTCAAGCATTATCGCAACCCATCCCTACCCACCGAGTTTGACTGAGTGTTTCGTACCGATCCGAAAACTGTTTGGGTGGCGGAGCTACCCAAACAGTTTTCGGATCGGTACGAAACAAGACTATTCTTGGGAACTTTTTCACGTGAGCTTCGTTTTAACATCAAAGATTATTTGATTTATTTCGGAGCAACCCTATGAAACCCAGATTATATCGACGCCTCGCCCTCGTCTTTTCTATGTTGATCATCGCCTCGATAGCCTGCGCGCTGCCCGGCGCACCGGGCCAGCAGCCCAGTGCTACCCCTGCCAATGCTGAAACGCAGATCGCGCAGACGGTGCAGGTGATGATGACGGAAATTGCCCAGGCCGGTGGCACAGCCACCCCTGGCGGCTCGCAGCCCACGGCTACCGGATCGCAGCCTACCGTCAATCCCACCGCGACGCTACAGCCGACCGCCACCACGGTCATCCTGCCGTCCGCAACCTTCGCCCTGCCGACTGCCGCCCAACCGACCATCGTCTCCATCTGCGATCAGGGTGGATTTGTCGCAGATGTATCCATCCCCGATGGCACTGCCATTCCTGCCGGGACGCAGTTCATCAAGACGTGGCGGCTGAAGAACACCGGCTCCTGCACCTGGACGCCCGAGTACGCCGCCGTCTTTGAATCAGGCAGCGGCATGGAAGGCCCCGCCGCGCAGAAGATCGGCGTGTCGGTTGCCCCAGGGCAGACGGTAGACGTTTCTGTGGTGCTGCGCGCGCCCGGCCAGCCCGGCTCATACCGCGGCTACTGGCGGATGCGCAACGCGGCGGGCGTGCTGTTTGGTCTTGGTCCTAGCAACGAACGCTTCTACGTCGACATCAAATCCACCCCGGTCAGCGCCAGCACCAACGGCTATGATTTTGCTTCCAACTACTGCCTGGCGGAGTGGACCGGCGACGATAAGGCGATCCCCTGCCTGGGTAAAGACGGCGCGACTGAGGGCTTCGTGCTCTACAAGGATCGCCCGGTACTCGAAAGTGGCTACGTGGACGACGAACCCGGCTTGCTGACCAACCCGCCCCGCACGCAGGATGGCGTGATCCGCGGCAAGTTCCCGGCCTATACCGTGAAGACTGGCGACCGCTTCGTCTCAATCATCAACTGCGAGAACAACGCCAAGTCGTGTAACGTGCGCTTCCAGCTCGACTATCAGATCGACAACGGCGCGATTACCAATCTGGCAACCTGGACAGAATCGTACGAAGGCATGTTTACCCAGGCCAATGTGGATCTCAGCACGCTGGCGGGGAAGAACGTCCGCTTCATCCTCACCGTGCATGCCAACGGCGCATCCGATGGTGACCGGGCGCTCTGGCTGGCCCCGCGCATCGTCCCCGCCGCGCCAACCGCAACGCCCACCCTCACCCCCACGGCGACCGCCACACCTACTATGACTCCAACGGCCACAATAGAAGGCTACCCCGCGCCATAATTGCCCTGTCCTGAGAAAGTGTTATTGGTCTTTTGTAACGTTGTACGCGGCCTATGCAGTAGGCCGCGTACAACGTTTTGACGGACAAACAGCTTATGCAACCGTTTCGAGCCAGAGCTGGTTAAACCGTTCCCCATCGATCGCCGTTACCACCTGTACCGGTTTCCCAGCAGGATGAGTGCGCTCCACGAGCCATCCGTCCTGCTGTTCGATTTTTAAGGGCAATGTTTCAATCCGCACGCCTTCGCGCCATCCAAGCGCGATTGCGCAAGCAAGCGGGTCGTGCTGGAAGTTGATGATATCGCGCGGCAAGGCCGGGCAGGTCGCGCCGTACTTGCGCTCGTTCTGTTCATCCACGGCAAACGCCTCTGCCTGGTGCGCGATCAGCCGGGCGAGTGCATCCCCATGGCGCAGATCATCTAGATATGCCCGGCGCAGAGCCGTCTCTACGGTTACAGACAGCGGGATAAGCGTGGGATTCGAGCGCTCCAGCACGTGCTGGGCCGAGCGAACGTCTGCCTGAATGTTGAAGTCAAAGTCATTTTCCCATTGGGGATAGCCAGGGCGCGGAGGATAAATATAGCCGCCCATCAAGTACAGATCGGCCCGCGCGAGGATGCCGGGGTAGCGCATTTCGAGCAGGTACAGGTTGGTGTACATACCAATGGCAATGATCGTCGCGCCCTGGTCGACACCTGTTTTCAGCAGATCCAGCGCGGTCTCCAACGGTCCGGGCTGTGGTGGGATAGGTTCCGGCCAATACCGATCCTCGGGCGGAAGACCCAGCTCGTAGCGGAAATAGCCGCCGGAAACATCCGCTCCGGCAGCTACCGGCACGCCGGTATACCCTGCCAGGTCGAGCGCGTAGCGGGTATAGCCAGTCCGACGGCCGCGCATATCACCAACCACGGTAACGCCGTTGATCTCCACGCCGGGCCAGCGCAGCAGCATCGCCAACGCGCACAGATCGTCGAGATCGCCGCCCAAATCCGTATCGAGATGAACCAGGGTCATGACAATTCCTTTGCAAAATTGTAGCGAAAACGGTATTTTTTCGGTAAAGTGCTATACTTAATGTATTCTACCTGCTCTTGTTCGTACATCCTCCGCAAAAAAGGGGCCAGCTTCATGAAGGCAAATTCCACCCAGCGCATCTTGATGTTTTCTATCATCGTGCTTTTATTGACCGCTGCTTGCATCGTTCCGTCTTCGGTAAGCGGAATCTTGCAGCAAGCTGCGCCAGATTCACCTGGCACTACCCCCGGCGCAGATGATACCATCCCCGATGCGCCGGCGACAAAGATTGCAGCAAAGGCGGCCACCAGCACCGCCACAATGATCCCAACCGCTACAGCCAGCCCATATCCCACGCTGCGCCCCTCCTCCACGCCCTGGCCCACATTTACGCCTGTACCCAGGGTAGCAATTCCACGCCCGCGTGTCTGTGACCAGTCAGGCTTCGTGTCCGACGTGACCATCCCCGATGGCTCATCGCTGCCTGGTGGGGTGCGCGTGACCAAGACGTGGAAGATTAAGAACACCGGCACCTGCACCTGGAGCTCCAGTTACAGCATCGGTTTCTACAAAGGCGACACGGTCACCTATACCGGGATGTCCCTGCCGTATGACGTGGAACCCGGCGAAATCGTGGAAGTGTCGGTTGCATTTACCACACCTACCGCAGAGGGCAATTATCGAACGCATTTCCAACTAAAAAATTCGTCCGGCAAGGGGTTCCTCGGGGCCTTTTACGTCGATTACAAGATTGACGCAGCGGCGAGCGTCAGCACAGATACACCGGATCCAAAGGTGCGCTACGAGTTCGCCGGTCGCCAGTGCGATGCCATCTGGCTGACCAGCTCGAAAACGCTCTCCTGCCCAGGCACCAACGGCTCATCAGACGGGTTTATGCTTTTCGTGTCAAAACCGGTGCTGGAATCGGGGTACATTGATAACGAGCCGGGCCTGCTGATGAATCCACCTTCCTCCAACAACAGCTTTATCCACGGTGCGTATCCACCCATCACGATCCTGCCCGGCGATAGCTTCCGGTCGATAGTGGGGTGCGAGCGCGGCGCGAGCAAGTGCGACGTGCGCTTCGAGCTGAGCTACATCTCCGGCGATTTGATCTACAGCCTGGGCACGTGGAGCGAATCATACAACGAGGCGTACACACAGATCAATATTGATCTCACGCCGCTGGCCGGACAGACAGTGTATTTCGTGCTAACGGTCCACTCAAACGGCGTCTCCGATGGTGACCGCGGCTTATGGCTTCGCCCGCGCATCTACGGGCAGTAAGCAGCTTGCGGGATCATCCTTTGCGGGTGACTTTCACGCCATAAACGAACATAATGATCCGCCGCGGAGCCAATGCCCTGCGGCGGATCGCTTTATGATCGATAAACAAGCTGTGGGGAACCACCGTATCGCGCGGAGGCCGCACAACTACTACCCTAGAACAGGCTGCGGACCATCAGCAGGACGCCGAACAGAGCCAGCGGGATACCCAGCACCGCGCCTACAATGGTGATGGTGAGGACGACGCCGACCAGGATGAACACAGCGCCGAGAATAAGACCAACCAGCCGCCCGGTCAGCTCAATGATGGTAGCGACCAGCTTCCAGATGGCCCAGAACGGCCACAGATACCAGGGTACATGACCTTCACGTTTGGACATTTTGTTACCTCCAGTTAGATATACGGAGGAGTGAGGGTTTTCGTTGCAGAAGACGCCTCACCCACCTTTCAGTAATGAAATGGTTTGAAACCTTAAAATGTTTCGGCTATCCGCTTTGACCTATAGCCAACCTGGCTGCTTCTCAGTACAATAATTCTAATGATCCCCTTCGTGCTCGCGCCGAATCAAACCGAACTCATCGAGCTGCCGGCCAACCGGCGGATTTTTTTGCACGGCCCCGCAGGGAGCGGCAAGACGACTGTCGGTGTAGAGCGCATGCTGGCACTGCTCCGTGCGGGTGTTCCGGCGCAAGAGATGATGGTGCTGGTGCCGCAGCGGACTCTGGGCGAGGCATACCAGTCCGCCCTGCGCGATGAAGTGGACCGGTCCGGAGGGCAGGTTTCGCTGCTGACGGTCGGCGGCCTGGCCCGGCGCATGGTAGAGCTGTTCTGGCCTTTGATGGCAGAGAACGCCGGTTTTGCCCGCCCCGATTCCCCTCCCTCGTTCCTCACGCTCGAAACCGCCCTGTACTACATGGCGCACCTGGTGCGGCCCAAAATGGATGAGGGGCTTTTTGATTCCGTCACCATTGAGCGCAACCGCATCTACAGCCAGGTGATCGACAACCTGAACAAAGCTGCCGTGGTCGGCTTTCCCTACACCGAGATCGGCGCGCGCCTGAAGGCCGCGTGGATCGAGGATACCGCCCAGGGCCATATCTATGAGGATGCCCAGTACTGCGCATCGGTGTTCCGCGAGTACTGCCTGCTCAACAATCTGCTCGACTTCTCGCTCCAGATCGAAGTATTCCGCGATTACCTGTGGCCTTCGCTGCTGTGCCGCGAATATTTGCAAAAGACCTACCGCCATCTGATCTACGACAACGCCGAGGAAGATACCCCCCTCGCGCACGAATTAATCCGCCAGTGGCTGCCGGAGTTCGACTCGGCCCTCATCATCTGCGACCAGGATGCCGGTTACCGCCGCTTCCTCGGCGCAAGCCCCGATACGGCTTTTTCGCTGTGCGATGGCTGCGACGAGGGGACGGAATTCCCCGCATCGTTCATTGCGAACCCGGTACTGGATGCTTTCTGCGGGCAAATCGGCGTGGCGCTGGACCGGCCATCTGCCTTGATGCGCATGAACCGCGCTGGCCCGCTCTCGCCTGCCCGCCTGGCGGAAGCCCTGCAATACCCCGCAGAGCCGCTGCGCTTCTATCCGCAGATGCTCGATTGGGTGACGAGCGAGGTGCACCGGCTAATTCAGGAAGGCACCCCGGCGGGCGAGATCGTACTGCTCGCGCCCATGCTGCCCGATTCGCTGCGCTTTGCCCTCACCGACCGGCTGGAAGCGCGCGGCATCCCCGTGCGTTCGCACCGGCCCTCGCGCTCGCTGCGCGAAGAGCCTGCCGCCCAGGCAATGCTGACCCTGGCGGTATTGGCCCACCCCGAATGGGCGCTGCGCCCGAGCAGCTTTGAGGTCGCCTACGCGCTCATCCAGGTGATCGAAGGGCTGGATCTGGTGCGCGCCCAGTTGCTGGTAGATGCCGTGCTACGCATCCAAACCGGCGGGATCGGCCTGCTGCCGTTTGAGAAGATCCGCGCGGATATGCAGGAGCGCATTACCTACAGCTTTGGCATCCGTTACGAGCACCTGCGCCGCTGGTTAGAAGATTACAGCGCCTGGGCAGGCGAAACTGCCGGGGCAGGCGAAACCGCCGAACCTGCCGAACTGGATTATTTCTTCAGCCGCCTGTTTGGCGAAGTACTATCACAACCGGGCTACGCCTTCCACGAGAACACCTTTGCCGGAACGGTCGCCGCCAACCTGATCGAATCGGCGCAGAAGTTTCGCTGGGCGGTGGAAGAACGCCAGCCCGCCCCAGAGGGGCTGGATGAAGAAGAGCCGCCGCTGGGCAAAGAATACGTGCGCATGATCCAGGAAGGCGTTCTGGCAGCGCAGTATATCCAGTCCTGGCAGATCCCACCGGAGAACGCCGTTCTACTGGCCCCGGCGTACACCTTCCTGCTGGCGAACCAGCCCGTAGATCACCAGTTCTGGCTGGATATCGGCGCATCGTCGTGGTCGCAGCGCCTGTACCAGCCGCTGACCCATCCCTACGTGCTCAGCCAGACGTGGGAAGAGGGCCGCGTGTGGACAGATGTTGATGAACACGAGTGGAGCCGCGAAAACCTGTACTGCCTGGTGCTGGGTTTGACCCGCCGCTGCCGCAGGCAAATCCACCTGGGCTTGTGCGACCTGGGCGAGAGCGGTTACGAGCAGCGCGGGATGCTGCTGCGCGCGATGCAGCAGGTGCTTAAGCAGGCGTTGGGCCACACGCAGCACACCGGCTCGAACAGCAACGACGCGCAGGGGAACCCATGGTAAGTGAAGAACCCAAGTTCTCCCTAAAACGCTTGCGCCTCAGCCAGCGCGAGGTGGTGGAAGATTACCCAGGCGGGCGCATGGGCATCTCGGCGGTGCCCGGCAGCGGCAAGACGCACACGCTCTCCTTCCTCGCCGCCGACCTGATCCTGGGCGGCAATCTCGATCTGAACCAGGAAGTGCTGATCGTCACTATGTCGAATTCGGCAGTGGAGAACTTTACGCGCCGCATCGGCAGTCTGATCCAGAGCGAGGGGCTGATCCATGGCTTGGGCTACCGGGTGCGCACCCTGCACGGGCTGGCGCACGATATCGTCCGCGAGCGGCCCAGCCTCGTCTCGCTGGCAAATGACTTTTCGATTATCGATGAGCGCGAGGCCGCCGCGATCCGCGAGCAGGTTGCCACGGCCTGGATGCGCGCCAACCCCGGCTTCTTCGATGACTACCTCGATGCGGAACTGAGCGAATACCAGCTCAACAAAATCACTAACCGCGATCTGCCCCGGCTGGTGCAGGGCATCGCCCTGGGCGTGATTCGCTACGCCAAAGACCAGGAAATGACGCCCGAGGATCTGCGCCGCAAACTGGATGCACTGCCCGCCCCGCTGCCGCTGGCAGAAATGGGCCTGGCGATGTACCAGGAGTACCAGCGCTCACTGGCGTACCGCGGCGCAGTGGATTTCGATGATTTGATCCGGCTGGCGCTGCTGGCGCTGCGCACCGACGGCAAACTGGTAGACCGGCTGCGTCACCAGTGGCCTTATATCCTCGAAGACGAGGCGCAAGATTCCAGCCGCTTGCAGCAAAAAATTTTGGAATTGCTATCCGGCGATGACGGCAACTGGGTACGCGTGGGTGACCCCAACCAGGCCATCTACGAGACCTTCACCACCGCAAACCCCGAGCACCTGCTCAGCTTCATCAACGCGCGCGGCTCGCTGAAGAAAGAGCTGCCCGTTTCGGGGCGATCAACCACCAGCGTGATCGATCTGGCAAACTATCTGATCCGCTGGACGAAGGCCAGCCACCCGATGGAGGCCGCACGCAGGGCGCTGCACAAACCAGAGATCCTGCCCACCGAGCCGGGCGACCCGCAGCCTAACCCACCCAACGAGCCCGAAAAAATCTTCTTCAGCAGCCGCAAACAAACCTCTGCCGAAGAAATGGACACGGTTGTCAGCAGCCTGCTGCGCTGGCAGGTCGCGCAGGACGCCAAAGAAAACGATGCGGAGAAAGAAACCCTGGCCGTTCTGGATCTGCGCAATGACCGCTGCTCAGAGCTTGCCGATATGCTGCGCAAGCGCGGAATCGAGCCAGTGGAAATCACCAATTCCACCTCGTCCACGCGACTCTCCGCCGGTGCACTGAGCGACGTGCTGCGCTATCTCGCCAACCCGCAGTCTGGGCCGCTGCTGTTGAAAGTTTTTCGCACCTGGATGCGCGGTAATGGGCGCGCAGCACACGCCGGGAGCGGCGATACCAACGGCAGCGCAGCCAAACAGGCCGTAGAATGTCTTCGCCGCTTAAAACAGGTGGAGGATTTCCTCTACCCACTGCCCGACCGTGACTGGCTGGAAAATACGGACATGGCCCTCAGCGCGCCTGAAGTATGCACCCTGTTGGAAGATTTCCGCGCCCAGGTAAAGCGCTGGCATGGCGCCGCGCTGCTGCCCATCGACCAGATTTTGCTCACCCTGGCACAGGATTTGTTCACCGAGCCGGCGGAGCTGGCGGTAGCGCACAAACTGGCGGGTATGCTGCGCCAGAAAGGCGACGCAAACCCCAACCTGCGCCTGCCGGGCTTCACCGAGGAACTGGACGCGGTGGCCAACAACCAGCGGCGCTTCTTGGGCTTTAGCGAAGATGACAACGGCTTCGACCCAGAGAAACACCGCGGGCGCGTGGTCATCACCACCATGCACAAGGCCAAAGGCCTGGAGTGGGATCGCGTGTACCTGCTCTCGCTCAACAACTACGACTTCCCCTCTGGCACCCCCTACGATACCTACATCTCCGAGAAGCGCTTTATCCGCGGGCGGCTGAACCTGGAAGCCGAGGCGCTGGAGCAGTTGAAGGTGGCGCTAGATAACGATCCAAACCGCTGGTATCAAGAAGGCGAGGCAACGCTGGCGGCCCGTGCGGACTGCGTGTGCGAGCGCCTGCGCCTGTTATACGTAGGCATCACCCGCGCCCGGCGCGCACTGGTGATGACTTGGAACACCGGGCGCGGCGATCAGCAGCCTGCCGTGCCGTTTTTAGAACTACAACGATTTTGGGAAAGCCAATGACGCTACTCAGCCCCTTCGAATTTTCCCAGAGCAGCCTGCAAGACTTCACCGACTGCCGCCGCCGCTTCCAACTACGCTACATCGAACGGGTCGCGTGGCCGGCCGTGCCTGCCGAGCCGGCCCGCGAAAACGAGCGCCACATCAAGCGCGGCGAGCGTTTTCACCGGCTGGCGCAGCAGTACCTCATCGGTGTGCCCCCCGAGCGGTTGGAGCGTATTGTCAACGCCGACCGTGATGGCTGCCTGCCGCGCTGGTGGCAAAACTTCACCGCCTGCCTACCGCATGAGACAGGCCAGGCGCGGCTTGCCGGTGGCATGTACGTAGAGACTACGCTCAGCGGGCCTATTGCCGGTTACCGCCTGATCGCCAAATACGATCTGGTGCTCATCCGCCCAGATGGTCAGGTGATCATCTACGACTGGAAGACCTCTGCTCACCGGCCTGCGCGTTCCTGGCTGATGCAGCGGATGCAAACGCGCATTTATCCCTACCTGCTCGCGTCGGCGGGCGCGACGATCAACGACGGCTGCGCCTTCGATCCCGAGCAGATCACGATGGTCTACTGGTTCGCGGAACCGGGCCACCCGCCCGAACTGCTGCGCTACTCGCGCGCCCTGTTCCGCGATGACGACCAGACCCTGCGCGAGCTGGTGAACGAAATTGCTGCACTTCCCTCAGACGGGTTTGCCATGAGCGGGGACGAACGCTCCTGCCGCTACTGCGTCTACCGATCGCTGTGCTGCAAAGGCGACCGGGCGGGCACGATCGAACCTGATTACGAGCCGCAGGATGGGCATTTGCCCGATTTTGGCCTGGAGCAAATTGGAGAGATCAGCTTCTGATGGCAGAAGGGCTGGCGCGCCAGTGGTTTGAGCCGCCTGCGGTGGAAGTGCCCGAAGCCTTCCAGGAGGCCATTGGAGGCCGCCCGCTGGTGGCGCAGATGCTCGTCCGGCGCGGGTTGAGCGATCTGGCAGCCGCGCGCGCCTTCATCGATCCACGCCAATACCACGCCACGCCCCCCACCGATATGCCCGGCATCCTCGCCGCCTGCGAGCGCATCGAGCGCGCCATCGCCGCTAGTGAGCGCATATGTGTATGGGGCGACTTTGACGTGGACGGGCAGACCTCTACTACGCTGCTGGTCTCCGCCCTCAGCGGGCTGGGTGCGGAGGTTACCTATCACATCCCGGTGCGAGCGCGCGAGTCGCACGGGGTGAACGTGGCGCACCTTGCGCCGATCATCGACTCGGGCGTGACGCTGATCATCACCTGCGACACCGGCATCAGCGCGCACGAGGCGATGGAATACGCCCGATCGCGCGGGGTGGACGTGGTACTTACCGACCATCACGATCTGCCTGAAACGCTGCCCCCCGCTTGCTCGATCAGCAACCCAAAACTGCTGCCCCCTGATCACCCGTTCTGCGGCCTGCCGGGCGTGGGCGTGGCCTATTTGTTAGCCCAGGCGCTCTACGAGCGGGCCGGGCGCGCGGAGGAGGCAGAAAGCTTCCTCGATCTGGCCGCGCTGGGTATCGTGGCTGACCTGGCACACCAGGTAGCCGATACGCGCTGGCTGCTGCAGCGGGGCCTGGCAGTGCTGCGGCAAGCAAAACGGCCCGGCCTGCAAGCCATGTTCGACTTAGCCACATTGCAACCCGCTTACCTGACGGAAGAACACATTGGCTTCATGATCGGCCCGCGCCTAAACGCGCTGGGGCGGCTGGATGACGCCAACCCGATCGTCGAATTCTTCACCACTGCCGAAGCAGGCCGGGCGCGGGTGCTTGCCGCGCACCTGGAAGGCCTCAATGCCCGCCGCCGCCTGCTCACCGATCAGGTGCTGCGCGGCGCGCTGTCGCAAATCGAGAAGGACTCGTCGCTGCTCCAGCAGGCCGCGCTGGTTCTGGCGCACCCCGAGTGGCCCGCTGGTGTGATCGGCATCGTAGCATCCGAGCTCAGCGAGCGATACAACCGCCCTACCGTGCTGCTCGCTTGCCCGCCTGGGCAAGCCGCGCGCGGCTCGGCCCGCTCGGTGGAGGGCGTGAACATCTCCGCCGCCATCGCCGCGCAGGCGCACCTGCTGCTGGGCTATGGCGGGCACCCGATGGCTGCCGGACTCTCGCTGGAGTCCGAAAAGATCACCGCCTTCCGCAATGGGCTCTCCAAAGCGGTCGAGCGCCAGTTAGGCGGTGCGGCTCCCCGGCCTTCGCTGACCATCGACGGCACGCTGGCCCTGCCTGATCTCACCATCGATCTCGTCTCGGACCTGGAGCGGCTGGCTCCCTTTGGCCCTGGCAACCCGTCACCTGTGCTGTGCATCCCCCGCCTTACCATCCTCGACTCGCGCACCATTGGCCGCGAAGGCGACCATCTGCAGGTGACGGTGAAGAACGAGCAAGATCAAACCCGCCGGGTGATCTGGTGGCGCGGCGCGGGCTGGCCCCTGCCCGAAGGCATGTTCGATCTGGCCTGCATGGTGCGCGCCAGCAACTTCCGCGGCCAGCGCGACGTGCAGATCGAATGGGTGGATGCCCGCCCGGTCGAAACTGAGCGCATCACCCTCTCCCGCCGCACCCTGATGGTGATCGACCAGCGGGCGCAATCGCACCCCTTGCCGGTGCTCCAAGGCATCCTGGCGGAGAATACAGCCCAGGTATGGGCAGAAGCGGATGGGCGCGAGAAACTGGCCGCCGCCGGAATCACGGCTGCGGACCGCTCCGCGCTTACCCCCTGCACCACGCTGATCGTGTGGACGTCCCCGCCCGGGCGCGCGGAGCTCGACACTGCCCTGGAAGTCGCCCGGCCACAAACCGTGGTGCTCTTTGGAGTACATCCGGTAGATGTGCTGCCAGAAGCGTTCCTCCGGCGGCTGACGGGCCTGGTGAAGTATGGAATAGAGAAGCTGGACGGTCGCGTTCCGCTCGACCGGCTCGCCGCGGCAGCCGGGCAGCGCCCCGCCACAGTGCGAATTGGCCTGGAGTGGCTGGTAGCCAAAGGGCTGGTGCTTTTCGAGATCGATTCAGAGCGCATGGTGACACTGCGCACCGCCGAGACAGAACAGAAAAACACGCCTGGTGATAACGCGCCGCTGATTGCACGCCTGCGCGCGCTGCTCGACGAAACCGCCGCATACCGCCAGTATTTTCGGAGCGCCGAAAAAGACAACTTGCTCTAGCGGACGATAACGTTGGGGCACCCGGCAAAAGAACGAGCTTTGTAAACCAGCCACCCACTTTAGCGCTGGGCGAAATGTTCTGTTGCATTGAAGAATGTGACGAAAGTCAATCTATAAATCTTACAACTTTCCGGTACAATAGAATAGAAGTACGCGGAAAATTGTACATCTTGTACACGATCGAACCCCTGAGGTTGGCGATCGGCGATGGTGATCGCTGATTGCCAATCGCCGATCGAAGAACGTCCCACATCAAACCCCTGTATAGCTGGAGAATGCCATGAAGTATCTTCGATGGTTTCTGTCCGGTGTGTTTGCCGCTGCGGCTGGGTATTTCCTGGTTCGCTATTTGACTGTTCCCCCGCTGCAGATAACGCTGTATTTGATCCTGCTCGCTCTTTCACTGATTGCGCTGGTTGCAATCATCGCGGGTACGTTCCGACGCTGGCTGCTTGCCCCTGCTATCCTGCTGGCGCTGGTCACGTTCATAGGCGCATACCTGGTCACCAACAACCAGTTCCTGGCACAAGAAGAGGTGCGCACGCTCCCTAGCGTCCCCCTCACCGCCAGTAGCGAGGGGCAAACCGGGCACACCGCCGTGATCTACCTGACACACGGTGAGCCGCCCGCCTATTCGCCCATGCCGTGGATTGAGACCATGCGCGAGTTCGATAAGGATGGCGCGCCGTTTATCCCGGTGCCGTTCCGCCCGTTCTTTTTCAACAGCCTGCGTCACGAATACATGAAATCCGGCGGCAGCCCGCATAACTTCATCCACCAGAGCATGATCAATGACCTGGAACAGCGGCTGCGCGATGATGGTGACATTACCACCCGCTTTTACCTGTCATTCCTCGACTCAGACCCCCGCCCTGATGAAGCCGTGCTGCACGCGGTGAAAGATGGAGCAGACCGGATTGTTCTCGTCCACATCTTCCTGACCATCTCCAGCCACACCCAGGCAGGCTTAGAGCAGGTGGAGTCTGTTGGGCTGGAAGAATATGACATCGACCTGTGCGAAGCCGGCCCGCTGTGGGATTCGCCCTCCCTCAAACAAATGTTTGTGGAACGAGCCAATAAGGTCATCGGCGCGACAGACAAGAGTGAAGTGGGTATCTTGCTGGTCGGTCACGGTCAGCCTGATACTTGGGATCAGCTCTATCCCACCCAAACAGAGCAGGAAAACCTGTTTCGCTACGATGTGGTGGAACGGCTCGCAGCCGCTGGCTACTCGCGCAACAATATTTCACTGGCCTGGATGGAGTTCAAAGAACCGGATGTGAAAACCATCGCGCAGCAGATCAGCCGGAATAACATCACCAAGCTGCTCGTCTTCCCGGTATCGATCAGCGCCAGCTCGCTCCACAGCGAGTACGACATTCCGGAATCCGTCCGCGAGGCAAATCTCTCCGCCGGTATCGAGATCATCAACATGGGCGCCTGGAACAACGATCCGCTGGTCATTGAAGCCATCCGCGACCAGCTCCGCGACTGCGGGCTCTAAAACCAACGCTTCTCCTGTATAATTCCGTTTGCGGTCGAAAGTATTCGCCGCAAACGGAATTATTGTCGAGCATTCCGGGCCACCGCATCACCAATCCCAGCCGGAGCATATAGCTTCTGGAACTCCGTTTCGTTTTAGTTAGGGACTTCGTTCCCAACCAAAACGAAACGGAAAGTATCCATAAAGCCACTGGTACTTCATACCATTTTGTGTGGGGACTTGGTCCCCACACAAAATGGTATGAAAAGTATCAAAATAGCAATTGCAGGGAGGATCGATGGATTACGGACGAGATGTTCAATTTGGCTTTTTCCTGACGCCTGACGCAACCAATGCGCAAGAGACGGTGCAGCTCGGCAAGCTGTGTGACGAAGCAGGCCTGGATCTGATCGGCATTCAAGATCATCCCTACCAGCGGCGTTTCTTCGATACGTGGACACTGCTGGCCTATATCGCCGCGCAGACCAGCCGGGTGCGCCTGTTCCCCGATGTCGCCAACCTGCCCCTACGTCCCCCGGCGATACTGGCCAAAGCCGCCGCCTCGCTCGATCTTCTCTCTGGCGGGCGAATCGAGCTGGGGTTGGGCGCGGGAGCATTTTGGGAAGGGATTAAAGCCTTGGACGGGCCAGAACGCACGCCTGGAGAATCCGTGGATGCGCTGGAAGAGGCGATCCAGATTATCCGCAGCATGTGGAGCGGCGAGCGCGGCATCCGCTTTGAGGGCCAGCACTACAACCTGCTTGGCGCGCACAGCGGGCCGGTTCCCGCGCACCCCATCCAGCTAATTATTGGCGCTTTGGGGCCGCGGATGCTAAACCTCACCGGGCGGCTGGGAGATGGTTGGGTACCATCCTCTTCTTACGTGCAGCCCAATCAGTTGAACGGGATGAACCGGCGCATTGATGAAGGCGCGCAGAAAGCCGGGCGCGATCCCGCATCCATCCAGCGCATGTACAACATCATGGGGCAGATTACCGATGGCGAACAAGGCGACTACCTCACCGCACCGGTCGACCGCTGGGTGGATGAGCTCACTCGCCTGACGCTGGAGCATGGCATGGATACATATATCTTCGGCGCCGCGCACACCCACGACCAGCAGATCCAACGATTCGCGAAGGAAGTTGCCCCAGCCGTGCGAGAGAAGGTGGCAAAGGCAAGGGGCGGGTAAAAACCGAAACGCCTCACCCCCCGCAGCGAAGCTGCGGGGGGTGAGGCGTTTTCCTCGCTATCCCGTCAAGCCCATCACCTGAACACCCGCCGCCTCTAGCGTTTCTCGAACAGCGCGGGCATGCGCTGCTGCCCCAGCGTGATCGCCGTGGATGCACAGGGTTTGCACCTCGCGCCCACCGATCCCCTCGGTAGCCAGCCGCACCGCCTGGGCGCAGATTTCCTCGATGTCGTCCAGCACCGCGCCTTGCAGCCTGCGTGACCGCAGTGAGCCATCTGGCTCATAGGCCCGGTCTGGAAAGCCTTCACTGGCTACGCGCAAGCCCGCTGCTTCGCCCGCTGCGAGCAATGCCGATCCGGCCAGCCCCACCAGAATCAAATCGCGGCTGAAACGGCGCGTGCCCCTGGCAATCGCCGCTGCCAGTTGTGCATCTTTCGCGGCCTGGTTGTAGAGCGCCCCATGCGGCTTTACGTGGACCAATTCGGTGCCGTTCGCGCGGGCAAACCCCGCCAGCGCGCCGATCTGATAGAGGGTGAAGGCTTCGGCCTCCTCCGGCGTAAGATCGATTACCCGGCGGCCAAACCCTTGCAAATCGGGATAGCCGGGATGCGCCCCCACCGCCACGCCGCGCGCCTTCGCAAGCGCCACCGTGCGATCCATCACAATCGGGTCACCAGCGTGCAGCCCGCAAGCAATACTCGCAGAAGTGATCCACGGCATCACCACCTCGTCCTCGCCCAGGGGCCAGCGCCCAAAGCGCTCGCCCATATCGCAGTTCAGGTCAATCCGCGTCATCAGTCACCCCATTCTCCAGCCCTTCGATCAGTGCGCGCCAGCGTGCCTGGGCTTCCTCTACCGTCACCAGTTCGAAGCGCACGGTTCCGCGCCCCGGCGTGGCCTGCGCGAGCAGCGGCATACCTGCCAGCGCCACGGTGGCGATCTTCGGGTAGCCGCCTGTGGTCGGGCGATCGGCCATCAACACAATGGGCTGCCCATCCGGCGGCACCTGCACCGATCCCGGGGCAATGCCCTCGGAGAGCATCTCCGCGTCTGAAACACGTTCCAGCGGGTTCCCCTGCAAGCGGCAGCCCATCCGATCCGAGGTTGGGCTGATTTCCCATGCCGCAGCCCAAAATTCCGCGTAGCTGAGTACCGAAAATACCGCTTCCTGCGGGCCTGGAACAGCGGGGACGGTCACCGCGCTGCCATACGCGGGCTGCAAGTGCTCCGCCAGTGATCTGCCAGCGAGATGCAGCGCGGGTGATGCTGCCCCCACCGGCAGCACATCTCCCTCCCGTAACGCGCGGCCTTTCAGCCCGCCCAACCCAGCACGCAGATCGGTCGAGCGCGAGCCCATCACCGGCGGTGTGTCGATTCCGCCGCGCGCGGCGAGATATCCAAAGCCCTGCGCGCTGTTTGGTTCGGGCAGTAAGCGGATCATCTCGCCGCGCCGGATAAAAGCCGCCCGCCAGCTTCCCACTGCGCGGCCCTGCACCTCCATGCTCCAGCCGAAGCCGGTGCAGACTGCCAGGCAATCCTGCTGCGCCTGAAAGGCAGGCGCGCCAAGCGCAAACTCGATTCCGGCCGCGCCCGGCGGGTTGCCTACCAGCCGGTTCGCTGCCCGCAAGGCAAAGGTGTCCATCGCTCCGGAACGCGGCAAGCCAAAGCGCTCGTAACCCACGCGCCCAAAGTCCTGCACGGTTGCAAAAGCGCCTGGGTCTAGCACGAGCAGGGTCATGCCGGCGATTCTCGTTCCACCGGCACGAAGCGCACCTGATCGCCCGGAGCCAGCAGGAAGGGGGCTTCGCGCTGGAGGTCGAATAAACGCAGCAGTGTGCGCCCGATGATGCGCCATCCCCCCGGTGATTCCAGCGGGTAAACGCCTGTCTGCGCGCCGGCGATGCCCACCGACCCGGCAGGCACACGGCTGCGCGGCGTAGACAGGCGCGGCGCGGCTATGGCCGGGTCCAGGCCGCCCAGGTACGGAAAGCCGGGCGTGAAGCCCATCAGAAACACCGGGTAATCGTGCGAGGTGTGGATGCGCACCACTTCTTCCGCGCTCAGGTTGTTGTGCCGCGCCACAAAGTCCAGGTCAGGGCCTTCTTCGCCGCCGTAAACCACCGGAATCTCTACCCGGCGCGGCACTGCCCCTGCCAGTGCCCCGGCTGCCAGATCCAAACAAGCACGTATGCGCGCTTCCACTTCCGGGTAGGCCACTGCCAGCGGATCATAATGCACCAGCAGCGTGGCATACCCTGGAACCGCTTCGCCCATGCCAGGCAGCGGATCCGCGTCATAGGCGGCTTGAAGCGCAGCCGCCAACCCATGCATTGTGCGGTTCGCATTCAGGTCGATCCGCCCGCCGGTGTCAATAGCCACCAGCAGGGCAGAGTCACCGGCGGGGCGCAGGATCAGATCACTCACATCCGCGAGATTTGTTACCCAACCTTGTGGCCGCAGTCGGCGCAGAACTTGGCGCCAGGCTGAAGCTTTGCGCCGCATTCAGTGCAGTGCTCGGCAGCCTTCAGCTTCGCGCCGCAGCCCGGGCAGAACTTGGCGTTGGCAGCCTGCGGCTCACCGCATTCGGGGCATGATGCGCGAATGGTCTCGCGCCAGTTACCTTCGGCCAGCTTCTTATCCTCTTCGGCCATAGCCGCGTGCGCCCACACCTCTTCTACCGAGCGCGACGCCTGGGCCGCCGACATTTCAACGCCCAGGTCCGGCGCGCAGCCCTTGCACAGGCCGCGCTTGTTGTTCCAGCAGCTCTTGATGCACACCCAGCTCTGGCAGCGCGGGCACTGCTTGAACTGCGGGCGGATCTGCTGGATGGCTTCGATCAATGCCGCTTCGCGTGCCCGCTCGCGCTGCGCCTCGGTGACCCGGTTGGAAACGTTGGCCGCGGAGCCAAATAACCCGCCCAACAGGCTGGAGGCCGTATCGAGCGCACTGTTGACTCCGGCAAGAGCGAACGGCTTAAAAGATGTGCGGAAACCATTCTGGCAGCGGTCGCAGTGAAATTCAAACTGGAAGCCGTGCTCGGTGGATTGGTCGCTGTAATTGCTGGTGAATTGAATGGGATCGCCCATGCAGAAAGCTCCTGTGATGTAAGTTTTGTATGCCGTCCCAATACAAACGGGGTACTCTAATTCTATACGCAAATCGGCGAAAGAGCGTTAAGAAATTTGTTGGTCTCTTGTTTCTGACGTGGTTGTAGGCAGAGGTAGCGCCGCAACCTCTGCCTACAACCACGTCAGCATCAATGAGCCAGATTTGTTGAGATCACTTAAATGATCCAGGCGCTGCCTGTTGCGGCAGCGCCTGGATCAAAAGAGGCAAGCTCTCGCTAATCGTCTACGTAGGTGCGAGCATTCGCCTTAAGCATTGCCAGACGCACGTGCTCCACGTGATCATCTGGCACGCGCAGCACGGCCAGCGTTGCGCCTTCTTTCATCCCTTCCAGGTAAAAGGCGCGCTCTACTTCGTCCAGTTCGCCCATCCAATCCACATCGGAGCCTGGCACAACGGCGGCGCCGCTCATGCCCATGTTATTTCCGGTGTTAGGTACAAAGGGAAATATCATTGCAGGGCGATCCTCGCCGGTCCCCGCCTGGCCGCCACCATCGTATATGCGCGACTCCAATCCATCGATATTCATCCGAAAAATCTCGTTCATCACCAGATCCGCATCAGCCTGCGAGTCAAATAAACCTGCTACTACTGCCATTGCACATGCTCCTTTCTATCAAGATCGCTGTTTCACGTTCGATCCAAACACATTGAGAATGCGGCGGGTAGATTACACCCGCCGCAAGAAGATATTCTCTAACGCTGGCCACCGGCGCGTATTCCGAGCAAGCGACGAACCTCGGCCTCCGCACCGTCACCCACTTCGATCATCACCTGAACGCCCTCTACCTGCCCCCCCGTCGTCGGGATGGTCGCCGAAGCCCAATCGCCCTCGCTGTGCTCAGCCTCGGGAATGTTGGGCATCTCTGCCTGCCGCACCTCTACAGCGCCCATCTGAGGGTCGATAACCGGCGCGGTCGTATCGGTTTTGGGATGGCTCATATATTCGGAGCTGCTCAAAACCCGGGCACGAACTTCTCCGACATTTGCCTGCACCAGGCGGCTAATTGCGTCTTGCGCTTCCTGTTCCGATTCAAACGAGACAATCATTGTAGCCATTGGCTGTCCTTTCTGTGAATCGCAGCCCCCCATCCCCGCGCCTGCTGCGTAAAAGATTCCCTCAAACCATCTTACCAGATTGCTTCATCAATTGGGTACAAAAATGATATTTATTGGGGTCAAGAGTGTATCAATCCGTTTGTTGACCCTTTCTTTACAGTGAATTTTTCCATCTTTTTAGTTAATTGAGCCGTACAGCCATACCATAAATTTGTATAAATCTTTCTTAGGAACCTTGTGCGTGGTGCTCACCACGCACAAGGTTCCTAAGAATCCCCTCGACTGATTCTGCTTCGAAAAGGATTTTTCATGTCTGAACAAGAAGAAAAGAAACAACAGTTCCCTCCCCAGACTCAAGACCGGCAGCCCGGCATTGAATCGGAAATGCGACCCGATCCCATCGACGATGACCCCAATTACCAGGGCTCGGGCAAACTGGAGGGTATGGTAGCCATTATCACCGGCGGAGACAGCGGCATTGGCCGCGCAGCCGCCATTGCCTTCGCCAAAGAGGGTGCGGATGTTGCCATCATGTATCTAGACGAGCACGGCGACGCCGAAACCGCCCGGCAGATGGTTGAGAAGTACGGTCAGCGGTGCATCACCATCGCCGGTGACGTGAGCAGCGAAGCGTTCTGCAAGCAGGCCGTGGAACAGACCGTGCGCGAATTCGGCCGGTTGGATATTGTGGTCAACAATGCCGCTGTGCAGTTTCCACAAGAATCGATCACCGATATCACCGCCGAACAGTTGGATCGCACCTTCCGCACAAACATCTTCCACATGTTCTACATGGTGAAAGCCGCCCTTCCGCATCTCGCCAAGGGCAGCGCCATCATCAATACCGCCTCAGTAACAGCGTATCGTGGCAGCCCGCAGCTTTTGGATTATTCTTCAACCAAAGGCGCTATTGTTTCCTTCACCCGCTCGCTGGCGATCAACCTGGCTGAGAAGGGCATTCGTGTAAACGCCGTGGCCCCCGGCCCCATCTGGACGCCGCTGATCCCAGCCACGTTTGACGAAGAGAAGGTCTCCACCTTTGGCTCTGACGTGCCGCTCAAACGCGCCGGGCAGCCTTTTGAATGCGCCCCGGCGTTCGTATTCCTGGCCTCCACCGATGCGTCGTACATTTCCGGCCAGACGATCCACCCCAACGGTGGCGAAGTAATCAACGGATAAATGATGCACCGCATGGCAGGTGGTTGCGCAACCACCTGCCGCGCGGTACTGAGAGCCTATTCGAAGATTTTTCTGTGTTTGTTGTTTGTGTGATGTAGTCGCACAAACAACAAACACAGAAATGAATGGAGGAAATCATGCCAGGAAAACTGGAAGGACGCGTAGCGCTGGTTACGGGGGCTGGCTCGGGCATTGGCCGGGCAGCATCCGTTCTCATGGCCCGAGAGGGCGCGAAAATTGGCGTGCTTGGCCGCACAATGGATGAACTGAAAGACCTTGTCGATGAGATCAAGGGGGCAGGCGGACAGGCAGAACCGCTGGAAGCCGATATTTCGCAGCCCGATGAAATGCGCCGGGCGGTAGAAAAGCTGATCGACAAGTACGGGCGGCTGGATGTGGTTTTCGCTAACGCCGGTATCAATGGCGTGTGGGCCCCATTAGAAGACCTGACGCCTGAGGATTGGGACCAGACTCTTGGTGTAAATCTGAAGGGCACCTTCCTTACTGTGAAGTATGCGGTGCCGTTCTTGAAGAAGCAGGGCGGCTCGGTAATCGTCACCTCGTCTGTGAACGGTACCCGTACCTTTAGCAACACCGGCGCAACGGCCTATTCGTGCAGTAAGGCCGGGCAGGTCGCCTTCACCAAGATGGTGGCGCTGGAGCTTGCCAAGCACCGCGTCCGCGTGAATGTCATCTGCCCCGGCGCGATTACGACCAGCATTGACGAGAACACCGAGAAGCGCAACGTAGAGCAGGAAAAGGAGCCGGTCGAGTTCCCCGAGGGCAGCATCCCGCTGACCGACGGCAAGCCCGGCTCGTCTGAGCAGGTGGCGAAGCTGGTGCTGTTCCTGGCCTCTGATGATTCCAACCACATTACCGGCACGGAGATGTGGATCGACGGCGGTTCATCCCTGCTGGTTGGATAATCACCGGCAGCATGCTTCCCAGGACCGTACACGGCCAAAACAGGAAAGGAGACGGTTTCAAGGAGTTTTTGGTTCGTAGGGGTGGTGTAACCACCCCTACGAACCAAAAACTCCTTGAAACCCATAGAACCTTATTAGGAGAAGTTCAGAATGCTCAATACCATTGTTCGTAATCGTGGATTATTTGCCCTCCGCGGGGTGATTGCGATCATCTTCGGCGTGCTGGCCTTCATCTGGCCCGGGCTCACGGCCATTGCGCTGGTGTACCTGTTCGCCGGATATGCTCTGGTGGATGGTGTGCTGACCATTGCTTCGTCGGTTCGCAACCGCGAGGAGAACGACCGATGGTGGCTGGGCCTGATCGAGGGTCTGGTCAGCATCGCCGCGGCAGTCATCGCCGTGCTGATCCCACAGGTGGCAGCCGTTACCCTGGTGTTCGTCATTGCCATCTGGGCGATCGTCACCGGGATTCTCGAGATTGCCGCCGCCATCCGCCTGCGCCATGAGATCGACAACGAATGGGCGCTCGGGTTGGGCGGCCTGGTCTCGGTGGTTCTGGGTGTCATCATGATCATCTTCCCCAACGCCGGGGTATTAGGCCTGGTGTGGGCGATTGCTGGTTATGCCATTGCCTTTGGCCTGCTGATGCTCTACCTCGCCATCGCAGCGCCCAAGCTGATGGAGCGCTACCGGGGTGCAAGGGTCTACTCGGCCGGCAACCCGCCAGGAAGAGTGTAAGCGATGATGCGGAGAAGAAGAAGCAGCGGCGGGGGACGCCTGATCATTGCCGGCATTATGGCGCTTGTGGTCATCCTGAGCTACGTATTTGGCGCGCGCGAGCTCAACCCAGTCACCGGGGAGAATCAGCGCATCGATATGACTAAAGAGCAGGAAATTGCCCTGGGGCTGGAAGCCGCGCCGCAGATGGCCCGGCAATATGGCGGGCTGCACCCCGACGAGGGCGCGCAGGCGCTGGTAGACGAAGTGGGCCAGCGCATCGTGCAAATGTCGCAGGCGGGCGGCATGGGCTATAACTTCGAGTTCCACCTGCTTCGCGATGACCAGACGATCAACGCATTTGCCCTGCCGGGCGGGCAGATCTTTATCACCGCCGGGCTGTATAAAGAATTCAGTACCGAAGGTGAGCTTGCCGGCGTGCTGGGGCACGAGATTGGTCACGTTGTGGGGCGGCACTCCGCCGAACAACTTGCCAAGTCGCGGCTGTTAGAGGGGCTGTCTGGCGCGGCTGTGATCGCCGCCTATGATCCCGATAACCCCAACTCGGTTGGGCAGGCGCAGATGGCCGCCATGATCGGCCAGCTCGTGAATATGAAGTTTGGCCGCGATGACGCGATCGAATCGGACCGGCTGGGCGTGCGCTTTATGTCAGATGCCGGGTATGATCCACGCAGCATGATCCGCGTGATGGAGATCCTTGCGTCTGCTTCGGAGGGCAACCGCCCACCCGAGTTCATGAGCACCCACCCAGACCCGGGCAACCGCATCGAGAACATAGAAGAAGCCATCCAACTCGAATTCCCGAACGGGGTCCCGGATAGGTTGATCCCGTAAAACGCCTCACCCCCCGCAGCTTCGCTGCGTCCCCCTCTCCATTTTGCAAGAACGGCAAAATGGAGAGGGGTGCCTTGTTCTGCCAATAGAGTTGGTTTGCAAGGCACCCTCTCTATTTTTGCGGGTTGCGCTCACGACCTGAAACCTAGAACCCAACAGCGAAAATGGAGAGGGGGACGCGGCACAGCCGCGGGGGGTGAGGCGTTTTACTCGAACTTACCCCGATTATCCTTAAGGATCTTCAAAGCCTGCTTGGCCAGTTCTTCGGGCACATCGATCACCAGCACAGCGCCGCCCTGCTCTAGCCCGCGCGCGAACTGCGCCGCCGTATCCTGGTTCATCCAGATATCCAGGTAGTGCTCGGGGTCGCGCATCAGCGGTCCCTCAGGCTCCGGGCGCTTCTGGTCCGACTCGCCCCAATTGGCCTTCCAATCCGCCTCGGTGACGATTTGCGCCTGCACGGTTTCGCGCAGCGTCGATTCCTTCAGGGCATCCACGGCCTGTTCAGCATCCTCGGTCGTGGGGAACAAACTTGCATATCGCGCCATGTCTATCTCCTACAACAGGTAAGGGTAATTACTCAGCCCGGTTGGGTGTTTTGTGAGGGAGGTGCCAGGCACCTCCCTCACAAAACACCCAAAACCCCACCGAGCCTGAGCAGTTACTGGTAAGGTGTGCAAACAAGAACCGGGAGCCGAAGCCCCCGGTTCTTGTTCTCTCTCCAGGTCATCATAACAAAGACGATATCAATGCGCCGTCAAAAATCGCCAACGAGCTTACGCCCTTCCACCAGCGCTGCCGCGTAGACCTCGCCCAGCGGCACGCCTTTCTCCTCCGCGATCTTCGCGCACGCGTCGTACTCAGGCATGGCCTGGATCGAGCGGCCATCCATGCGTTTCACCTTCACCGGCACGTCGCCGTAGAGGGTCTGCACGGTACGGAACTCGCGTTGGGCGGTGTAGCGGTAGACCGGCTGCACCCGCAAGCCCAGAGTGCTCGTCTCAGAGAGGATCAATTTGGCAAGATTCGGCTCGTCCTGTCGTCGCGCTACCACGCCCAACAGCGTGCCGGGGCGATTCTTTTTCATGTAGATCGGGGTCAGGTACACGTCCAATGCCCCAGCAGCGAACAAGCGGTTCATCACGTGACCGAACATCTGCGGATTCATGTCATCGATATTGGTTTCCAACAGCACCATCGGATATTCCTGCTCGGGTGTGTTCTCGCCTAAAATCAGGCGGAAGATATTGGGCCAGGGCAGATCACGCTTGCCCGCGCCCACGCCCAGCCCGGTTACCACCAGGTTTGGCCGCTCGAAGGTAGCCAGCGCGGCAAGAATGGCTGCCCCCGTGGGCGTCACCAACTCGCTCTGCGCGGAGGATGGGGTCAGCGGAGCGTGCGCGCGTGCCAGGATCTCCAGTGTCGCCGGGGCGGGAACAGGCAGCGTGCCGTGCTGAGTCTGCACCTGCCCGCCGCTGAACGGCAGCGCGGAGGCATACAGCCGCTCGATGCCCAGCGCTTCCAGGCCGATCGCTGCCCCAACGATGTCCGCGATCGAATCCAGCGCGCCGACCTCGTGGAAATGCACCTGCTCCACCGGCACACCGTGCACGCGCCCCTCCGCCTCTGCCAATATCCGGAAGATGTTGAGACTGACCGTTTTAACCCCATCCGAAAAACCGCTGTTTTCAATCATCTCGGCGATATCGGAGAAGTGGCGGTGATGGTGGCTCTCGCCTACGATCACGTCAGCCTGGGTGGCGCGCAGCGCGCCCTTCTGCACCTGCTCCACTTTGATCTCGATCGGCTCGTCCAGGCGCAGCGCTTCCAACCCCTCGCGCAGGGTTTCCACCGGCAGCCCGGCGTCGATCAGCGCGCCCAGGAACATATCACCGCTGATGCCCGAAAAACAATCGCAGTAGGCGTATTTCATGCTTTTAGCACCTCATTCATGCTGCCCGACCGGTACCCGGCCAGGTCTACAACAACGTAGGTAAATCCAATCTCCCGAAAGTATTCCTGCACCGCTTCACGCTGGCCGATTAGATCCGGCAGCAAGGCCGGGGTGACCTCCAGGCGAGCGGTGTCGCCAAAATGGCGCACGCGCACCGGCTGGAAACCGCGCTCCAGCAGAAACTTCTCGCCCTGCGCCACCTGACGCAGCCCCGCTTCGGTCACCGCGGAGCCGTAGGGGAAGCGGGTGGCCAGGCACGGTGCGGAAGGGCGATCCCAAACGCTCAGGCCCAAGGCCTTCGCCAGCGCGCGGATCTCGGCCTTGGTCAAACCAACCTCCGCCAGCGGGCTGCGCACGCCCAGCTCTTTTACCGCGCGCATGCCCGGTCGATAATCAAAGGCGTCATCGGCGTTGGAGCCTTCCGCCGCGCAGGCAAAACCCTCTGCCCGCGCAATCGCCAAAATCGCGTCAAAGCGCGAAAATTTGCAGTGATAGCAGCGGTCGGGGGGATTGGCGACAAAGACCGGGTTCGCCAGGTCGTCGTGATCGACCACCCGGTGGCGGAAGCCGATTTGCCCGGCGACCGCCTTTGCCGCATCCGTATCCCCCAGCGACTCGACCGCCGACTGCACCGTGACCGCCAGCATCCGCGCGCCGAGGGCGTGGTGCGCCGCCGCGCAGATCAGCGCCGAATCGACCCCGCCGGAGAAGGCAACGACTACCGAATCCATCTGGCGCAAGGTTTCCAGCAGCGCCTCCGCCTTTCCGCGCAGCGGAGCTTCCAGAGCGTCCAGAAAATCAGGATGCGCCATTGGCTTCATCCAACTGGTTGATGCGGCTGGCCATCACACCCGCGCCGAATCCGTTGTCGATGTTTACCACGGCAACACCGGTGGCGCACGAATTAAGCATCGTCAGCAGCGCGGCCAATCCGTTGAAGCTGGCCCCATAGCCCACGCTGGTCGGTACGGCGATCACCGGCACCGAGACCAGCCCGCCTACCACGCTTGGCAGCGCGCCATCCATGCCCGCCACTACCACCACCACGCGCGCGGATCGCAAGCGCTCCACCTGATTCAGCAGGCGGTGGATACCTGCCACGCCCACATCATACAACCGCTCCACCGCATTGCCCATCAGGTCGGCGGTGAGGGCGGCTTCTTCGGCCACGGGGATATCGGCAGTCCCGGCGGTGAGCACGTACACGCCCGGCTTCTTCTCGCGGTCGGCGTTCTTGTCCAGCACCAGAATACGTGCGGATGCATCGTAGCACATATCTGGCACTTGCAGCAGCACCTCGACGCTCATCTCGGGCGTTACGCGGGTGACCAGCACGCGGTCATTGCGCTCTGACAGCCGCTGCACGATCTGCACTACCTGCTCAGACGTTTTGCCCTGACCAAACACTACCTCAGGGAACCCACAGCGCAGCGAGCGGTGCTGATCGAGGTGGGCAAAGTTGCCAACCGTCTCGTATGGCAGCGTTCGCAGCCGTTCCATCGCATCTTCTATCGCAACCGTACCCCCCTGCACGCTTTCTAACAAAGCGCGGACCTGATCGTCTTGCATACCTCTATAACTCCTTAGGCCGCCAGCGCAGCCTCCTTTTTGTCTATACGAATTTACCGTAACTCGTGATTGGGTGGGTGTCTGGTTTAGCTGTGGTTGTACAGCTTCCCAAAAAGCCGATCGGATTATAACCTGTTTACTTTGCGTTTGACGCTATAATCGATCAAAACCGATCCTCAAGGATGGATCTTATGTCCGGAAGCATTGTCGTCGTTGGCAGCATGAACATGGATCTGGTCGTGCGGGCTCCGCGTCACCCCGCGCCCGGTGAAACCATTCTCGGCAGCGCGTTCAACACCTTCCCCGGCGGCAAAGGCGCGAATCAAGCGATCGCCGCGGCGCGCGCGGGCGGGCAGGTTCGCATGGTGGGACGCGTGGGTGATGATGCCTTCGGGGCGGCGCTGCTCGCAGGGCAGCAAGCGGATGGCGTGGATACGCGCTGGGTGCTGCGCACACCCGGGACGGCCTCCGGCGTGGCGTTGATCACCGTGAGCGACGCGGGGCAGAACAATATTGTCGTCGTCCCCGGCGCGAACGGCCTGTTAACGCCGCGAGATATCCGAGACGCGGACGCCGCCTTTGAAGACGCAGCAGTCGTGCTGCTCCAGCTAGAAATCCCGTTGGAGACGGCAGCGGAAGCAGTATCGGCAGCCCACCGGCACGGCGCAAAAGTAATCCTAAACCCCGCCCCAGCCCAACCACTGCCACAGGCGCTGCTTCACCAGGTTGATTATCTGATCCCCAACGAGCACGAGCTGACCCTGCTCACCGGGCTAGGGCCAGGTCACATCGTTGCCGCGCCGGAATCGGACGCGATGAAAGCCCTCGGCCCAGCGCGGCTGATCGTCACCCTGGGCGGCGAGGGTGTAATGGTGGTCGAGAACGAGCGCATGGATCATCTACCCCCGCACAAGGTAGAAGTGGTCGACACCACCGCTGCCGGAGACGCGTTTGTGGGCGCGTTTGCCGTGGCGCTGACGGAAGGCCGTTCTACGCTGGAAGCTGCCGCGTTTGGCAACGCAGCCGGGGCACTGGCAGTCACCGGAGCGGGCGCGCAGCCATCACTGCCCGCACGGGCAGCCATCGATTCGTTCCTGCGCTGAGGTTTACCCTAAGGACCTATCCGGAAATTATTTTGTGGTTGCTGTTTGTACGATGTAGTCGTACAAACAGCAACCACAAAATAATTTTCGGATAGAAACGAAATCTATACCCGCCGGTGCGGCTGGGTGCGCGGTTCTTGGCTGGCAGGGCGCAGATTGGGAGCAGGATCGGGCGGAGTAACGGCTGCGGTGCGTTTCAATGCGCCATCCACCGGTAGAGGCGCATTCTCTGAGGCTCGTTTCAGGCGCTTTTTCGCATCGCGCCAGTCTCCGGCAATAAAGCGGTCCACTTTGCCCACGGTAAACACTGTCTGGATCAGCTTCGCCTGATCGACCGCTTCCAATTCCAAAAGGTTGGCGATCAGCACGCCGTTGACGCCGGGACTGTTTTTGGCGTAGCCCTCCAACTGGTCCGCCAGCACGGCAATGCCTGCATCGCGCGTCTCAGCGTGGGCCAGGCCCATCTGCATCAGGCAGGTAGCGGCGACCATGCGCGAATGGTCCGGGTGGATGGTATCCAACAGGTATTCGGTCAGCGAATCAAAGGCTGCCGGGCCGATCGCCGCGAAAACGTCTGGCATCTCTTCGATCACCCAGTCATTATCGCGCACTTCATGGAACAGGTTCAGCAGCGGCAGTACCGCCTCTCGGGCATGGAGCTGGCCAAGCGCGCGCCAGGCATGCACGGGCCCCCAACTGCTGGGCTCGCAGCCATCGGGCATACAGATCAGCGATTGGTCGGTCGCAAGGCGAATCAGGTCGGGGATGTGCTCCGGCCCAATGCCATAAGCGCGGTACTCCGGCCACGCAAACCCGCGCGAATAGGCCGGTTCCCCTAGCTCTAGCATTCGCCTTACCGGGCCGGTATAGTCCGCTTCGGCCATACGGTATCTGCTCCTCACCCGCTTTAGTTGGCTGCCTCGATGAGAATTGTCCAGGGGTGCCCACAGAAATTCTACGGTGTGCAGCGTGTTGAGCCCCTAGGATACTCGCCTTAGGCAGAAAAGTCAATCAATTTTTGCGGAATTCAACCAATTTTTATGCAATTAGCGGCGTCGAAAGACCGGCACGCAAATTATATGCCCGGGGCGATAGGGACGCAAGCAGAACAGTGGTAAGATTTTCCTGAGGAGAGCGAAAGACTATGGCCCTGCTGCTTGGCATCGATCTCGGCACGTCCAGCCTGAAGGCTGTGCTGGTGGATTCGGAGACAGGCCGGGTGATACGAACTGCCATTCGCCCCACTCCCACCGACCATCCGCGCCCCGGCTGGAGCGAGCATGCCCCCGAGGACATCTGGCAGGCGGTTGCTGCATGCATTCGTGAAGCCGCCGGTGGGCAGCCCGTTGCCGCGTTGGCGATCAGCAGCATGGCAGAGGTGGGTTTGCTGGTAGACCGTGAAAACCGCCCGGTCGCCCGGGTGATCGCGTGGTACGACCGCCGCAGCGAGCCGCAAGCAGCCTGGATCGAGCAGCAGGTGGACATGTCGCGCCTGTATCGCATCACCGGGCAGCGCGTTAGCCCATCCTTTGGCATCACCAAGCTGCTGTGGCTGCGCGACAACGACCCTGCCTTCTCGCGGGGTGTCCGCTGGCTGCCGCTGCCATCCTATATTCTCTGGCGTATGTGCGGAGAGCAGATGGTCGATTACACCATCGCCGCGCGCACGCTGCTGTTCGATCAAAATACCTTGGGCTGGTCAAAGGATCTACTGGCCACCTTTGGCCTTCCTGAAGACATCTTGCCGCGGGTCGCCGTGGGCGGAACTCCGGTGGGAAACGTCAACGCCGAAGCAGCCCAGCAAACCGGCCTGCGTCAATCGACCCTGTGTGTTTTGGGCGGGCACGATCACCTGTGCGCGGCGCTGGCATCCGGCGCGCACGCCCCGGGCGCGGTGGTCGAATCGACCGGCTCGGCGAACGCGCTGCTGATGCTGCTGCCGCGCTTCCTGCCCGACCCATCTCTGGCGCCACGCGGGTACGCCAGCTATGCATACCTGCGCCCCGGCATTTGGGCGCTGAAGGGCGGGTTGAAATCCGCGGGCAGCGCGGTGGAATGGCTGGCGCGCATGTTGAGCGTAGATGGCGCGCCCGACTACGCCCGACTGGAAGCGGCAGCGCGCGAGGGTGTCGGTCGGCGTGCTGGCCCGCTGTGGCTGCCGCACCTGATCGGCTCTGGCACGCCCGAGGGCGACCGTTTCTCCCGCGCGGCATTGGTCGGCGCGATCAACGAGCATACCTCGGGCGACTTATTCCGCGGCATGCTCGAGTCGCTGGCCTGCTGGCTGCGCCATAACCTGGAGGAAATGACGCAGATCACCGGACAGCGAACAAATTCGATGATCCTCACCGGCGGGGCAACGCGCCTGCGCCTGCTCTCACAGCTCAAAGCAGATGTAACGGGCATCGCAATGCGCATCCCGCGAGTTGAAGAGGCGGCTTCGGTGGGCGCCGCGCTGCTGGCAGGCCAGGGCGCGGGCATCATCACCCACCTGGAAGAAGCCACCACCAGCCTGCGCGGCGACTGCGCGGAAATTCTGCCCGATGCTTCTCGGGCTGCGTGGTATGATCAACTGTACCACACCGCTTACCGCCCGCTCTACACCACTCTCCAGCCCGTCAATGCGGCGCTGGAGAAGCTCAACCAACAGGGAGAAACCGGGTATGGACCCCAACCGAACCGCCTGGAATGAGCGCCAGAAAGCGCTGAAAATTGGATTGCTCTCAAAAAATCCTTCCGGCGAAACGATCGACTTGTTCTTCCGCCAGCACGCCGACATCCACGCGAGTGAGATGGCGGCAACAGGTGAATTCTCATTCGATGAAGAGCTGTGGGAAGATCTCAGCGACGAGAAGGCCCGCCGCATTACCACACGCAGCGAGCACTCTATTGTCTGGATGATCTGGCACATGGCCCGCTGCGAAGACGCAACAATGACGCTATTGGTGGGTGAATGCCCACAGGTGCTCGAACAGGGCGGCTGGACGGACCGCGTTCGTTCGACCATCCGCGACACGGGCAACAGCTTAGACCGAGCCGGTGTGGAACGGTTCAGCATGGAAGTCGATATTCCTTCCCTGCGCGCCTACCGCACCGCCGTAGGCCAGCAGACGCGGGCAATCATCGCGCAGCTAGCCGCACAGCCTGGAGCGCTGCGTGAAAACCTGCGCCGGACAGTGGCCCCTGCCCGCATTCAGCAGGTGATCGATCAGGGCGTGGTGCTCGATGACACCCGCTACCTGACCGATTATTGGGGCGCGCAGACCGTCGCCGGGCTGCTGCTGATGCCCGCTACCCGTCACCCATTTGTTCACTATAACGAAGCGCTGAAGGTAAAAGCAGCGCGTCAATAAAGATGTTGTCGCCGTGAAAGGCCGCAAACGATTATAAAGGGAAAAAACCATGACAATTCTCGTACAGCAGAAAGTGGAACAGGCCGTAAAAATCTTGCAAGAGACCGGGGTCGACCTGTGGCTCACCTTCGTTCGCGAAACATCGGCGGGCGGCGACCCCGTGCTGCCGCTGATCTATGGCGATGGCGGGCTCACCTGGCACAGCGCGCTGATCATCTCGCTCACCGGCGAGCGTGTGGCAATCGTCGGGCAGTTTGAAGCCCACGCCGCGCAAGAAACGGGCGGCTACACCACCGTGATCCCTTACGATCAGTCGATCCGCCCAGCACTGCTGGAGACCATCCAACGGCTGGACCCGGCTAGCATCGCCATCAACACCTCGATCAGCGATGTGCTGGCAGACGGGCTGACGCACGGCATGTATCTGACCCTGCAAGACTACCTGCGCGGCACCCCGTACGCCGACCGCTTGCAGCCTGCCGAAGAAATTATCTCCGCGCTGCGCGGGCGCAAGACCGAAGAAGAGGCAGCCCGCATCCGCGCGGCGATTGCTACGACCGATGAAATTTACCGGCTGGTGTTTGCCTTCGCAAAACCCGGAATGACAGAAATCGACATTTCCGATTTCATGCACAACCAGCTCGCCGAGCGCAAGCTAGAGCCCGCCTGGGCCTACGAGGGCTGCCCGATCGTCAACACGGGTCCCGATTCACCCGTAGGCCACGGAATGCCCGGACCGCGGCGGATCGAGCGCGGGCATATTCTGCACCTCGATTTTGGGGTCAAACAGAACGGCTACTGCTCCGATATCCAGCGGGTGGCCTACCTCCTCAAACCCGGCGAAACAGACGTCCCCGAGCCGGTGCAGCGCGGGTTTGATACTGTTACCCGGGCCATCCAGGCGGTGGTGGATGCCATGAAGCCCGGCATGCGCGGCTGCGAACTGGACGGTATCGCCCGGCGCATTCTCGTCGAAGCCGGCTACCCCGAGTTCATGCACGCAACCGGGCACCAGCTTGGCCGGCTGGCGCACGATGGCGGCGCGCTGATCGGACCAGAATGGGAGCGCTACGGCGATTCACCCCGCCGCGAACTGGAAGCCGGGCAGGTGTACACAGTAGAACCGGGTCTGATGGTGCCGGGCTATGGATACATCGGCATCGAAGAAGACGTGCTTGTCACCGAACAAGGCACAGAGTATCTGGGCGCGCCGCAAAAAGAGATCATTCTTTTGTAGTGCGGGTAGAGCCACTCCTAAGGGTGTTTGTGGGGTGAGCGGGTGTTGGGCAACACCCGCTCACCCCACAAACCTTTACATCTGATTCAGGAGCTGCTGCAGCCGGTTTGCGTGAAGCGCCAGGTCGCTTGCTTCGCGCACAGGGCCATCTTCCGACAGCACTTTCACCAGTGCATCCCGCACCAGTACCGGCTGGAGCGGGATCGTACCAATCCCAGCCAGGGGCACCCATTCTAGCAGGTAGCGGTTTTCCGCGTTCTGCTTGTTTATCTCCGGGCCGCCGAGCGCCAGTGTTCCCGGGTGCACCTGCACGAAAAAGAAACGCGCCATCCGCGCTTCTACGAGAAAATCGAACGCAGCCTGCATCCAGGCGACGTGCAAGCCTGTCTCCTCCAGCACTTCGCGGCTGCAAGCTTCTTCCGCGCTTTCCCCTGGCTCAATATGCCCGCCGGGGAAGACGTAATACTCCCGCACCTTCCGGAAGCGGTGGATGAGCAAGATGTGCCGCTTGCTAATGATAATCGCCGACGCTCGATCTGCCATATAAGAGATTATAACCGCTGATTTAAAGGAGTTTCGGTGGCTCTCTGGGTTGGGCAGGAGTTTTGGGTAGCAGCCTGGTGATGCTATGCATCACCAGGCTGCTACCCAAAACGAAAATACCCCAGTTCTGAACGGGTAGCCTTTCTTTAGAAAAATCGCTATACTTATGTACCAATCCATTTGTTTTATGGTGTTCACAAAAGCCCACCCGCCGCAAATAATGGACGTTGAGGCGTGTGGATGTGGGGGGGCATAGCGGACTATGGCTAAGAATGCACCGCGGGATATCCGCGTAGAAATCGAAAGTGTGCTCTCGGAGTGGCGAAAAGCTACCCAGACGACAATCTATCGGGCTGCCGCCATTATCGGCTTTTTCGGGTTGCTCATCATGATCGTTACCGACGCCATTCCGAACCCTGAACAGCGCAAGCAGTTGCTGGTGTATATTCCACTGTACATGTTTATGGTTGTTATGGCAGTTCGCCCGTCCATCAACCGCCACGTGCGCGGCTGGGGCATCCTGATCGTCATGTGGAGTATGGGGCTGTTGGGGCTTGCCAGAGGCGGGCTGTCTGGCGATGGCCGGCTGTTCTTGTTCAGCCTGCCGGTGCTGGCAATCATCTTCGTCAGCCTGCGCGCTGCAGTTGCCATGATGCTGCTGAATGTCGTCACCCTGGCCGTCTACACCTGGCTGGCTTACACAGGTGTGCTGGAGCAGTGGCTGCTCCGATCACTGGTGGATAATCCCCTGGCGCCGCAGAACTGGGTAATCGAGAGCGTTTACACCGTCCTGTTGATGGCTATCGTGCTGGTGCTGTTGAATCAGTTCTACTTATTCCTCATAAAAACCATACAAGCAGAGCGGATCACCAACCGCGCGGTGATTGAAGCGCACGATGCGCTCGCGGCTGCAAACCAGAACCTGGAAGATAAGGTTGCAAAACGCACTGCCGAACTCGCCGCCGCGGTTGAAGAAGCCGAGTTGGCCCGCATGGCTGCGGAAGAGGCCAGCCATGCCAAAAGTTCCTTCCTTGCAACCATGAGCCACGAAATCCGCACGCCCATGAACGCCATCATTGGCATGACCAGCCTGCTGCTCGATACGCCGCTCACCATCAAGCAGTCAGAATTTGCCGAGACGATCCGCTCGAGCAGCGAAACGCTCCTGACGCTGCTGAACGATATCCTCGACTTCTCAAAGATCGAAGCAGGCCGAATGGATTTGGAGGTAAGCCCGTTCTCGATCCGCACCTGCCTGGAACACGCCATCGATCTGGTGACACCCAGAGCGCTCGAGAAGGGCATCGAAGTTGCCCCGCCGTTGATCGACGCCAACGTACCCGCCGCCATTTTAGGCGACGAAACGCGCCTGCGACAGATCCTAGCGAACCTGCTGAGCAACGCCGTCAAGTTCACCGAAAACGGTGACGTTGAAATTCACGTCTCCGCGGAGTTATTAAAGAGTGACGATGGTCTGCCCAATGAGAATGGGCGCTACCGGCTGGCGTTTGCGGTTCGAGATACCGGCATCGGTATTTCTTGCGAGGGATTGGCTGGCCTGTTCCAGCCCTTTACACAAGCGGATGCTTCTACTACCCGCAAATATGGCGGTACGGGCCTGGGGCTGGTGATCAGCAAACGGCTGGTAGAGATGATGAACGGGAAGATTTGGGTGGAAAGCGAGTTCGGAAAAGGTTCCACATTCTACTTCACCATGGAGGCGCAGGAGACGGTGCTGGCTCGGCGCAAACCTGCCGAAGCACGCCTGGAACTGCGCGACAAGCGGATTTTGATTGTGGACGACAACGCCACCAACCGCCGCATCCTTTCCCTTCAGTTCCAGGCCTGGGGCATGGACGCGCAGGCAACTGCCTCTCCGCTAGAGGCCCTGCGCTGGCTGCACCAGGGCGAGCATTATGACATCGCCATCCTCGACATGGACATGCCCGAGATGAACGGCCTGACGCTGGGGAAAGAGATCCGCAAGCTGCGTTATGGGCGATCCATAGGGCTGATCATGCTTTCTTCGCTGGGGGAAGATTTCCCGGCAGAAAGCGATAAGCTCTTCACTTCGGTGCTAACCAAACCCGCGAAAGCATCGGCGCTGTACAATGCCATCGTCGCGATTTTCTCGAGCGAGATGGAAGAAGCCCTGCGCGACACCTCCCGCGGCGTGCCATTATTTGACCGCCAAATGGCGGAACGCCACCCCCTGCGCATCTTAATCGTGGAAGACAATACGATCAATCAAAACCTCGTGCAGATGATGCTGGAGCGCCTGGGTTACCGCGCAGACGTCGCCGGGAACGGACTGGAAGCGCTGCACGCGCTTCGACGCCAGGACTACGATGCCGTCTTGATGGACGTGCAGATGCCCGAAATGGACGGCTACGAGGCCACTGGCCGCATCCGGCAGGATTTTGATATGACAAGTCAGCCGCGAATCATTGCTATGACCGCGAACGCCATGAGCGGCGATCGCGAAGCCTGCCTGATGGCAGGTATGGACGATTACATTAGCAAACCCATCCACGTGGAAGAACTGGTCGCCGGGCTAGAACGCTGCCATCCACGCGCGGTTCGTGATCAGAGCCTATTCTCAGGCGAGAAGGTCGTACGCCCCGTAGATTATACTGTTGACATTCCCAGCCCACAGAGCGAGCCGGAAATCAAGATTGAAGAACTAGAACGGCTGAAGGCCATGCTGGGCCAGCGGGCAGATAGCATGCTGCCGCCGCTGGTCGCCAGCTATTTCAAACAGGCCGAATCACTGCTGATGGAGGCCCGCCAGGCGCTGCAAGACTGCCGCACCGAGGATCTGCGCCGCTGCGCGCACTCGCTTAAGTCCAATAGCGCCAGTTTTGGGGTCGTCACGCTGGCAAAAATCGCGGCGGACCTGGAAGAGCAGGCCAAAGCCGGCAGCATGGGCGGCTGCGCAGCCCTGCTCGATCATGCCGTGGATGAGTACCGGCGAACGTACGCGCCGATGCATGCTGCGATGGGAAAGATTATCGATAGCGACGGCTCTTGATCGGATATTGACCCTCCAGCAGCCTTCCTTGAGCCTCCCAGGTTGGCTGGTTAATATAATGAGATCATGCAACCTATTGAAATGATCGTGGCGCGTTTTGAGGGAACCAACCGGGCAGTTCACGTGCTGGATGAGCTGCGCGAGATGGACCAGGACGATGAAATCAGCATCCTCAACGCTGTGGTAGTGAAGAAAGACTACCAGGGTGCCGTAGAAATCTCGAATGACGGCGACGTGCGCTCCGGTGAAGGCGCATTATTTGGCGCACTGGTCGGAGCACTGGTCGGCTTTTTGGGCGGCCCAGCCGGCGCGGTCGTAGGAGCCGCTGCCGGGGCAATCACCGGCGGGGTAACTGCCGCCGTGATAGATTTTGGCTTCGACACGGAAACGCTGGACATGCTGAAGACAGGCCTCACCCCCAACAGTTCGTTGATCGTGGCGCTGGTCGAACAAGAATGGAGCGAGCGCGTGCTCAATGAGATCCACTTCCGCCACGGGCAGGTGATCCATCAGGCGCTGCGCGAAGATTTCAGCAGGCGCTACGCCAGCCGCCAGCGAAAAGACCTAAATAAAGATTAAGAATCTATCCGAATATTGCTTGTGTTTGTTGATTGGGTGGCGTAGCCACCCAATCAACAAACACAAGCAATATTCGGATAGATTCTAAGGGTTTCGTAGAGGGTATTGATAAAACCGATCGTTGTTGCGTGGACGACTACGTGTGCCACGCAACAACGATACGAAGTAACACGATAGCATCACCCCGCGCCGGAAAGGCACGCGGTAATACGGGCTAATCAAAAATGGTGTCGAGATCCTGCTCAGACACATCGAAGACGCTGTTGAGTGGGTTGAGCAGTTCTTCGGTCATCCACTCGGGCAGGCGGTCATCGGCGTGGGTGAAACCCGCGGACTGGTTGAACTGGAGCTCCAGCGCGATGGCCTGCTTTCCCAGCACCTGCAAGATATCCGCCCCAGCCTGCCAGCCATAGCGGGCATTGAGCAGATCGCGGATCGATTCAGGCGATGCGGCAAAGCCAAAACCGGCGAAGATGCACGCGCCGATTGTATCGTACCCGGCCTGGTTGAACTGCACGCCCTTCGAAAGGGCCGCCTGCCCGTTCGGGTCCTGGTGGTTGACCTTGGCGCGCAGGGTCAGTCCAGCGGTGTGGTCCGCGCCCTGTGGCGAGGTGGCGTACGTTACACCGGTACCCTTAATGGCGCGCGGATCGTACGCGGGCATAGCCTGGCCCTTCACAGCAGGCACTCTACGAATCCCAAGCACCTTCCCAGTCAGAGTCGCGCCGCCGCCCAGGGTGCGCCCCAGCGGCGTGCCGCGGCGGATTTCACCCAGCAGGTTCAACGCTGCCTGCCAGTCGCCAAATTCCATTAGCCCGGCTTCGGCGGCGACACCTAACGCCGCGCCGATCTCAATCGAATCCAGCCCCATATCGTTCACTTCCCAGTTCAGGCGAGCGATGCCATCCAGCGTGTTGATGCCCAAGTTCGAGCCCATCAGCCCGATCGTCTCATACTCTACCGGTGACACAATCTCATCGCCGTTCTCACCGGCGTAGACATTCGAGCAGCGGATGATGCAGCCTGCCATGCAGGCGTGGGTTGTCTCACCCTTGCCGCCGCGGCGCAGAATTTCATCACGCATCACTTCACCGCTGATTGCCTCCGCGCTCTCAAACTGCCCTTGTGAGAAGTTGCGAGTGGGCAGGCAGGCGACCGAGTTGCAAATGCGCACCAGGCTGGCCGTGCCATAATCGCGGTAGACAGCCGTCTGCGGATGGTTGAGCAGCGCCTGGTTATACACCTTCTGCGCCGCGCGGAAGGCGGCTGGGTCTGCGAGCGGCGGCTTCTCACCGCCAGCGGAGTCAAAAACAATGGCTTTCAACCCCTTCGCGCCCATTACCGCGCCCATGCCACCGCGGGCTGCGATCCGCGAAGGCACCTTGTCTTTGTCCAAATTCTGAATGCCTGCCCCGGCAAGCTGCATCTCGCCGCCTGGGCCAATCAGCGCAATGGCGACCTTCTCTCCGTAGCGCTCCAGTAAGCGTGGGGCAGCCTCGTAGACACCCAGGCCCGCCAAATCTTCGGCGGGGTCGAAGCGTGCGCCGTCGAGCGTCAGATGCAGCACGTGGAACCCAGGCTTTTCCGGACGGCCTTCGATGATCAGAGCCTTCATGCCCATCGTGGTCATTGCCATACCGGTGGAGCCGCCGGCGTTGCTCTCCTTCACGCCTCCGGTCAGCGGGCTTTTGCCGCCAATCGAGATGCGGTCACACGAGGAAAGCATGTGCCCCACCAGCAGGCCCGGCGCGAAGATCAGTTTCGCCCGTTCCCCCAGCGGATCGGCAGTGCCGGGAACTTCGTCTACCAGTATACGCGCGATCAGCCCGCGCCCGCCCAGGCCTTCCCACGTTTCGGGAACAGGCTCGCGGGTAACCGTTTGCTGTTTTACATTGACTCGCCAGATATGCATGCGCTGCTGCCTTTCTGTAAGGTATTCCGTATAGTGTACCCGAAAATGACTCCTACCGCACAAAAGCTGTACGAAGGGGGTGTATTTCTGTTTTGGGG
>JAEYTI010000302.1 GCA_023434145.1 Chloroflexota bacterium | reverse complement strand
GGCTGGTCTTCTGATCGTGGTCGGTGTGGTGCGCGATACGTTCACCATCATCGAGACCGAACTGAAACTGCACGGTTACGACGAGAACCTGATCCGAGGGTAAGCGAATGGCGAAGTTCATTGTTCTTTTGGGTCCCCCAGGGGCCGGTAAAGGCACGCAGGCACAGGTAATCTCGCAAGAAGAGAACCTGGCCCACATCTCTTCTGGCGATCTCTTCCGCGAGAACCTCAAGAACCAGACCGAACTCGGCAAACTGGCGCAGGGGTATATGAACCGCGGCGAGCTGGTGCCGGATGACGTGACAATCGCGATGGTCAAAGACCGGCTTGCTCGGCAGGATGCCCAGGCTGGCGCGCTGCTGGATGGTTTTCCACGCACGCCCGCCCAGGCTGAGGCCCTCTCGGAAATGCTTCAGACCATGGGGCAGGAAGTTCACAGCGTTCCGTACATCTCCGTCCCCGCGGAAGTTTTGATTGAGCGGTTAGGCGGGCGGTGGACGTGCCCTGCATGTGGGCGTGTGTACCATGAGAAGCACAACCCCCCCAAGACGGCGGGTGTATGCGACGTGGACGGAACGGCGCTTATCCAGCGGGATGACGACAAAGCAGAAACGGTGGAGCGACGCATCCGTGTTTACATGGACCAGACCTCGCCGCTGATCGAGTATTACCGCCAGAAAGGGCTGCTCGTTGAAGTTGACGGCACCCGCTCAATCGATGAGGTCTCTACAGAAGTCCTTGTGGCGGTAAAAAAGGAACACTAAGCTATGGCATGGGATCGGCAGATCACAATCAAAACGCCGCAGGAGCTCGAGGTAATGCGGATTGCCGGAAAGATCAACGCTGAGGCTTTAGCCGCGGCGAAGGCGGCGATCCTGCCTGGGGCTACCACGGCTGACGTGAACGCGGCTGCCGAAGAAGTGCTGCGTAAGCACGGCGTGTATTCGCCGTTCAAGAATTACCCTGGGCCGTATCCTTACCCGGCCAGCACCAACGTAAGCGTCAACGAAGAGCTGGTGCATGGCATTCCGGGAAAGCGCAAGCTGAAAGAAGGGGATATTGTCTCGGTGGATTGCGGGACCGTCTACGAGGGATTCGTCGCCGACTCGGCCTTTAGCGTCGGGGTGGGGCAGATCTCGCCGGAGGCGCAGCGGCTGCTGGAGGTTACCGAAGGCGCGCTGTACGAGGGAATTCGCCGCATGGTTGCCAACAACCGGGTGGGCGACGTTTCCGCCGCGATCCAACAGTATGTAGAGAGCCGCAATTTCTCCGTGACCCGTGAGTATACGGGTCACGGGGTTGGGCGGCATATGCACGAAGGTCCTCAGGTGCCCAACTATGGCGTGCCTGGGCGCGGGATGCTGCTGCGGGTGGGCATGACGATAGCGCTAGAGCCTATGGTTCTAACCAAATCGTTCTACACCCGGGTGCTTCCTGATGCGTGGACGGTAGCGTCGGCGGATGGTGGTTTGACAGCACATTTCGAACATTCCATCGCAGTCACCGAAGATGGGCCGTATATTCTAACCGCTGCTAGCGACGAAGAAACCCGGCTTCCAAGCAATACTGGACAAACGCAAGACAAACGTGTATAATCAACGCTTTGGTTGCACAACGCAATTATCGTATCAGTCTAGCAGGAGAAGGTGTCATGAGAGTATCTCCATCCATTCGTAAACGTTGCGCCAAGTGCAAAGTTGTACGGCGCAAGGGCGTTTTGTTCGTGATTTGCGAAAATCCCAAGCACAAACAGCGTCAGGGATAAGATCTGGCGCAGTTCCTCGACCACGGGAACGATGCTGGAAGGCTATCAGTAAAGACAGGGAAAAAAAAGACGATGGCAAGAATTGAAGGTGTTGATCTTCCGCGCAATAAGCGCATTGAAATCGGCCTGACCTACATTTTTGGTATTGGCCCGACGCGTGCCCGCACGATCCTCCAGACGACCAACGTCAACCCCGATATCCGGGTGAAGGATCTGAGCGAGGCCGAATTGAACTCGCTGCGTGAAGTTATCGCCCGCTCTTACAAGGTCGAGGGCGATCTGCGCCGCGAAGTACAGATGAATATCAAGCGGCTGATCGAAATCGGCTGCTACCGTGGCCTGCGCCACCGCCGCAATCTGCCCGTGAACGGGCAGCGCACCCGCACCAACTCTCGCACCCGCAAGGGTCCCAAGAAGACGGTTGCCGGTCGCGGTCGCCGCCGTGGTGGAAAGAAGTAACCTGCGCATTTTGGCCTGGCTGGGTGGGGTTCTCTCCCTTCTCACCCCGCGGCTGCCTGGCCTGGCCGGAACGCTGGTTATCGATTTCTGAGAGTTTTTTAGAAAGGTATAGCGAGGAAATATGGCACAAAACGTACGCTCGACGCGTCGCGCCGCTTCGACCAAGAAAGTGAAACGAACGCTGACTTCCGGTCAGATTCACATTTTTGCTTCCTTTAACAACACGATTGTTACCATCACCGACCCGCAGGGCAACACCGTCTGCTGGGGCAGCTCGGGTTCCGCCGGTTATAAGGGCTCTCGCAAGAGCACCCCGTTCGCCGCGCGCCTGGCCGCCGAACAGGCCGTGAAGACCGCTATGTCGATGGGCCTGCAGGAAGCTGATCTGATCATCAAGGGGCCTGGCCCCGGCCGTGAGTCTGCCATCCGTGCAGTGCAGTCGATGGGCGTCCGCGTGCGCTCGATCTCCGATATTACGCCGGTTCCGCACAATGGCTGCCGGCCTCCAAAGAAACGCCGCGTCTAAGAGAGGGTCCTTATGGGAAGATATATTGGTCCGGTATGCAGATTATGCCGGCGAGAAGGTGAAAAACTGTTTTTGAAGGGTGAGCGCTGCTACACCCCGAAGTGTTCTTTTGAGAAACGTGGTTTTGCCCCCGGCATGCACGCCCGCACGAAGCAGGGTCGCCAGGATCGCGAGTCGGACTACGCTCGCCAGCTCCGCGCCAAGCAGAAGGCTCGCCGCGTTTATGGCGTTTTTGAACGCCAGTTCCGCCGCTATTTTGGTATCGCAGTCGGTACCCGTGGTCTGACAGGCCTCACCCTGCTTCAGACTTTGGAAACCCGCCTTGATAATGTCGTCTTCCGCCTCGGCTTTGCCAGCGACCGCTCGCAGGCCCGCCAGCTCGTCAACCACGGGCACATTATGGTGAATGGCGTCAAGTCCGACATTGCCTCCATGCTCCTCAAGCCGGGCGACGTGGTGACGGTGGAAGAGAATTCTCGCCGCAAGACCTATTGGAAAGAGGTAGTAGACGTTGCCGAGAAGCGCGTTTCGCCCCTGTGGCTCGAACGCGATGCCCGCGGACTTTATGGCCGCGTTTTGCGCATGCCCGAACGGGCCGAGATTGATGGTAACTTGAACGAGCAATTGATCGTCGAGTACTACTCGCGCTAATCCCAATGAATCAGGCAGAGTTCTTCTAGGATCATTCAGCCTGGAAGGGGTGAATCGTGACTGCTCTAAGTAACATGGTAACGCCAAAAGTTGAGCGCGAAGCGGAAGCTCGCAATTACGGCAAGTTCGTCATCAGCCCGCTGGAACGCGGCTATGGGATCACGCTGGGAAATGCGCTGCGCCGGATTCTGCTCTCCTCTCTGGAAGGCGCAACAGTAACTTCCATCCGCATCACGGATGTGTTACACGAGTTCAGCGATATCCCGGGTGTGCGTGAAGACGTCATCCAGGTGATGCTGCAAGTGAAACAACTGCGCCTGCTGCTGCACGACGTGGATACGGCCCACCTGCACCTTGATGTGCGCGGTGAGGGCGTCGTCACGGCGGCTGACATTCAAACCCCCGCCGAGGTAGAAATCGTCAACCCGGAACTGTACCTGTTCACGGTGGATGATCCCAATACCCGGTTGGAAATTGACATGACCGTTGAGCGTGGGCGCGGCTATTCGCCGGCGCCGGAGCGCAGCGGAAAACTGCCCATCGGTGAACTGCCGGTGGATGCCATTTACAGCCCGGTTCGCCGGGTGAACTGGACGGTTGGCTCAGCCCGCGTTGGCCAGAGCACCAATTACGACCGCCTGGTAATGGAAATCTGGACGGATGGAACGATCAGCCCAGAACGTGCGATGAGCACGGCTTCCAAGATCCTCATTGATCACCTGCGCTACGTCGCGGGGATCACCGAGGAGACTCTGGTGATTGGCACCGAGAAGGAAGTAACCGGCAGCCGCCTCACCAGCGAGGCCGCCGAGACGCCGATCGAAAACCTCGACCTCTCGGTGCGCGTGTTCAACTCGCTCAAGCGCACGGGGATCACGACCGTGGGTGATGTGCTGGACCTGCTCGAAAAGGGCGACGAAGCCGTCATGTCCATCCGCAACTTCGGTGAAAAGAGCCTGGACGAGCTGCGCCAGAAGATGCAGGAAAAAGGTTTCCTGCGTGATGAAACGACTGTGGAGTAAGCAATTATGCGACACGGGGTATCCGGATACAAATTATCTCGCTCGAAAGATCAGCGGACGGCGCTTCGCAAGACGCTGATCAACCAGCTCTTTGAGCACGAGCGCATTCGCACCACCCGCGCCAAAGCCGCCGCCATCCGCGGCGATGCGGAAAAGCTAATTACGCTTGCCCGCAACAGCGCCAATGGCAGCGACATCGACAAGGTCAACGCTCGCCGCCTCGCCGCCGCCCGCATGGGCAGCCCCGAGATGGTGAAGAAGCTGTTTGACGACATCGCGCCGCGCTACGCCAACCGCCCCGGCGGATATACCCGCATGCTCAAGATGGGTATGCGCGTGGGCGACGCCGCCGAAATCGTGCTGTTGGAACTGGTGGAAGGCTAACCGAAGCCGGTATGGAAAGCCATTCCGGCAGGAATGACCGGATTGGAATAGAACGTTACAAAGTTATCTTAGCCTACGATGGCACGCACTTCTTGGGCTTCCAACGGCAGAGCGCGGATCGAACCGTGCAGCTGGCGGTGGAAGCAGCCCTGCAGCAATTAGGCTGGCAGGGCAGGACGATCCTGGCGTCTGGACGCACGGACACAGGTGTGCACGCCGCCGGGCAGGTGATCGCGTTTGATCTCAAGTGGAAACATGGCCCACAAGCCCTGGCCCGTGCGATCAACGCGCATCTTCCCGACGATGTGGCGGTGAAAGGGATCGAAGTGGCGGCGGCGGATTTCCATCCCCGCTTCGACGCAACGGCCCGTACGTATCACTACCACCTGCAGTTCGCGTCCGAGCGCGATCCTCTGCGAGACCGGTTTAACTGGCGCGTGTGGCCCCCTTGCTCGCTTGAGCGCTTGCAGGCTGCCGCCCAGCTCCTGCGTGGAACACACGATTTTGCTGCCTTTGGCACCCCGCCCCGACCCGGAGGCAGCACAATCCGCACCGTGTTTGGCGTGGAATGGCAAGTCAAAGAGGAAGCGCTGCTGCGGTTTGAAGTAACCGCAAATGCGTTCCTGTATCACATGGTGCGCAGGATGGTCTTTCTTCAGGTGCTGGTAGGGCAGGAGCGGTTGAGTCTCGAAAGGTTGCAAGGTTCGGTCGAGCACGCCCATCCGCTAACGCCCGGTCTCGCTCCTCCACAAGGATTAGTCTTGCAAGCAGTGCAGTATGCCGAGGGAGAACGATCTCCTCGATTGTATGCCAACAATGGCGAAGATACTTCCGATTATTAGGAAATACCTTGCAGTAAGGTGAGAGATATGGCAGTGGACAAGACTTTCGTCCCCAAAGGCAACCCCGAATCCGACTGGATTATCGTGGATGCATCCGATCAGGGCATTGGCCGCCTGGCTACCCAAATTGCAGGGTACCTGCTGGGCAAGCACAAACCGACCTACACCCCCGGTGTTGGTAATGGCGATTACGTGGTGGTGATCAACGCCAGCCGCCTGCGCATCACTGGCAAGCGTATGGATGAGAAAAATTACTACCGCCACTCGCAGTACCCCGGTGGCCTCAGAACCATTAACCTGCGCGACCAGATGCAAAATCGCCCGGACCGTGTGATTCGCTCCGCGGTGTGGGGCATGCTCCCGCACAACAAGCTGGGCCGGCAGTTGATCAAACGTGTAAAGATTTACAGCGGGGAAGAGCATCCGCACGGCGCTCAGAACCCCAAAACCGTTGAAGGAGCGTAGGAAATATGTCCGTTCAGTATTACGAAGGCATTGGCCGCCG
>JAEYTI010000262.1 GCA_023434145.1 Chloroflexota bacterium | reverse complement strand
GAGTTGCGTTGGTATGAAAAAAGACTTCATCGCCGTTGCTGACTTTTCCCCGGAAGAGCTTCAAGGTATGCTCGACCATGCCGTTGCACTGAAGAAGGAATTGAAAGCCGGTGGCAACAGGCCCATTCTGCAGGGCAAAACGTTGGGCATGTTGTTCCAGAAGCCGAGCCTGCGCACGCGGGTGAGCTTCGATATGGCTATGCGCCAATTGGGGGGCGATGCTCTGTACCTCTCGCCTAATGAGGTCGGTCTCGGGCAGCGCGAGTCAATCGCGGATGTTGCCCGCGTTTTAGCTGGTTACGTTGATGCAATCATGGCGCGCGTATTCGACCACGAACATGTGGTGGAATTAGCGCGCTGGTCTGACGTACCAGTCATCAATGGTCTGAGTGACTACAACCATCCCTGCCAGGGCATGGCCGATGCGCTGACCATTCAGGAAAAGTTCGGCTCCCTGAAAGGGCTCAACGTGACCTACATCGGTGACGGCAATAACGTAGCCGTCTCACTGATGCACGTCTGCGCGAAATTGGGCGCCAACTTCACCATCGCCAGCCCTGAGGATTACGATCTGGACCCCAAGGCCGTCGAATTGGGCCAGAAGTTCGCCGCTGTCAGTGGCATCAAGATCACCCAGCTCCGCGATCCGCACGAAGCCGTTTGCAACGCGCACGTGATCTACACCGACACCTGGACCAGCATGGGCCAGGAGGCCGAATCGAAGAAGCGCGAGCTGGTTTTCCCTCCCTACCAGGTGAACGAGCAGCTCGTCAGCGAAGCCGACCCCAACGTGATCGTGATGCACTGCCTACCTGCCCACCGCGGACAAGAAATTACCGACGCCGTGGCCGATGGCCCCCACTCTGCGCTCTTCCCACAGGCGCACAATCGTATGCACGCTCAAAAAGCCGTTTTGGCTTATCTGTTTGGAGTCCGATAAAAGATATGTTGAACACAACTGATTATATTGCGCTGGAAGATCAGTACGGCGCGCACAATTACCACCCGTTGGATGTCGTGATCGAACGCGGCGAAGGCTGCTGGGTTTACGATGTTGATGGCAACAAATATCTCGATTGCCTGAGCGCGTACTCAGCGGTCAACCAGGGGCACGTTCACCCCAAGATTCTGGCGGCCATGCTGGATCAGGCGAAGAAAGTTACCCTGACCTCGCGCGCGTTCCGCAACGATCAGCTCGGCCTGCTGTATAAGCTGCTCTGCGAGATGACCGGCTACGACATGGCCCTGCCCATGAACAGCGGTGCCGAAGCCGTGGAAAGTGCCGTGAAGCTGGCCCGCAAATGGGGCTACGTTGTCAAAGGCATCCCCAAGTATCAGGCGGAGATCATCGTGGCGCAAGGCAACTTCCATGGCCGCACCACCACCGTCATCTCCTTTTCGACTGAGCCGTTCTACCGCGATATGTTTGGGCCGTTCACACCGGGCTTCCCGGTCGTCCCCTACGGTGATCTGAAAGCGCTGGAAGAGGCCATTACCCCCAATACCTGCGCCTTCCTGGTCGAGCCGATTCAGGGCGAGGCTGGCGTGATTATTCCGCCCGAAGGTTACCTGAAAAAAGCCAAAGAACTGTGCGAGAAACACAACGTCTTGTTTATTGCGGATGAAATCCAGACTGGCCTGGGCCGCACCGGCAAGCTGTTTGCCTCCGATCACGAAGGGGTGCGCGCCGATATGGTGGTGTTGGGTAAGGCACTGAGCGGCGGCTTCTACCCCGTTTCAGCGGTCGTCGCGGATAAAGCGGTAATGGGCCTGTTCAAGCCCGGCGAGCACGGCTCGACCTTCGGCGGCAACCCGCTGGCCGCTGCCATCTCGCGCGCGGCGCTTGAGGTGATCGTGGAAGAGAAGCTGGTGGAAAATTCGGCCAAGATGGGCGAGTACTTCACCGAGCAGCTCTCCGAGATCCCCAGCCCGTGGATCAAGGAAGTGCGCGGTCGCGGCCTGCTAATCGGCGTAGAACTGAAGCCGGAAGCCGGCGGCGCGCGGCGCTTCTGCGAAGCACTGCAGAATGAAGGCGTGCTGTGCAAAGAGACCCACGACAACGTGATCCGCTTTGCCCCGCCGCTGATCATCGACAAAGAAACCATCGATTGGGCGCTGCCGAAGATCCGCAGTGTCCTCAACATGAAGTAATTGTCCTGTTTTCCAGTGAGACCCGCCAGTATGGGGGTCTCACTGGCTTTTTTTATAGACATTGCGGGCTTCGCCCACCTAAAAAGTTTTTTGCGGGCTTTGAAATCTCGAATCGACTTCAAAACTCGCAACAACCTCACCGGCTCCCGAACGGAGCCATACATAAGCAGCCGCGTGCTAAGACTTATCAATACCAGAGATTCAAAATATGGAGAATCGATGAGCGTGACTCAACCCACGACGATAAGGAACGGTGAAGGGATGGATTGGGAAACGCTGTACCGGTCGCGCATTGTGACGGCAGACGAAGCCGTGCGCGCGGTGCAGTCCGGCGACCGCATATTCCTCACCGGCAACTGCTCGGTGCCGCGCAAGCTGCTGGCGGCGCTGATTGCCTATGCCCCCAATCTACGCGATGTGGAAATCTGCCAGGCGCTGACCGTAACGGGATCCGAGTACGTGCAGCCGGAGATGGAAGGGCACCTGCGTGTGAACACGCTGTTCATCAGCCACAATGTGCGTAAGGCCGTGCAGGAAGGCCGCGCGGATTTTACTCCTGTGCTGCTTTCGCAGTTTCCGCTGCTGTTCAAAAACGGCGTGCTGCCGGTGGATGTGGCCTTCATCCACATTTCTCCGCCAGACCGGCACGGCTACTGCACCATGGGCATCGAATCGGGCCTGACCATCTCTGCCGCGGAGTCTGCGCGGATTATCGTAGCCGAAGTGAACCCCAAAATGCCGCGAATGCACGGCGATACGCTGATCCACGTGAGCAAGCTGGATTACGTGGTGCCGGTAGATTACCCGCTCTCGGAGCTGGCAATGAGCGATGGCTGCGCGAACGATGTGGTTTGCGCGATTGCGGGCTACATCGCCGAGCGCATTCCCGATGGCGCGACGCTGCAAACCGGCATCGGCGAGATCCCCGACGCGGTACTGCGCTTTCTGAAGGACAAGAAAGATCTCGCCGTGCACTCCGAGCTGATCTCTGACGGCGTGATCGACCTGGTGGAAGCGGGTGTCATCACCGGCAACCGCAAGTCGATCCACCCTGGCAAGATCATCTGCGGTTTTTTGCTGGGCACCAACCGCCTGTACGAATGGGTCAATGATTTCCCTATGGTGGAACTGCACCGCACCGAGTACGTCAACAACCCGTACACCATCGCGCAGAATAAGCGCATGGTGGCAATGAACTCGGCCATCGAGATCGACCTGACCGGACAGGTATGCGCCGACAGCATCGGGCCTAAGCTCTATTCGGCAGTCGGCGGCCAGCTCGACTTCATCTATGGCTCTGCCATGTCGGAAGGCGGCCTGCCAATCATCGCTGTGCCCAGCACCAGCACCCTGCGCGACGGCTCGGTCGTCTCGCGCATCACACCGATGCTCAAACAGGGCGCGGGCGTGGTGACAACGCGCAACCATATCCACTACGTAGTCACCGAGTACGGTATGGTAGACTTATTTGGGAAAACGATACGCGAGCGCGCAAAGTTGCTCATCTCGATCGCGCACCCTGATTTCCGCGATCAACTGACGCACGAAGCGAAGAAGCTGAATTACCTATAAAGAAGGGAACTACTCAGTCGGGTCAGCTAATTCTGTGTTTTGTGAGGAACTGCCCAGCAACGCCCTCACAAAACACAGAATTACCCTGAGTATTTACGAAAGAAGTTTTTGGTGTATTGAGGCAGTGAAACGCCCCCAGTACACCAGCAAAATTTTCGGGGGTGTTTATGATGAACCGAATGGCAAAGATCGTGGCGACCATCGGCCCGGCCAGCCAGGATCGCGAAGTCCTTACCCGGCTGATCCGCGCGGGGATGGATGTGGCACGGCTGAACTTCTCACACGGCACCCATGAAACCCATGCCGCGCAAATCCAGTTGATCCGCGAACTTTCGGAGGAGCTGAACAAACCCATCACCATTCTGCAAGATTTGCAGGGACCCAAGCTGCGGGTGGGAAACCTGCCCGGCGGAGCGGTAGAGATTGCCACGGGTGAAACGATCGTCCTCTCCTCCAACCCAGAAGGAGCCAGGCAGAACGAGCGCTACGCCGGGGTCGATATCATTCCGTTCGATGTACCAAACCTGGAAAAGGCCGTCAAGCCGGGCAACCGCATTATGATGGACGACGGCGCGCTGGAGATCGAAGTCACCAACGTAGACACCGACCTGGTCGAAGCCAGGGTGGTTCTCGGCGGGATGCTCAAGTCGCACAAGGGCGTCAATCTGCCCCGCGCCAATCTGGATATCCCCGGCTTCACTGAGAAAGATCGCGCCGACCTGGAGTTTGGCATCCGCTCCGGCGTGGATGCGGTTGCCATTTCATTTGTTCGCAACGGCAAAGACGTGGAGGTGGTGCGCGAGGCAATCCGCGAGTTTGCCCGTGGGGTCTCGCCGCTGGCAGCACAGACACCCATCATTGCGAAAATCGAGCTGCCCGAGGCGGTAGACAACCTGCACGAGATTATGCACGCCACCGACGGTGTGATGGTGGCGCGCGGCGATTTGGGCATAGAAATGTCGCCCGAGAAGGTGCCGACCGTGCAGAAAGAGATGATCGAGATGGCCAACCGCCACGCCAAGATCGTTATCACCGCCACGCAGATGCTTGACTCGATGATCGTCAACCCGCGCCCCACGCGTGCTGAGGCCTCGGATGTTGCCAATGCCATCTTCGACGGCACCGACGCGGTGATGCTCTCCGGCGAGACAGCGGCCGGCAAGTATCCGGTGGAAAGCGTAACGATGATGGACAAGATCGTGCGGCAGGCCGAAGCGCAGTATGAACGCTGGGGACACCGGGCGCAACTGCCCGATGACGTGGCGTCGCAGTCTGACGCGCTCTCGCTCACCCTGGCGGCGCGCGAGTTGGCGCAAGACCGCGACGTGGCAGGGGTTGCCGTGTTCACAGAAAGCGGTCGCACAGCATTGTATATGTCCAAAGTGCGCCCTGGCGTACCTGTCTTGGCCTTCACCCCTGAGCGAACCACCTACCAGCGCATGGGCCTGTACTGGGGCACGTGGCCTTACTTGGTGCCGTTTGCGACCACCGTGGAAACCATGCTGGCGCACGTGGAAACAGCCATTATGGCATCATCGAACTTACAGCAAGGCCAGCAAGTGGTAATGATCAGCGGCTTCCCCGTAGGCGCTATGCGCGAGCCGAACTTCTGCCTGCTCTACACAATTGGATCGAGTTTTTCCCTATGAAAACGACCATCATTTCAACCGAAGAACTGGCGGCAAACCTGGGCAAGCCGGGTTGGGTAATCATCGACATGCGCTTTGATCTGGCGCGGAAGGAATGGGGATTCGAGGAATATCAGAAGGCGCACATTCCCGGCGCTGTCTATGCACATCTAGATAAAGACCTGGCAGCGCCGGTCACCGAGCAGACCGGGCGGCACCCCCTGCCCACCCCAGACTTTATGGCTGAACGCCTGGGAAGCTGGGGCATCGGCGACGATACTCAGGTGGTCGTCTATGACGCAGCCGGTGGATCGTACGCTGCCCGGCTCTGGTGGCACCTTCGCTTCCTCGGGCATCGGGCTGTCGCTGTGCTGGATGGCGGCTTCCCCAAGTGGCTACACGAAGGAAAACCCACTGAGTCCGGCATCGAAAACAACTTACCTACCCGCTTCACTCCTGCACCTGACTGGAGCATGATGGCCCCGGTTGAAGAAGTTGATCGTATTCGCCAGGACCCGGCGTATCGCTTGATTGACGCCCGATCTGCCGAACGCTTCCGCGGCGAAAACGAAACCATTGACCCTGTAGCGGGGCACATTCCAGGCGCGATCAACCGCTTCTATGGCCTGAATCTTTCGCCCGGAGGTGTTTTCATGCCCCCAGAGACACTCCGCTCCCAGTTTACCGACCTGCTCAACGGCGCGCCGCCAGAAAATGCTGTCGTCTATTGTGGTTCCGGTGTCACCGCAGTACACCATCTGCTGGCAATGGAGATTGCCGGGCTCCCCGGAGGGAAACTCTATCCCGGATCGTGGAGCGAGTGGATTCGTGACGGAAAAAGGCCAATTTCGAAAGAATAATGTCGGATTCGGAACAATATCCATCTGACTAGTTGATTTCCGGCAACTTTTTCTCTATAATGCTTACTTAAATCCAACAGCTCGATTTCTGCCACGATCTGCAGAAAAGGGCTGTTGGATCGCTATTATCTACGGCCTGCGGTTGTTCGCCGCGCCGCATCTTAGTGGAGGTAAGCATGAACAGCATCCCCCCTATCCAGAGTAATGCACTGCCGGATGCCCCTTACGGGTTGGAACACGACTCCTGCGCAATATACCTCAGCGTCCGCAAGGGCGGTGAGAGCACGTTTGGAACGCTCAAGCGCTCACTGGCGGCGCTGGCCCAGATGGGTCACCGCACCGGCTTCGTCGATGGTGAAGGCGATGGCGCAGGCGTGCAAACCGATATCCCGCGCCAATTATGGGCGCGCAAGCTCAGCCAGGCCAACCTGCGCAGCTCGCTGGCAACCCGCCCCGGCTTTTGGGTCGGGCACCTGTTTGTACCCAAGACCTTTGACGTTTCGCTGCTGCTGGACGAGCTGAACCGGCGCTTCAACGAGGCCGGGCTGAACCTGCTGATCGCGCAAACCGGGCGCGTGCGCGATAACGTGCTCGGGCAGAACGCACGCATCAACCCGCCAGTGTTCTGGCAGCTTGCCGGGCACAGCGAAGAGCCCGACCTGGAAAAGCGCCTGCTGAACCTCCAAACACATCTGGAGGCAAATTACCCCATTCATTTTGCATCGCTCTCTTCTCACACAGTGATTTACAAGATCCGCGGATCGGTGGAGACCCTCGCCCGCTACTACCCCGACCTGACCGACCGCATCTACGACACGTCGATGGCACTGTGCCATGCGCGCTACTCGACCAACACCATCTCCACCTTCGAGCGCGCCCAGCCTTTCGCCCTGGTGGGGCACAACGGCGAGATCAATACCATCAGCCGCTTTATCGAAGAGGCCGAGCAGATCGGCGCAGCGCTGCCGGAGAACGGCTCCGACTCGCAAAATGTGGACCGCACCCTGCAAACGCTGTGTGTGGAGCACGGCCTGGACCTGATCGAAGCGATGGAGATGATCTTCCCGCCGGTTCCGCACGAGCTGGGGCAGATGCCAGCCGAAATGCGCCCGGCTTATACGCAAATTCGCCAGGCCTTTGGCCCTTATGCGCAAGGCCCGGCGGGTGTCATCGCCCGCTTTGGCAACATGTCAGTCGCCAGCGTGGACGCGCTGGGACTTCGCCCGCTGTGGTACGTAGAGACCGAGAAAGAGCTGATCTTCTCCTCGGAACGGGGCGCGATCCTGTTTGACAACCGCACCACCGACACCCGCGCACTGGCCCCTGGCGAGAAGATGGCCCTCATCGTCGACCACGGCAACGGTGTGACTGTGCTCGATCACGCGCAGATCCGCCGTCACGTGGTGGCGCAGGTACAACAGCGCGCGGGAGCACGGTTGTCCGGGTTGCCCTGGGAGCGTTGGGAGAACAGCAGCGGCCCATTTGGCACGATCCCGAACACTGCTTTACCGGGACTGGCGGCTGACCCGCTGCTCTCACCGTTCGCGCAGGTACTGGTTCAGGACTCGCCCGAGCCTGCCGGTTCACCGGACCTGCACGCCCGAACCGCCCAGCCAAGCCCTCTGCCCTGGCAATCTGCCCACGCGGAATTGGAGAACAAACTGCTCCAGGCGGCGGGCTGGCAGCGCGATCACATCACCGACCTGGATGACTTGCTGGCAGAAGGCAAGGCGCCGGTCGGCTCGCTGGGCTATGACGGCCCGCTGGCGGTATTGAGCAAAGCACGTGTGAACGTAGCCGACTATCTGAAAGAAACTGTAGCGGTGGTGACCAACCCGGCCATCGACCATCAGCGCGAAAGCGAGGCATTTTCGACCAGCGTGCTGGTTGGAGCGCGCCCGACAGTGGGCCAGCCCGCGGCAGAGGGTGATTTGCTGGTAGAGCTTGCCACCCCACTGCTCACCGGCGGGCATCCGGCGCTTGGCAGCGCGGAGGCAGCCAGCGAAGCCGCGCAACGCATGGGCACGCTCAGCATTGAGCAGCTTCTGGCAACCTTTGGTGACCGGACGGCCTTTCTTACGCTCGGTTTGCTAGATGGCGAAGATACGCGCGGCACGGTAGAGCGGCTTCAGGCGGCAGCGGTTCAGGCAGCCAGCGATGGCGTGCAGTGTATCGTACTGGATGACTTTGAAGCGGCGGCTGGCTGGCTCGATCCGCATCTCGCCGCGGCGGCCGTCGACCGGGCGTTGCGGGAGCGCGGGCTGCGCCGCCGGGCGGGGATCGTGGTCCGCTCGGCGAGCCTGCGCACCCTGCACGACCTGGCGATGCTGTTTGGTTTTGGCGCGGACGCAGCCAACCCTTACGCGCTGCTCGGCGTTGCACTCAAAGCGCATACCGGCAGCCTGATTGATGTAGAACAGCAGGAGGAAGTACAGGCGGCGCTGCTCAAAACCCTCACCGGCGAACTGGAGAAAGTGATCTCCACCATGGGCTGCCACGAACTGCGCGGATATGGGCGCGTGTGCGCCTCGATTGGGCTGGCCCCATCGGTTGCAGACGTGCTCGGCTGTGCCAACTTCTTCGGCTCGGAAGACTCCGGGTTGAGCTGGGCCATTTTGGACCAGGAAGCCGACGCTCGCGCCGCGATTCTGCGCGGAGAGGGTACATCCCCCCACCTGCCGCGGGTAGAGCGGTTCTACCCGCGCTTCTTCAAGAAGGTCACGCAGTTTGTGCGCGGCGAGATCGGCTACGACGCGCTCATGGCAGCCTTCAAGCAGCTTTCCACCGATAGCCCGGTGGCGCTGCGGCACGTGCTTGGAATCAAGACGGCAGATGCGCCCGTTGATGCAGAAACAGCATCGCAAACCGATATCCGCGTCGGAGAATATGATCTGCCCTTTGTGATTGGCGCGATGTCGTACGGCTCGCAGGGCGAGACGTCGTTTCATGCCTATATCAAAGCCGCGTCGGCACTCAACATCATTTGCATCAACGGCGAAGGCGGCGAGCTGCCCGAGTTGATGGGCATTTACCGCAAGAACCGCGGGCAGCAGGTAGCTTCGGGGCGCTTTGGCGTGAACGCCGAATTCCTCAACTCCGCATCGATTTTGGAAATCAAGATCGGGCAAGGCGCAAAGCCCGGCGAGGGCGGCATGCTGCCCGGATACAAGGTGACGCCCAAGGTAGCCCAGGCGCGGCGCACCACACCCTTCGTCACCCTGCTCTCCCCTTCCAACAACCACGACCTCTACTCGATTGAAGACCTGGCGCAGCTCATCGAGGAGCTGAAGAACGTCAACCCCGGCGCCAAGATCTCGGTCAAATGCCCGGTTGTGCCCAATATCGGCGTGATCGCCGTGGGCATCGCCAAGGCTGGCGCGGATATCATCAATCTCTCCGGCTACGACGGCGGCACGGGCGCGGCGCGCAAGCACGCGCTCCAGTTCGTGGGCCTGCCCGCCGAGATCGGTATCATCCAGGCGCACCGGGCGCTGGTCGAGTCGGGCATTCGCCACAAGGTAGAGCTGTGGTGCGACGGCGGCATGAAAACCGCCGAAGACGCCTTCAAAATGATCCTGCTGGGCGCGAACCGGGTTGGCTTCGCGACCATGGCAATGGTGGCGCTCGGCTGCACCATCTGCCGCCAGTGCAATGCGGGTACCTGCCACGTGGGCATCGCCACGCACATCAATTCGGTGGAAGAAGCCAAAGAGAAGGGCCTCAAGGCCTTCACCCCGCTGGTGTTCGACAACGGCGCGCAGCAGATCGTACGCTTATTCCAGGGCATGGGCGAGGAACTGCGCCGCCTGACAGCTCAGGCGGGGGCAACCCGACTGCAAGACTTGGTGGGCCGCGCGGACCTGCTGGAGCAGGTGAGCCTGCGCGAGAAAGTCGATCTCGCGCCTATGTTCGCCAGCGTACCCCTGCGCCCGCGTCCCGCCCCAGAACCGGGCGTAGGGCGGCTGCTGACTCGCCCGCGCAATACGCTCACCCGCATGCTCAGCGAACTGGTGCTCAACATCCTCTCGGATGCTGACGACGAAGTGACCTACCAGGACGAGGTAATGGCCTTCGACCGCGCGCTCGGATCATACCTTGCCGGTGAGCTGGCCCGCAATCCCGCGCATCGCGACCGTGCCAATGTGATCCACCTGCGTTTTGGCCCATCCTCCATCGCCGGGAATGGTTTTGCCGCGTGGAACACCGACAAGATCGATATTTTGATCGAGGGCGGCGCGCAAGATGGTGTTGCAAAAGGCGCATCGGGCGGGCGCGTGGCGGTAATGAAGGGCCTAAACCACGACGGCTTCCGCATCGACGGCTCGGTGGGCAAGAGCTTTGCCTATGGGGCGCAGGGCGGCGTGCTGATCGTGCAGGGCGAGGCCGACTCGCGCGCGTGCATCCGCCTGTCCGGCGCGGACGTGATCCTGGGCGGCGAAATTTCCCCGCCGGTGGACGACTCGCAAGGCTCGGTAGGCACGCGCGCCTCGGTTAAGGGTTTTGCCTGCGAGTA
>JAEYTI010000237.1 GCA_023434145.1 Chloroflexota bacterium | reverse complement strand
AACCAAAAAGGCAGCGGGGCCGGGGGTGAGGCAGGGCGCGGGCATCTTCTACCCGGAAGGTGTCCCCCGGATAAGCGCGGTGGCTTCTTGCAGGCATTGGCCGCTGCCCAGCAGCAGCAGGTTGTCGCCGTGGTTCAGGCGGGTATCGCCGTGCGGGACGATGATCTCGCCTTCGCGCTGGATGCCGATCACCAGCGTGTCGCCGGGCAGGCGCACGTGGCGCAGCGGGCGGCCCACCAGGGAGGGGTTTTCCAGCCGGATATCGATCACGTCGACGTCGTCGTCTTTGTTCACCAGCATCGAGAAAGCTGTGGGATATTTAAGCGCCACTTCCATCGCAAACACCATCGCCATTGAAGACTGCACTACGCGCACGCCTAGGGCTTGCAGCTCTTGCGCGGTGGGCGGATCATCCGTGCGGGCGATGACCACGGGCACCTGGTAGCGTTCTACTGCCATGCGGCTGGCATCGATCAGCGCGCTTTTCAACGCCGTCACCCCTACCAGGGCGCGGGCTGTTTCGATCCCCGCTGCTTCGAGCGTTGCGGGGTCTACCGGGCTGCCGCGCACCGCCTGAAAGCCGTGCTCCTCCAGGTAGGCCAGGTTCTCCTGGTCGTTGCCGACGAAGCGCAGCGTCTCGCCGTTCTGTCGCAGCCGCTGCCCTAACAGCCGGGCAAGCTGATCGGTACCCAGCACGATCACGCCCTCGCGCCTCTTGGTGGGCTCGGGCGGCAGGATGCGCGAGAACAACAGCGGCGAGAGCGTGCAGGTAAGGACGGCAACTAGAATCACTGCCGAATTGGTGGCGCTGGTGATCATGCCGATCTCCAGCGCGATGGCCGAGGCGGCAATGATCAGCGACAGGCGCGAGGAAAGCAGCATCCCGGCTGCCAGCGTCTCGCGCCAGGGCAGGCGCACGCGGAACAGCAGCGCAGGGATGAACTTCACCGCGTAGGCCGCTACGATCAGCACCGGCAGCAGGAGCAGCGCGGCGGGCGAGGCAAGCAGAGCGCGCAGGTCAAAGTTCGCGCCGACGTTTATGAAGAAGATGGGGATGAAAAAGCCGTAGCCAATGGCATCGAGCTTTTCGCGCAGGTCTTCTTTGCCGCTGCCGCTGCTGATGCCCAGCACCGCGCCCGCCAAAAATGCCCCCAGGATCACCTCTACCCCTAGCGCGCCTGCCAGCACCACCCAGATGACCATCAGCGCAAACGCGCCCCGCACGTGGATCTGCGCGGTAGCGTGCGATAGCTCTTCGAAGATGCGCTGGATCAGCGGCACGCGGCTGACCCATTGGCTGATCCGGGCTGCCGCAAGAAAGGCCAGCAGCAGCACCAGGAACAGCAGCAGATCCAGGCTGATGCCCCGGCTAATAGCGGCAATGACGATGCTCAGCAGCAGTAAGGTGGCAAAATCCGCGATCAGCGCGGTGATCAGCAAGATCTGCCCGTAGGGGGTGCTGGTTAACCCGCGCTCCTTGAGGATCGGCACTACAATGCCCAGCGAGGTGGTGGAGAGGATCAGGCCCATCAGGATGGGGCTGCGCGCCAGCCCGGCCTGTGTAAGCCCTACGCCTACCAGCATCGCCAGCACCAGCGTGCCCGTAAAGCTGAGCAGCGCCAGCGAGATGGGCTCTTTCCAGCGTGCCTGCTTCTTCTCACCCGCCGCAGCCGATAACGTGGCGCTGCGCAGCGCACCAAAGTTGATCTCCAGCCCGGAGAGGAACATGAGGAAGGTGAAGCCGAACTCGGCCAGGAAGGTGAGGGTTTCCGATGGGTGAACGAGGTTCAGCCCGCTCCTGCCGATGATGATGCCGGCGATGATTTCGCCTACCACAATCGGCAGGCGCACGACGCGGAAGCGGCTGGTGAGCACGGGCACCACCAGCGCCAGCCCGGTAATGAGCAGCAGCGGCAGAAATTCAGAATCCATTAAAGCTCGGTCTCCTCTCCCCCACCTGAGCGTGGAAAACGTAGTGAGTGCCCCCTGCGGTGTTAATTTTATCCGAGCGCGAATGCGGGGTCAAATGCGGGGGGAGTGTGCAAAGTCCTGCGGGTTGTCCTCCGCTTACAGTGGTGGTTGTGCCCGAGTGTCTACCGCCAGGCACAGATAGGCCTGCCAGAGCAAGACTCCTTGCAGGAAAATTGTTGTACACTTGGAACAAATATTGTTTCTGGAACGTTTTATTCCATAGTATTTCTTACAAAATACCGCCTGGGGGATGCAAATCGCGGAAATTTCATCTCCCAACACAAATATATCTGCCTGGAGCGACTCTCATGATCATTTCATTGCCGCGCAAATCGGTCCTCCTGACCCTGGCGATCCTGTTCTGTACGCTGCTGCTGGCAGGGTGCGCGAGCAAACCGCCGCAAACCACCGAGCCGCTCCCCATTGCCCAGGTAGAAACGGCGGCAGACCCCACCGATACCGCCGTCCCGGCTTCCCCTTCTGCTACAGCGTTAAAATCGCTCACGCCGCTGCCTACGCGCACACGCTGGCCGACACATACGCGCACAGCCACCCCAACCATTACTCCCACGCCTACGATTACGCCCACACCCACCGCCACCGCTCTTGGAATGACCATTTCCAACTACCCACTGAGCGTGAGCACGGGCATTCCGGCCTCTGGCGAGGCGATCGGCGCGGGGAACATCACCCGGCTGGCGGGGGCCGCGCAGTGGGGCAAAGGTGCGCTCCAGTTTCTCCTCTACACACCCGATGGAAGGTCGCTCTTAGGTGTTGGGCCGTTTGGCGTGGCCGTGTACAGCACCGAAAGCTTCGATCAGGCTCCGCGCTGGCTGCCGTTCGATGCCCCGCTCTACTTCACCAAGGTTCAGATCAGCCAGGATGGCCTGTACCTGCGGTTGCAATGGCCAGAGGGAAACTATCCAGATTATCGAACAGTAGGCAAATTTTTTAACCTGGAAACGCAGCAATTTGCCACGGAAGAACCATCGCAAAAATGGGTGGTTTTGCAAAAAGATGCGATCGGGGGGTACGATTCGATTGAGATTCCCTCGCCCGATGGGAAGATCCAGTTTGAAGCCTGGTCGTACTACCCAGAGAATGAGTACAACATCGAGCAGTTTACCGGCATGTTTTATGATGCTTCCTCGAACGACCCGCTGTACAGCCTCCAGGAAGATTCATTTTATGTAAACTACGATGACTACAACAGCCCGGAAGGCTGCGATCTCCACTCCTTTAGCATGTGCGGCAACGTCTATACACCGAACATCATGTCCGCTTACCGGGCCAGCTTTTCGTACAGGGGGGATACACTGGCGGTCCTCTTCCGCCCGCACAATCTGTTCCGCGATGAGAATTTCGGCATCCTGCGCCTGTACGATGCCCGCAATGGCCGCCGGACCAGCAGCATCGGCAGCTTCGATCAGCCGGTGATGGACTTCGCCTTCCAGCCCAATGCCGACCGGATCGCCGTGGCCTTTGTCAACGGCTCGATCCAGGTATGGGACGCGGCCGGGCAGAACCTGCTGCGGCAGGCATGGCACTTCAGCCCGCCATCCTCCCGCTTCCACTTCACCACTGATGGGCGTTTCTTGATCGTGGAGCATCCGGATTCTGTAGAGGTTCGCCGCACCAGCGATGGCGCGCTGCTGAGCCGCTACGAGGCCAGCGCCGTCGCGCTCTCGCCGGTGGAGAACCTGCTGGCGCTGGGGAATGCGCAGGGCGAGGTGCGCGTAGAAGATCTTGACCGGCAGAAGACGGTCAGCCGCATGGAGGGGCACACCCGCGTCATCTACGCGCTGACCTTCTCACCGGATGGGCAAACGCTCACCTCCTCCAGCGAGGACTGTTCGATCCGCAGTTGGGATGCGCACTCCGGGCAGTTCCAGCACTTCTTCGAAGAAGCCGTCGTAAACGCTATCGGCGAAGAAAATACAGAGTCGCGCATCTTCGTCTACTACATGCAGCACGTCCCCGGCTCGAACCAGCTGGTGGGCTTTGGCAGTTGGGGCACCGCCGCAAGTTGGGATATCAACTCCGGCGCGAAAGATTACGCGGTGGTCTCCGAGCGGCTGGAATACTACAACGGCATGATGACGCTCAACCCGCACTTCCCCTCCTCCTTCTGGGTCGTGCCCGAAGAGCAGCGCTTCTACATCAACGAGGCGGGCTATGATCTTGCAAGCGGCGAGCTGGCTGGCGGGTACACTGCCCCACCCAGCCAGCCCTCCGAATGCAGCGTGTATGGGCCCGTCTCCAAAGACGGCTCCCTGCGCTTCACCCCCGGGTATGGCAGTCTGACCGGGCAGGTGTGCGTGCTCCGCGCGGAGGATAACCGCCTGCTGTATCGCCTGCCCGTGTTCGCGAAAGAGCACAACACCAAAGCGCCCATCTCGCGCGTATTCCTCTCGCCGGATAGCACGCGCCTGTTCGCCGCCAGCAGCGCCGGGCCAGTGTTCGTGTACCAGGTGGGGGAGTAATCCGCCATGCGCCTTGTGATGGTTGCCCTCATCATCACTCTACTCATCGCCGGGTGCGGCAGGGCCACACCGGTAATACTGCGCGCGACGCCCATAACGGCGGTCACCCCCACACGAACGGTCGCTAGCACTGCCACAAACATACCCACACTTAAACCGTCCCCAACACAAACCGCCGCACCAAGCCCTATCCCGACCATCGCTCAATCATCCATCGTAGGGAAGCACTCGCTTACCCCCATCGCGGAACTGCGCGGATTTACCGGCACGTGGTCACCAACCGCAAACCAGCTCGCGGGGATCCTTTGGGACGAGACAGGTAAGGGACACCTCACCGTGGTGTCTGCGCCAGATTTCCTTCCAACCTCGCTCCTTCCGGAATTTGTTTACACTGAAACCAACTTTGGGCACGAGGTTTCGTGGAAGCCGGATGGATCGTGGATCTTGCTCGGCGGCCCTGCAGGGCTGGATGAAATTGGCGAGGCTTCTTCCCTGTGGGCGGTAAAGCCTTCCGGAGAAGGCGCGCGCCGCTTCCTCAAGAACACCTCCCCGCTCATCTGGATGAAGATTCCCGGTTGGTTGGATGCGGATACTTTGATTCTGGAGAGTCATTTGGGTGGGGATACCTGGCTCACGCGGCTGGTCGATTTTGAAAGCGGCAGGACCCTCGCGCAGGCGAATATCCCCGGCGAGGTATTCCCCGGGCGTCCGTCCGGCGCGCCGTTTGAATACCACGTTAGCAAGGCGCGGGTTGGGGTGCTCACAACTATCCAGCAGGGGCAAGGCCAGGGTAGGGATATCTCGTACATACGCATGATGCCTGAATACGATCGGATGCTGCCTGCTCAGAACCGGACAATGGACGTTCTCGGCTGGCAGCCCGGCACAGATAAGCTGCTCGTATCCGTTGAAACCCTGGCCATGGATTCTTATGCCTCTTCCTTAGAAGCCGCGCAGGTGGTAGCGTGGGACATGACGACAGATGATGTTGTGCAGATAGCTCCGAGAACCGGATACGCGGAATATTCCCCGGATGGGCAGTGGCTGGCACTGATGGCCTACAATGATCTTCCGATCAATCCCGATTTGACAATCGACCAGAGTGCCACACCGGATGTGTGGGAGGGATTAATGGGGCCACAGCTCTACCTTGTTGACAAAACGGATGGAAAAGTAAAGCTTCATGTACCGGTCGGTTTCTCTTACCGCTGCTGCAACGATTTCTTCCCCTCGCGTATTCCTTGGGCCGCTTTTTCGCTAGACGGGCGTTACCTGGCTTTCATTACGTATGGAGCGGCGCAGATCAATCAGGCGGTGCTACCTGAAAAAAAACCGCCCATCCCAGAGCTTAATTTTGAACTTAACGTGTTAGATCTAGAAACGCTCCAGCTCACCCTCAACGGTTTCCCCGTGAGCTCGCGCTTCGAACCAACGTTTCTCTGGTCAGCAAGCGGGGAGGACCTTTTCTATGATACCGGGTACGCTTTTGGAGGTTCAGGCCCGGGAGTATTAAATGTTATCAGTGGCGAGTGGAGTGATATAAACATTGACCCCAATTTGAACGTTGAACCGGTGGCGTGGTCGCAAGATGGGATGTTCCTTAGCCTTCAAGCATCCCTACCGCCCGCATTTATGGCATCAGATACCCACACGCTAATCTTTAAGGTTAAGTAAAGCAGCCCCTACTGCAATCTGATGCTCAGCCCCTTGCCTTCGAACGTCTCCGCGACGAAGGTGGGGCCTTCCTCCCCGCTGAGACTCTCCTCGTAGCGATAGCCAATTTCATCAAAGCCGGTGATTTGGGCGGGGTCGGTGATGCGGTGGGTGATCAGCCAGCGGGCGAAGGCGCCGCGGGCGATTTTGGCGTGCACCACCACGAACTCCGGTGAACCCGTCTTGGGGCTGACGGTGAGGAAGCGCGGGGCGACGACTCGGGCGGGGTCTACGTAACGGGTGACGGTCTGTGAATACTCCACGGCGGCGAGGTTGACGATTGGGCCATCTGGGGGCAGGCATTGGGCGATGGCGTCGCCCCAGTAGGTGTACAGGCTGCTGAACTGCGGATCGGGCAGCTTATAGCCCATCTCTAAGCGGTAGGGGCAGATGCCATCGTAGGGGCGCAGAATGCCATACAGCCCGGAGAGGATTCGCAGCGTTTCGTCAGCGTAGTCGCGGTCGGCGGGCGGCAGGTCGTTAGCGTGCAGGCCCGAGTAGATATCGCCGATGAAGCTGTCCACCGCGGGGGTTTGGGCGGCGGGGTCATCCGTCCATGCGGCGATCAGGTCGTGGGTCTTCTGCGCCAGCGCTGGCGAGAGCTGCATGGCCTTTGCCAATTGGGCGGGAGTGAGCGTTTTGAGAGATGCGTCGAGCGTGCGGGCGCGGTCGAGCAGGCAGGGCTGGCGCAGCCCCGGCTGCGGCAGGGATTTCATGGTCTTGGAGGAATGCAGGAGGATGATCATGAACCCTATTGTAGCGATATCGCACCGCCCATGCCAGACCCGAAGGGAAGTTTTGGGGTAGCGGCCTTGGTGATGCCGGGCATCACCAAGGC
>JAEYTI010000231.1 GCA_023434145.1 Chloroflexota bacterium | reverse complement strand
TGTTCTCGTGGAGAAACTCCGTTTCTCCACGAGAACACCCCAAAAACTGAAACACATTCGATCGATGGTTTTTGCCGTGGTTGTAAGGGACGCCCCGTAACCTCCCCTACAACCACGGCAGTTTCCAAAGAGGATTCTGAAAATCGAGCCGCGCTTCGTGAAAAAGTGATATAAAAACAGTATGGTTTTCCACACACGCTCATCGAAAATATCCGCCCGGCTGCTCGCTGTGCTTGTCGGCGTTTCGCTGGCGGGGTGCAGTGGGCTGCCCGTGCCGAACCCTCCGTCTGCTGCCACAATCACATCACCGGTGATACCCACGGCCAATATACCGGTGGTGACGCCATCAGACACGATCCCTGCCCCGCCTACCCAGGTTGTCGTGGCGCCAACGCTTGACCCCGCCGCGCCACTGTGGGTGGCAAACCCTGCCGACGACCGGTTGCTGCGGATCGACCCACAGACCAACTCGATCGCTGATTGGGTGAACGTCGATGGCGCGCCCGATATGGTTACATGGGATGATGACTGGGTGTGGGTGCTGGACCGTACCAACGACCAACTCCACCGGTTCAATGCCGCTAATCTGCGCGAACGTAAAACCGTTGTGCTGCCAGAAGGTGACGCGGAAACAATTCACCTCAGCGCGGATGGTGTATGGGTTGGCATGATCGGTAAGATCAACTTAAATGCGCAGATTCCCTTTGAACAACCCGATAGTGAAGATATCGAACTCCTTCCACCGGGCTGGGTGGTCAAGATCGATCCGCAAACAGCCGAAGCGGTTGACCGCCTGGATGTGCAGCCGGTGGTGCGGATCGCCGCGCAAGGGGCCGCGCTGTGGGTACTCTCGCACGCCGCCATCGATACCCCGGTGCAGGTGCTCGATCTCAACAACCGCCAGGGGATGGCAGTACCAATTCGCAATGCGCCGGAATGGATCGCTGCGGAGGCGATGACTGTCACTCCAGAAGGGTTATGGCTGTTCTCCAGCGCGCACGGGCGCATCTTCCACGCTGACCTGGGAGGCAGGGTGCATTCCTCGGTGCCGCTGGAGGTGCGCAGGCCCACAGGCTACGCCGATATGCGCCTGGCAGGTGACTCGCTATGGGTTGCTACACCGTGGGGCGTGGTGTTGAAGATCGACCCGCGCACCAACCACGTGCAGGGGCAGATCGACCTGGGCGTGCCACTTTCTAGCCTGGAGCAGGGCGGCGGCGCTGTTTGGGCCGTCAGCCAGCAGACCGGGGCGCTGTACAGGCTGGATCCTTCCGGCTCGGGGGTTATCGCGCAGATTGCCCTGGGCAACGCCGTCCAGCCAACCGTCATCCCTTCGCCCACGCCGCGCGTGGTGATCTGGCAGCCCTGCCCCGACTCCCCCGCCTCGCGCCTGAAGGTGGGCGACATTGCTTACGTTACCAAAGACCCTCCGGTGCCCAACCGGGTGCGCAAAGAGGCCAACCTTGAGGCCGAAATCCTCGGGCTGGTGAACCCCGGCGCGAGCGTGCGCATCACCGGCGGACCAACCTGCGCGGAGGGTTGGGTGTGGTGGCAGGTTGAGAACGCCGACCTTTCCGGCTGGACTTCCGAGGGGGATCAAGAGACCTACTGGCTGATCCCATTGATTCCTTGATTTTTTGTTTCAACACCAACTCTGTTGGTGTTGAAACAAAAACGGTACCTGATCAGCCCCGGTGCGGCGTGCAACTGCTTTTGAACCGCTCCCTTTGGGAGCCGAAAAATGATAATTAGGAGTTTTGAAAACGCTTCGCGTTTTCAAAACTCCTACATAATTTTTCGTGGGCGGGCGAAGCCCGCAATTCAAAGAGAAAGTCCCTGCGGATGAGCTGTTACCATAAACGTACAAAAGTTTGGAGGAACAATGCCCAATCCCGACATTGCCCGGCGGCGGATGCTCCACCAGCAGCTAATCGGCCCAAGCACGCAATCACCGGTCGAGGTGGTGCGGCGGTTGGGCGCGGTCCAGTCACAGGATTACTACGGCGCGAAGTGGGCAGTGGGCCAGCGCGCGGGCGTAAGTGACGCGGCGGTTGAGCAGGCTGTTAATGATGGCAGCATCTTGCGGCTGCACGTTCTGCGCCCCACCTGGCACTTTGTCGCCGTGGAAGACGTGCGCTGGATGATCGAACTGACCGGCCCGCGTGTGATACGCGGCATGGCTGCCCGCCACCGCGAGCTTCAATTGGATGGCTCGGTTTTTGAACACAGCCAGCGCGTGTTCCAGCAGGCGCTGGCAGGCGGCAAGCACCTCACCCGCGCAGAGATGGAATCGGCGCTGAACCAGGCAGGCATTGCTACCGATATCCCACAGCGGTTCGTGCACATTGTAATGCAGGCCGAATTACAGGGCGTGCTGTGCAGTGGAGTGTGGCAGGGCAAGCAGAACACCTACGCGCTGTTGGAAGAGCGCTGCCTGGGCGCAGAGACGATGGAACGCGAAGCCGCCCTGGCAGAACTGTCCCGGCGCTACTTCACCAGCCACGGCCCGGCGACGATCAAAGATTACGTGTGGTGGTCCGGGTTGACGGTGACGGACACTCGCGCCGGAATCGAATTATGCGGTGATGCCCTGATCCGCGAGGAGATCGACGGAAAGGAATACTGGTCACCCGCCGTGCCGCCTGCGCCCGGAGAAGCGGATCCAGCTTCTCCCATTGTTCATTTGCTGCCAAACTTCGACGAATACGTAGTGGCCTATGTGGACAGAGACGCCATCTTCGATCCCATCTACGCCGATAAGCTGCATATGCGCGGCGGTGTGCTCAACAATGTGATTACGATTGATGGGATTGTGGCGGGCGGCTGGCGGCGCGAGATCAAGAAGGACACCGTGCGCGTATTTGTCGAGCCGATTGAGCCGCTTTCCGACGCCGAGCAGCAGGCGCTGGAGACTGCCGTGCAGCAGTATGGCAGTTTCCTTGAACTTCCGGCAGTGCTGATCCTTTAAATGCAAATCGCCGCCCCTGATAATACGGGGCGGCGATTATAAATAGTCTTAGAACCCTTCCAGCTTGGACAGGTCCGCGGTGCCGCGGGAGAGCGCAGCGATGCGCTGGAGCAGGCCCAGCCGGTTGGCACGGACTTCGGGCTTTTCGGCCATTACCAGCACCGCCTCAAAGAAGCGGTTGATCGCCGGAATCATCGGCAGGAAGACGGTGAAAAATTCTTCCACGTCGCCCGGGCTACGTCGGGTTGACTCAGCTTGCAGCAGCGCCTCATACAGCGCCTTCTCCGCCGGGTCTTCAAACGCTTCGGGTTTGATGGTGAAGATCTCTTTCTGGTCGCGAGTGATGCGCACGCAGCGGGCATAGGCCGGGAGGATGGTCGACCAGTCTGGCCGCGCCACCCATTTTGTAAGCACTTCGATACCGCGCAGCACGCCAGCCGGGTTCACCATCTGCTCCGCCAGCACGGCATCGACCACATCGTAGCGGTAACCTTCTTCGCGTTCCATCAGGTAGCTGCGCAGGCGACCAACGATAAACTCCAGGCAGGCAGCCTGTGACTCGGGTGACGCCTGAATGGGCAGTTCCTCGGCGGCAAGCTGCAAGCCCTGGCGCAGGTCGAAGTCGAGGTTGCGCAAGCCGAGCGTCATCGCCAGCCCAAGCGCGGCGCGGCGCTGGGCGAAGGGATCTTTGGTGCCGGTGGGAGCCAGCCCTGCTGCGAACAAGCCCGCGAGCGTGTCCAGCCGGTCAGCAAGGCCAACCAGCAGCCCGGGCAGCGATTTGGGCAGCATATCGCCCGCCGAACGCGGCAGGTAGTGCTCGAAGATCGCTTCGGCCACTTCCGCGCGCTCACCAGAGTTCAGGGCATAGTAGCGGCCCATGATCCCTTGCAGCGAGGTCATTTCCACGACCATGTTCGTCATCAGATCGGCTTTTGCGAGCTGGGCGGCGCGTCGGGCTGTGTCAGCATCCCCATCCACCAGCCCAAACATCGGGATCAGCTTTTCGACAATGCGCTCGATACGGTGGGTCTTATCCAGCATCGAGCCGAGCTTGAGCTGGAAGGTAAGCGTCGACAGGCGCGCGGCATATTCTTCCAGCTTGTGCTGCATGTCCTCACGGATGAAGAAGGCGGCGTCGGCAAAGCGGGCGCGGATCACCTGCTCGTTGCCATCGGTGACTACGTCAATGTGCTGGCTGCCGCCGTTGCGCACCGCGATGAAGTAAGGCATCAACTTGCCATCTGCGGCGCGGACGGGGAAGTAGCGCTGGTGCTTCTTCATCACCGATATCAGCACTTCGGCGGGCAGGCGCAAATGATCTTGTTCGAAGCTGCCCAGCAAGGCTGTGGGCGCTTCAACAAGCTGGGTCACTTCGTTCAGTAGGGAGGGGTCCACCTCTTCGGCTGCGCCTGCTTCGCGCTGCAAGTACGCCACCTGATCGGCAATCACGCGACCCCGCTCTTTGGGGTCCAGCAGGATGCCCTGCTTCGCCAGCGAGTCAAAATAATCCGCCGGGCGCTGCACGGTGATAGCCTCCGGTTCTTCAAAGCGCAGGCCGCGCGTTTCGCTGCCCGACTGCAAACCGGCGTAGGTGAACGGCACCACCTGGCCATCCAGCAGGGCCAGCAGCCAGCGGATGGGGCGCGAGAAGGCCACGCCGCTGCTATTCCAGCGCATCACCTTGTCGAACTTCAGCCCGGCAATCAGCCCGGGCAGGGCTTCCGCCAGCACTTCCAGGGTGGGGCGGCCCGGCTCGTGCACCTCGGCAACCACATACTGGCCGCCATCTACCTCGCGCACCTGCAGAGCGCTCACGTCCAGGCCGCGCCCTCGGGCGAACCCGGCGGCAGCGGGGGTTGGCTGACCCATCGCATCAAAGGCGCGCGCGGCGGGCGGGCCCTTCACCACCGAAGTGCGGTCGGGCTGGCGTGGAGCCAGGTCTTCCACCAGCACCACCAGGCGGCGCGGAGTGCCGATCACGCGGATATTGCCATGCTCCAGGCGCAGATCGTTGAGCAGCGCCGGTACACGCTCGCGCAGGGTCGCCAGGGCGGCATCCAGGTCGGCGGCGGGCAGCTCTTCCGTGCCCACTTCCAGCAGGAAAGGCGCAGGCGATGTTTGCGCCGATACAACAGGCGCGGCGGCTTTCTTTCCGCCCGCGGCGGACTGATCCACCGAATCGTCCAGCCAGGGGTATTCGAGCTGCTGGCGCTGCTGGGCGTACGCTTCCGCCACCCGGCGCGAGAGATCACGCATCCGGGCAAACAGGGCCTGGCGCTCGGTCACACCCACGGCGCCGCGTGAATCGAGAATGTTGAAAGTATGCGAGCATTTGAGCACGTAATCGTGCGCGGGCAGCACCAGACCAGCCTTCAGTGCGTTATTGGCCTCGCCTTCAAACAGATCATACATGGCTCGCACGCGCTCTACGTCGGCGATCTCATAGTAATACTTGCTGTGCTCTTGCTCCCCTTGCAGGTTCACGTCGCCGTAGGTGCGCTGCTCGTTCCAGCGCAGTTTTTGGAAGTGCCGCACGCCCTGCAGGGTCATGGCGATGCGCTCCAGCCCATAAGTTATCTCTACCGACACGGGATTCAGAGCCATGCCGCCCGCCTGCTGGAAGTACGTAAACTGGGTGATCTCCTGCCCATCCAGCCATACTTCCCATCCCAGGCCCCACGCGCCCAGCGCCGGCGACTCCCAGTTATCTTCCACGAAGCGGATATCGTGCTTGCGCGGATCGATCCCCAGGGCCTCCAGCGAGCGCAGGTAGATCTCCTGCGGGTTGCCCGGATCGGGCTTCAAGATCACCTGGAACTGATAATGCTGCTGCAGGCGGTTGGGGTTCTCACCGTATCGGCCATCATCCGTGCGGACGGAAGGCTCCACGTAGGCGACGTTCCACGGCTCGGGACCAAGCACGCGCAGGTATGTGGCGGGATTGTTCGTGCCCGCGCCTACCTGGGTATAGTAAGGCTGCCAGATCATGCAGCCCTGCTCGGCCCAAAACCGCTGAAGCGTCATAATGATGGATTGAAAGTCAAGCGGCTGGTTCATAGGTGCTCCAAAAAGGGGTTCTATTATTTCGAAATCCGTAAACGGTTTTTGAAATAATTCGACATGGGATCAAAACGCAAGCGTGAATTATAGCCGATTATTTCCCGCTATTCGGACGTTGTGGTTTTGTTTGGGGGCTGTCTCAAAAGTACATTGAGACAGCCCCTTCCGATTTTAAAGGGGATGTGATTCAATAGGGGCATGGCCAAGAAAAAACTACCGCCCGTGTTCAAAGAATATACGATGGGGCAGATGG
>JAEYTI010000146.1 GCA_023434145.1 Chloroflexota bacterium | reverse complement strand
AATGCGGCCATCGTCACCAGGGCCAGCACCGCCAAAGCTACGCCATCAAACTGCGATCCCACCAGGGGTATGCCAACTACCAGCACACCCCACAGCGCCATCCCGCTGATCAGCAGCCCCAGCGCGTTGACCAGCGCCCCAGCCCATATCGACGTACGCTGCGCCTGCCCCAACTGTTCCCCAGCCGCATGGACGCGGTCCGCTTGCGCTGCGCCCTGCCCATATGCCAGCAGATCGGGCATGCCCTGCACCAGATCGAGCAGCGCTGTGTGCAGTTCCGCCCGGCGCTCAATCACCGCCTGTCCAGGGGCCCGGTTGAGCGCGTAGGCCAGCAGCGGCAGGCCAATCCCGGCAAGGAGCAGCGCGCCAAGCAGAATCAGACCCAGGCGCGGGTCGTACCGGCCCACGAACAGGCTCACGCCCGCCGTGATCACCAACGCCACCAGGGGCGGCGCCACTGCGCGGACGTAGAAGTTTTCCAGCGTCTCAATATCTGCCACCGCCCGGCTCAACAAGTCCGCCGAGCGGAAGTCTTGCAGGCGGGCGGGCGCCAGCGGTTCTAGCTTGCGGTAGAACCACGTCCGCAGCCCTGCCAGCAGGCGGAAGTTGACCGAGTGCGAAACCAGCCGCTCCAGATAACGCGCCGCCGCCCGGCTGATGCCGAAGAATCGCACACCCACAATAGCCACCTGCAAGACTGCGACGGATGGCTGGAGCGCGGCGGTGGCGATCAGGTACGCCGAGGAACCTAACAGTCCAATGCCCGCGGCCACAGTTGCCGTGCCCAGCAGCACTGAAAGCGCCACCTGCCCCGCAAAGGGTCGCAAAAAGTGGAGGAGACGCGGCAAGGTACTCCTCACTGCTGCCTCTCCTGCCGGTATGCATCCAGCAGCCGGGCAAATGCCCCGCCCGCCTGAATGAGAGCCTCCGGCTTTCCGCTTTCCACGATTCGACCCGCTTCGAGCACGATCACCCGGTCGGCGCGCAGTATCGTCGGCAGGCGGTGGGCGATCACCAGCGCGGTGCGGCCCCAGCAAAGCTGCCGGATTTTTTCTTCCAAAATCTTCTCCTGCGCCGAATCGAGATGCGCGGTCGGCTCATCCAGAATCAGCAGGGGCGCCGCACGCAGATAGCCCCTGGCCAGCGCCAGCCGCTGCGCCTGCCCCCCACTGATCCGCGCGCCGCTTTCGCCCACCGGCGAATACAACCCAAGCGGCTGCGCGGACACAAATTCGCCCAATCCGGCCCATTCAAGTGCTTCCTTCATCTGCTCTAACGAAGCATCTCGCTCGGCTATGCGCAAGTTATCAGCCAGCGTGCCGTGAAACAGGTGCGGGGCTTGTGGAACCCAAGCCACCAGCCTACGCCAGTCTTCTACCGGAAGTTCCGCCAGAGCAGCGCCATTCACACGGATAGCCCCTTGCTGAGGCTCCAGAAAACGAAGCAGCAGGTGCGCCAACGTGCTCTTCCCCGCGCCGCTGGTCCCCACCAGAGCGATCATCTCGTCCGGCTCCAGCCGCAACGAAACGTCCGCCAGTGCCGGTTCGGACCGCTCGCCGGGGTAGGTATAGCCCACGCCCTCCAGCTCGATCGTCAGCGGCGGAGTTGGCAGTTCCGCCTGTGTCGGGGCAGGGTTCGGTGCTTCCACTTCCAGAATGCCAAAAATCCGCTTCGCAGCCGCAATCCCCGACATTCCGGCATGAAAGCGTAAGCCCAGGTTGCGCAGGGGCAGGTAAAACTCCGGAGCCAGCAGCAGCAGAAAGAACGCCTCTTCAAAACCGATCCGCCCGTACAGCAAGCGCAGCCCGATCTGTACCGCGACGATGGCAGTGCCTATGGTGCTGAGCAGTTCCAAAGCCAGCGCCGAGAGGAAGGTGACGCGCAGCACGCTCATGGTCGTCTCACGGTACTGTTCCCCCACGGCGGCGATCTTTTCAGCCTGCTCGCGGCTGCGTCCCAGCGCTTTGAGCGTGGTAATCCCCTGTAAGGTATCGAGGAAATATGCACTCATGCGCCCCAGGGCAGACCACTGCCTATGCGTTAGCGACTGTGCATTCGCCCCAATCAGGAACATGAATAATGGGATCAACGGGCCGGTGAACAGCAGCACCGCGCCGGAAAGCGGATCGCGGGGGAAGACGATGATCAGATACGCCACCGGCAGGAGACCTGCCAGGGCAAGCTGCGGCAAATATTGGCTGAAATAAGCATCGAGCGACTCAACGCCCTGCGCGGCGGTGTTGACCAGTTCGCCGGAGCGCTCGCCGGTAGTGTAGGCCGGGCCGAGCCGCAGTAAGTGTTCGGCCAGCAGATCGCGCACGCGTGCCTTGACTTGCAGCGCAGCTTCCCCCGCCGCCAATTCAGAGAGGAACACCGCCAGCGGACGCGCGATCAATAGCGCCAGCAGCCCCCACAACAGCGGCATGACCTCCGCGAGCACCTGCCCGCCCAAAAACACGCGCGCGATCACCCGGCTGATCTGGCTGGCTTGCAGCACAGTGAGAACACCGGTCAGAAAGCCCGCCAGAACCGTCAGCGTAAGAGGCAGCTTCACCGCCCCGGCCAGTTGGATCAACCTGCGGTCGAGATTCATGTACCGTAATTTTGCCCGGGTTTGCCCGGCGCGTCAACCGGTTGTCCGCTATCGCAAAGTAACAAAAGGGAACAAAACCTTGTTCCGGTGCGTCAAAAATACATAGACGCTCATTAATGGTTCCCAAGCGTTATTGATAGTTTGAGGCAGAGCAACCGCCCCAAACTTCCAATAACGCTTGGAAACTCAAAAGAGCCCACGTGTATTCGGTTGGCTTCATTCTTTGGCGGGGCAAGATGAACGACATAAACAGGAATGAGCGCGGCGCGATCAACATAAAAGATATTCCCGGCATCCTCTCTGGCGTCTTCAGCGTGGTATTTCTCATCCGCGAGAATTTCCATCTGGCGACCGTGTTGTTTGGCGCGGCGGCGCTGGGGCTGGCGCTGCCGCGGTTGTGGAGCAGCTACCGCAGCGCTTTTACCCCCAAACGACTGCGCAATCGCGCGCTCGCCTCCCTGGTTGTGCTCCTTGTACTGCTGCTGGGCCTGTTTGTAGCCCAACCCACGCGCGGTTATATCGTGTCTGGTTTTATCGGTACGCCTACCCAAACAGCAACACCTACCGCTCAGCCAACGGTCGTGCTGCCGGTTGAGGTCACCCAAACGCCCACCCCTTCACCCACTGCCACAGCCACAAAAACAACCAGGCCAACCCGCACCCCCACAATAACAGCAACGGACACCCAAACCCCTACCCCCGTTCCGCCCACCGCCGAGACGCCGACAGCAGCGCCCCCAACCCTTACACCGACGCTGACCAGCACAATCACCCCGACCGCTACGCTCAAGCCAGGAAGCAAAATCGATCTTGAAAACGCGAACCGAATCCACCTGATCAAGTCGCTCGATGCGCAGGCTGTCAGTCTCGCCTGGTCTCCGGACGGGCGTTACCTGGCGGCTTCCACCGCGGAAGGGGTTTCGATATACGCGGTTGGCCCATTTATCCGCAGGCGTGTTCTGGCAAGAGAATTGAATGAGCCGCCGGTTGCATTCTTTTCCGATGGACGGCTGATCACCGGCGGAGCGTATGCCGCGATCTGGAACGTCGAAACTGGTGAGCCGGTGGCGAAATACAGGCACCTGAAAAATGTGATCGTCGTTAGCATCTCCTCCGATGACAGTCTGCTGGGCTTGTACAATGGACAGGCTCTGATTGTGGCAGACGCGGCAAGTGGAGACGTGCTGCTGTCTGTGCCAGTCGGCGTCATCCAGGCTGGGCCGGTCTTTTCACCGGATGGCAAGCGAATGGCCACAGCAGGCAAGGAAATTCAGATATATGATGCCACAACTGGCGATCTCCTCACAACGCTCCCCGGTCACAATGGGTGGATCAAGCAGATCATTTTCTCCCCGGATGGAACAAAAATCGCATCCGTGTCGGTGGATGAGACCGCAAAAATTTGGGATCTTGCCACCGAAATGCTGTCGGCAAATCTGGAGGGCCATACGGGAGGAGTGGATGGGATTGCTTTCTCACCAGACAGCAGCATCGCCGTGACCGTATCCTGGGATACCAGCGTGCGACTGTGGAATGTATCCACCGGGCAAGAGATCCACAGGCTCGTTGGGCATGTGGACTGGGTCCGCCGGGTTGTTTTCTCTCCCAATGGGCGACTAATTGTCTCCAGCGATTACAGTGGGAACATTATGGTATGGGGGCTCGAGCCATAGGGCGGAATACGCCCGTTCCCGGTATAATTGCCAGTGGAGGGAACCTTTGTATGGACAAATTTAGTTTTGATCCGCTGGCAGACTTGCAAAACTACCGCGAGGCGCTGCGACTGATGATGGAAGGGGGCTGGGTACTGCCGCGCGACCTGATGCCCTCGCCGATGAATGCTGTAGTGATACCGGTAGACGTTATTGATAACGGCCCTGAGATCGTCGTAAAGGCGGGGCTGCCTGGGGTAAAGCCGGAGGATGTATCGATCAGCGTGCTGGGCGATACGCTGACGATTAAAGCCACGCTGGATGAAGAAGACGAGATCCGGGGCGCCACCTACCTGCGCCACGAGCGCCGCGCTACTGGTTTCTTTCGCACCATCAGCCTGCCGATCACGGTGATCGCCGACCAGGCCCAGGCGCGCTTCAAAAACGGCGTGCTGACCCTTACGCTGCCCAAGGCAGAGAGCGTCCGCCCGCGCGTTATTCGTGTGACCACGGAATAGATCCACCGGATGCCCGAGCCGACCCGCAACCCCCTGCCTCGCATTCCCTGGTTCTCGCGCGGCCCGCTGCTGAACCGTTCGCGCCAGATCTTCACCACTCTAACCCGCCACGGGTTGGGCTGGATGCTGGCGCGCGTGGAGGAGCAGGGCGCATCCACCCGCCCAGGCACCGGCATCTTCAAGCACGCTACACCCCGGCAGGCAAAAGAATTTGTCACCGCGCTGGTGGAGCTAGGCCCAACGTTCATCAAGATGGGGCAGGCGCTTTCTGCCCGCTCGGACTTGCTGCCGCCAGAGTACATCGACGAACTGAGCAAACTGCAAGACACCATCCCGCCCGTGCCCTACGAGCAGATCCGCGCGGTGTTGGTGGAAGAACTGCACGAGAACCCCGAAAGCCTGTTCGCCGAGCTAGACCCTACCCCAGTTGCCTCCGCGTCGATCGGGCAGGTGTACAATGCGCGGCTCAAAAACGGGCAGGCGGTTATTATTAAAGTGGTACGGCCCGGCGCGATGGAAACATTCGAGCGTGATCTGGAAATCCTGATCGATATCGCCGATTGGGCCAGCCAGCATACACTGGTCGGCCAGCTCTACGATCTGCGCGGGCTGGTGGATGAGTTTGCCTACACCATCCGCAACGAGTTTGATTACCTGCGCGAGGGCCGCAACGCGGATGCCTTCCGGCGCAATTTCTACGGCGACAACCGTGTCTATATCCCGCGCGTATACTGGGAACTGACCACGCGCAGCGTGATCACAATGGAGCGGCTCTCTGGCATGAAGATCAACGACCTGGAGGGCCTGGACCGGCTGCGGATCAATCGCCGCGTCGTCGCGGAAAACCTCATGCACTTCGCCCTGCGGCAGATCTTCGAGTTTGGGTTTTACCATGCAGATCCGCACCCGGGCAATTTCTTCGTCCATGAAGATGGTTCACTGGCAGTGATGGATTTTGGCATGGTGGGAAGATTAACCCCGCAGACCAAGCGAGCCTTCCTGGGTATCGCCATCTCCATTCAACGCAATGACACGGAAATTTTGGTGGATGAGCTGCTGGCGGCGGGCATCTACACCCGCGCTGTCGAGCGCAAAACGCTTGTCCGCGACCTGGACCGGCTGTTCGAGCGCTTTTCTAGCGGAGCGATCTCCGATCTGACAGGCACGCAGGTACTACGTGAAATCATGGACGTGGCACTGCGCCACAACTTGCAGCTGCCCTCCGAGTTGGTAGCGATGACTCGCGCGGTGACCATCGCGGAAGGCACCGGCGTGATGCTCTACCCAGGCTTCCAGCTCTTCCGCTTTGCCGCGCCGTACGTGCTCAAGTTCTGGAGCGAGCAGCGATCACCCCAGGCGATCATGCCGCGCCTCTCGCAGGCAGCAATCGACAGCCTGGAGTTGGGCCTGGAAATGCCGCGGCGGCTGTCGCGCCTGCTGGAACTGATCGAGCGCGGGCAAATTGAAGTAAATCTCAATATGGCTCCGCTGCGCAGCATGATGGGCCAGATGCAAAAAATGACCAACCGCCTGGCGCTTTCGATGCTGCTGGCGGCAGTCATCATTGCACTGGCACTGGTGCTGGTCGTCTACCGCCCCGAAACGTGGCAGGCCTTTGGCGAGTTTATCTTCGGCTTTGCCTTTATTTCCTCTCTGGCCTTCGGCGCGATCCTGATGTGGAGCATCCTCCGGTCCGGCAGAATGTAGAAAATATGGGTTGCAAAACGGTTCGTTGGCAGGGTGGCGTTACCCTGCCAACGAACCGTTTTGCAACCCATATCAGAGAAACTTATTCGGCCAACTGCGCCAGGTAGTACTCCACGTCTTGTAGAGCGGTGGCGAAGATCGCGTCCATAATCGCCGGATCCACCTGGTATGGCCCGCCAAACACGCCATCCCCGAATACTTCGCGAGTCTTCTCCGCGTTGAGCACGCCCTGATAGCTGGGCGGGGTCTTTTCACCTTCGGGAAGTTCGGCCACGCGCACGAACGGGAAGGCCTCGATCCACCCGGCATGGTAGGATTTCAGCCCGTGCTTGATCGCCTCAGCCTCTACGCTGTGTGATGTCCACCACGAGTACCACATCAGCTTGATGTCCGGCAGGCTGTTGGCAACTTCCACCAAACGCCCGCGCGCCGGGTCGTTGCCGCCGTGCCCGTTCAGGATCATAAAGCGGCGGAAGCCCTGCCCATACAGCGAGCGAACGATATCTTCTACCGTGTCGAGGAAGGTGGACAGGCGCAGCGAAATGGTGCCTGGATAGGTAAGGAAGTAGGGCGACACGCCAAAATTCAGCGGGGGCGCGACGAGCACCCCGGTCCGCTGCGAGGCCACGTCCGCCAGCGCCATGGGGATCATCACGTCGGTCAGCAGGCTCAGATAGCTATGTTGCTCGCACGCCCCCAGCACCAGCATGATGCGCGTTTCGCTCTTGAGATAGCCTTCCACATCCATCCAGTTCAGTTCTTCGAGTCGCATGCTTTTCTCCTTGTTATTCCATGAAAAACACCAGCGAGGCTGGTGTTTTTCATGGAATAACTTATTTTGTCCCAAACAGCGCTATCAGACCTTCTGGCAGATCGTTGCGCCAGGAGGTGTAGTTGTGCCCGCCGTAATATTCGCGCAGGGCTGCATCGAATCCGCGCGCTTTCAGCAGATCAATCATCTTGCAGTTGCTTTCGTGCAGGTATTCATAGCGGCCTACATCCATCCATATCTTCAGCTTGCTCGGGTCGGCGGACCTCGCCAGATCCCACACCACGAAATCCATCTCTGGCCAGCCAAACGCCCCAGATTGCGAGAAGACTTTGCCAAAGATTTGCGGCAGGCGCAGCCCGGCGAACAGCGCCATCAACCCGCCCATCGAAGCGCCTAGAATGCCGTACGATCCGGGGTGCTCTTTCACGTCGAGCAGGTTGAGGTGCTTCGCCGCCAGCGGAAGTACGAAACCGCCGATAAAACCCAGGGTTACATCACACGCGCCGTACTCCACAAGCCGCGCCTGCTTGCCGTGCTCGGGCATGGCAAGCGCAATCGGTCGAATGCTGCCCTCGTGGATCAGGTTATCGACAATGGTGGTGATCTTTGCTCGGCGGTAGTAATCCTGCCCGTCCCACACCACTAGCAGCGGGCACGGTTCGCTAACCGGCGGCTGGTACAGATACACCTTACGCTTGCCGCCCACTACCAGATCGCAGTCCTCCACCATGGCTTCGGTCACCGTGCCACGCGGAACCTCTTTTCGCGGGCGAGTATAAGGCGTGGGATGCTTGCCTGGCATAAAGAAGTAGTTGACATAATCACCCATCCCAGTGGTGATCTTGCGCCGGTTCAATGGATCCAAAATGAGCGGGCGTTTGCCCTCCTCTCCGGTGGAGAAATCCATAAACGCATACTGCACGTAGGCATCCTGCGGCAGATCTACGGTGAGCGTCCATACGCCGGGTTGAGCTTCGGTCAGCTCGGTGCCGCCGCCATATTCCCACATATTAAAGTCCGCCACCAGCCGTGGAGCCTTCTCCCCACGCCAGACGAATGTGACCGCTTCAGCATCGATTAGCGGCGTACCTTCCAGTTCTACCCGGTCTAGCAAATCAAGCGGCATATGCTGTTCCTATTGTATCCTGCTGTTTCTCCGCGCCGGCGTGCTTATTGATGAACGCACAGATCTCTTCCAACTGGGCCGTTGCCTCAGGGAAGAACGGCGCCAGCAGTGGGAAGACGTGCACCATCTCTGGGCCAATGCGTAGGGTCGTTTCCACGCCGGCTGCCTTCGCTTTCTCCGCAAAGAGCATCGCATCATCTCGGTAGATCTCATAATCCCCTGCAACAACCATCAGCGGCGGAAGCCCGCGCAGATCGCCAAACAGCGGCGAGATCCACGGATGCTTAGGGTCATTATCGCCCATGTACACATTGCAGCAGATCTCAGCCATACCGAGCGGTGAAAGGCACTGTTTCACGCGCGTGCGGTGCGATTCGCCAGACATCGTCAGGTCGGTCATGGCCGACATCACCACCCCGGCAGCGGGCAGCGGCAGGCCGGTATCTTTGAAGGCCAGCAGCGCGGCGAGCGCCAGCCCGCCCCCAGCCGATTCACCGGCAATGACGATATTCCGTGCCTCAAAGCCCTGTGCCAGCAGCCAACGGTATGCGGTAAGCGTATCTTCCACCGCGGCCGGGAAGGGATGCTCTGGAGCAAGCCGGTACTCAAACAGCAGCAGGCGCATCCCCGCGCCTTTTGCAAGCTTGCCCACCAGCGCGCGGTGATCGGAGCAAGAACCCGAGATGTACCCGCCGCCGTGCGTGTAGAAGATCACCGGCGTTGCGGGAGCGCCGGCTGGCACCAGCCACTCAGCGTTCAGTCCTTCCGGCAGCCCGTCGATCTTCACCGGCTGCACGACGACACCTTCTGGCATGGGCGCTTTGGCGGCTTCTCGCTCGCACTGATCACGGAAGGCTTGTATTGAAGTATTTTCATCCCACGCGGGCTGCTTCCACTGTCCGCGAAAGAGATGGCGATTCTTAATCATAAAATAAAACAGACGGCTTTGCAGGCTTGGCATAGGAATATCCTCCTTCCTTCGGTCAGGCGGATTTGAAACTATGTAGGATGCGTGGCGTGAGAATTACACTGATAATTGTACTCCACCTTGGTACGCATGCATGCGGTGAGCAGCACTACAGAGATACCCCAGCACTGCTCACACAAAACCATACGAGAATGAAACCGATTTGGTTCCATTTCGGAATGGGATCTCGAGGTTTTGTCGTGGTTGTAGGGGAAAGTTTCTTAGCAACTTTACCCAAAAACCACGCCACATCCCAA
>JAEYTI010000140.1 GCA_023434145.1 Chloroflexota bacterium | reverse complement strand
GGTCTATGCCGCAAAAGAGCGAGCCATGCTATACTCAACCTTAAGAAAGGAGTCCACCTTACAGTGACCCTTTTTCCTGTCTAAATAATGTTTACCACTCCATACCTTCTACAAAAATTATTCCTTTTGAGAAAAAAAGTTGTGATTTCGTAACATCTAAATAACGACGTAGATCATTTCTGTCAGTGAGATCCAAAGGACAATTTTTAAGAGGTGCAACCATTAGTATTCCATCTGCATTTTCGTAAAGAAGATGAATACTGGTAATATCAGACTTTGATATCAATGTTGGAGAATGAGTTGTTATAAAAATTTGAACAGATGAAGCCTGTACAGAACCACCCTTATCATCGCAGACACTTTTGAAAAAATCAAAAACTAAATCTTGAAGCTGTGGATGCAAATGAGCTTCAGGCTCTTCAATGAGTAAGGTGTTAAAGGAGCATAGTTCAATTTGCTTCAGTTCCTGCAAGTCTCCCAATACCGTTCCCATGTAAATAAGATTGTTATACCCCATACCATTCTGTTCTAAATCAAAGGTAACGACATGATCTAGTAAGTCTAAATAGATCTCTTCCCCTAACGCACTTACTTCCGCTTCAGATAAATTTTCTAATGATATAAGTATCGAACCATTTTGGTTTGTTATCCGCTTTGATAGAATATCACCTATACAATCATTCTTAGCTAATAAAAATTGCCAATCACTATCGGAAAAAACAGATTTCCGGGTACGAGGATTTGGTGGCAGCATTGCTCTTAGGGAGTCTGCAATTCTTGTAAATTCTGGGGGAACTAAACCTAATTGTACTGATTGCCTTAATCTATCTCCCTCAATATTGGTTAAAGAAGTATTTATTACTTCGCTGGCCTTTTTTATCTTTCCTTCTTTTAGAATATGCAAATTTCGGTGAAATCGCACAGTTAAACGGAGCATGCCGCACAGCGGCAGGGACAACAGGCTGGTAAGGATATTGTAATCTAAGTGTGCGACATGCTCCGAATTGGGGAGCGCAACTTCCGCTGACTTTCGCCAACGAGCTGGAGCCGGTAGGCAGTATGCACCAGGCGATCCAGGATCGAATCCGCGAGGGTCGGGTTGGGGATCTGGACGAACCACTCGGCGACCGGCACCTGGGCAATCACAATGGTGGAGGCGCGTCCGAAACGGTCATCGAGAACTTCCAGAATATCCTGGGCGTTGGTCTGCGAGAGCGGGTCGCGCATCCAGTCATCGAGGATCAGTAGATCGGTGCGCGCCAGGGACCGCAGCAGGGCGGTGTAGTTGGCCTCCTGGCGGGTTTGTTCGAGGGTGTGCAGCAGGCGCGAAGTGTGGAAGTAGCGCACGGTGTAGCCCATGCGCACCGCCGCGGTCCCCAAGGAAGATGCGGCGAAGGTTTTGCCCGAACCGGTTGGGCCAAGGATCAGGATGTTGAGGTGGTTGGCAATCCAGTTGCCCTGGTACAGTTCCAGCATCTGCTTGCGGTCCAGGCCACGCGCCGGGGACAAGTCTAGATCCTCGGGCGCGGCCTGGATGGGAAAAGCGGCCGTGTGCAGGGCCTGTTTGATGCGGTTGGCATGCCTGCGGGTGCATTCCTGGTCGACGAGCAGCGCCAGGCGCTCCTCAAAGGTCAGTTCCAGGTAGCGCGGATTGGCCTGCTGCTCGCGCAGCCCGTCGCGGAAGGCGGGCAGGCGCAGCTTGAGCAGTTTGTCGAGCAAGGCAGGATCGGTCATCAGAAGCTCCTTCAGGTGTAATAGGTCTCGCCACGAATATTTTCGTGGATGAGGGGCGGTTGGACTGGATCGGCGGACTGGCGCGCCAGGGCTTCCAGTTCGGCTTTCAGCTCTTTGTAGGAATGCAGGTGAGCCTGTCCGGCCAACTGGCAGGCGGTTTCCACCAGCGGGTTGGGATATTTGCGGGCCAGGCTGAGAACGCCCAGGCAGGAACGATAGGCTTGTTCCGGAAAAGGGCGGGCCTTGAGCAGGGATTTTAGGTAGTGGGTGGTGTGCGGGCCAATGACCTCGGCCTGTTTGAGCAGCCAGTCGGCATCCAGTTCCAATATGAAGCGGTGGTGGGAGGGCATATGCTCGGGCCGGGTCGAGTAACGACCGGGCGCGCTGGTGCGCGGATGGACAGCGATAGAATTGCCTTTGTAGAAAATCTCTACCAGGTGTTCGGTGGCTTTGACTTCGACCGAATGCTTGCGGTCCAGGGTATGTGGAACGGAATAGAAGTGCTTCTCAAAATCGACGTGATAGTCAAGATTGATGCGGGCGGTCTTCCACAACGCGAACTGGTAGGGCTTTTCGGGCAGCGGGCGCAGAGCAGGCAGGTCGATTTCTTCATATAACTGGCGGCGTGACTTGCCCACGTGCGGCATGATCTTCTCATTCAGCCGTTTGACTTGCTGTTGGATGGCCTGGTTGAGAGCGGCCAGGCTGAAGAAGGTCTGGTTGCGCAGCGGGGCTAACACCCAGCGTTCCACATTCTGCACCCCGTTCTCTGCATGCGCCTTATCTTTCGGCCGACGCACTCTGGCGGGCAGGATCGCCACCTGGTAATACTCGGCCATCTCCTGGTAGGTCGGGTTGAGATCCGGCTCGTAGTAGTTGGGGCTTTTGACCCCCACCTTGGGATTGTCCGGGCGCACGATTTTCGGAACCCCGTGGATGAAGGCAAACGCGCGCACCTGGCCGTTGATGAAATTTCGCTTCTCCTGACTGGGCTGCGCTTCGGCGTAGACATAGGCGCTGGCAGGCAGTGTGGCGATAAAGATGGGAACCTGGGTGATCTCGCCGGTTTCCGGGTTGACCAGCGGCATGGTCATCCCGGCGTAGTCCACTTCCATGGTTTCCCCACCGGTATGCTGGAAATGGGCGCTGGGTGACTGCGTCTTCGCCCACCGCCGGTAATATTCGCAGAACTGAGTGTACTGGTAATGATTGTCCGGGTTCTGATCGCGGTACTCATTCCACAGCAGCTTCAGCGTGACGCCTTTTTTCTTCAGTTCTTTTCGGAGGTATTCAAAGTCCGGCAGCGGGCGTTCCGGCTCGCTGGCAGCTTTATCTTCCGGGAACAGTTGCTGGTACAGCTTGCCTTCATCCAACCCGTCTGGCAGCGGCCAGTGCAGGTTGGCGGCTTCTGCCCGGCGCAGGTACTCCCCAACCGTGCTGTTGGAGATCTTACAGGCCCGGGCAATTGCCCGGTTGGACAGACCGGCTTCCTCTTTCAGCCGAAGAATTTCGCGGATTTTGCGCAACGTTAATCGCTCCTGGGGCATTCCTCACCTCTCCTTTTTCGAGGCTAAGAATGCCACATTTTGGGATTAACCAGCGCTGTTTCCCCCTCCCTGACTGTGCGGCTTACACCGAAACGGTGTGCGGCATCCGCCGTTTAAGTGTGCGCCTTACTCCGTTTAACTGTGCGGCTTGCGCCGTTTTTTGCAGTCATGGGTCACCCCTCGTCGATGCTCATCCGATGACTGTAGGCGTTATACACTTCAAATTGACCATCCCTTTGAGAATACTCGACCCAGTATGTTACATTTCCGATCTGAAGATGGCCGAAATAGTGGCCAGTTTGAGGGCTCACCACCTTCCTATTCGATTCTTCACAGTGCTCGATCACCGCGGCCACTTCCGTTTCCAAGATCATCGCATCGCTCAGTTTTTGTCTGATCTCTGGCGAGATTAACAGGTTGATAGGAGCATTTTCTGGTTCCATATCCAGATCATCCTTCCAAAAGGCTTGCAGTACCTGCGCTTTCAATTGAACCCGGTTCTGCCGGCGCATCGAAAATGTGGGCGGAACGCGATTCGCGCCATTCAATTGAAAGAGGATATCGAGTATATGATAAGCAGGTTTGTGCGCGGCAGCAAAAATATCTCTGCAATTGCTACAGTACGTGACATAAGGCAGGTCATTTTGAGCAGCTCGTGCGGTTACCACCTCGCGGGCATAACGGGGGTTCGCCGTAGATACCTGCCCTCCCCAGCTGCAGCAGGCGGCGGTTTTTCCTTCCAGTGGCATAGGTTGACGTTGGAAGCCCGCCCCATCCACCAATTCGCGGATCACTTGTTGTAGTTGAGGTTTTCCCCGGCTGGCGCACGGGTCAAACACCGAGACAAGTTCCTCATTTCCGGATTGCGGCGAGAATGGCTCGCCCCACTGCTGCATCAATTCGTAGAGGAATATACCTTGAATTTCTGGCAGGTAGCGCTCGAATTTTTGTTTGCAAGTTGGGCAGGCAAAGATCGCTACCGGCTTTCCCAGCGCGGCCCATTGATCGCGCAACTCGGTAAGCACGCTGCTATGGATGCTTTCATCGCCGGCCCACTCAGCGGGCGCGCCGCAGCAATGGAGCATCAAAGCGGTATCCGGTTGGTGGTCTAGCAGCCAATGATAGCTTGATAGCACATAGCGCGGGTCAGACGCACCCAACTGGCAGCCCGGGAAGAAGACATACCGGCTCACAGGGTGCCCCGCCGGGGTCCGCGATAGCGCTGCAGCTGGACTGTTGGTGAATTCCATATCGCGCAGCCAGAAGTCATGGAATGCCCATGGCATCGCATCTTTTTCGCGCATGATGCGGTGGTTCTGGAGCAGGAACTCTCCCATATCGATATCGATCGGGCAGACTTCTTTACACAGCCCGCACTGGTTGCAGGTAGAAATCAGGCGGGTTGCCAGCGTGCCGTTGCCATCCAGCGTGCCGGGATGGATGGTCAGCTCAACCTCCTCAGCGATCCGCTTTGGATACTTCTTGTAGAACCGCATCAGATCGCAATAGCGGATACAGGCATCACAAGAACATCGCAGGCAGCGTTTTGCCTCCTGGACAGCTTCATCCCGCGAAAATGCCTCCCCATCCACAGGCGTAACCGGAGCAACAGGAACGATCGTTTTCGGGTCCATCTTCAAATGCGTCGCAACGGACAAGATAGGCTGGTTCATGCTGCCCACTTTTATAAAGCGTTCCATCGCGAGGGCTACCTGAAGACCGTCAGCGATAGCCTCCATGCTGGTTTTCCCGGTAAGCGAACCGCCCAAAAATATGCCCGGTGTGGTGCTGGCAAAAGCGCCCCCCGGGTCGGGCTGCAAACTAAATGTCGCCCCACCCGCGCCGGTCGCAATATAAATGGCGTCAAAATTCAAATTTTCCAGGCGGTGGATTTCTTGGCCCAGACACAGCTGGTATTGCTCATATTTGAACTGGCGCTCAAAATCATTCAGGAAGATTTCTGGCGAGAGGAGATCCCACAGATGCCCACCAATCCGGTCAGATCGCTCATAAACGGTCACATCATACTTCTTTGATGCCAACCGCAGTGCGCAGGCCAGGCCGCTTGGTCCAGCGCCGATGACCGCAATTTTCTTATGTTTGGATGGTAGGTTATAACTGTTCGGATCCGTATTTCGAGCGAAACGGATGGCCGCTTGCTCGATACCGCGCAGGGAAATGGCCTGATCCGATTCCTTTCTTGGGCAGACCGCCCTGCACGGCTCATTGCATAAAGCAGCGACGATTCCAGGGAAGCCAACCGCATTGAGATACATGCGGTATGCGGCATTAAATGCCTCCCGCTGCATCTTTTCGATAAAATCACGCACATCCAGGTGAAATGGGCAGGCAGCAGCGCAAAATGGCGGCTCGTTCTGCAAACAGTCCTGAATATTTCCGGCGACTCGATCCAAGGATGGTCCTTTATTTTGGCCCGGACTGCGTTGTTAGCGCAGTCCGGGTTGGCAATCATTGTGTTGTTAGAACACGAGGGGTTAGAAGAAGCGCTCTGCCGCCGCGTTGCCTAAGGGTTGGAAGAAATCATTTCCGCCAAATGGCACGGGGTTGGCTTTGATATTCTCCAGCTCATCGTACAGGTCCGAGCCCAGGAAGTATTTCTTGGGCGGCAGGATTTCTCCGCCCTGCGCAAGCGTTTCGAGGCCGGCCTTTACTTTTTCCTTGCTGGCGGGCATCTCGTAGATGCGCACGCCGCATGCGTTGTAGATCGCATTGATGACGGCCATATGACCCGAAGACTGGAACGCTTCAGAAGCGCCCGAAGAACCGAATGGTCCATTGGCATCATAGTTTTGCAGGTGAATGACGGTAATGTCATCCGGGATGTCTTGAATATAGGGCACGCCTGCTGCGGCCATGTTATCGTGCTTGGTCACATCATCGTAGTTTTCGCTGAGGGCAAAACCAATGCTGTGAGAAATACCGCCATAGGCTTGCCCGTTGACGGCGTCAATATTTCCAACTTTACCAACCTCATCCACGCAGGTAAAGCGGATCACGCGGGTCTTGCCTGTCTTGGTATTCACTTCCACTTCAGCCAGGTTGAGCGCATACGTATAAGCTGGGTGCGGGTCACCGACGCCCGTGTTGGGGTCGAGACGGACAAGCCCAGCGGTGACCACGGTTTCGTAACGCCCACGGTGTTTGGTCGGCAGCCCTTCCTTCACCATCTCCTCGTACGTCCGGAAGGTGCCGTCCGGCTTGCACATGGCCGCCAGAAGTTTTTCAGCAGCAACGCGGGTGGCATGCCCGTTCATGTAGTGCGAGCGGCTGCCAGCCGACATGCCGCTATCGGGGCAAATCTTGGTGTCACTCTGGACGAGGCGGATGCGATCAGGGGTGATACCCAAAGGCTTCAACGCTTCCAGCGTTACCATGAGCGAGCCAATATCGCCGCCCTGGCCAAGTTCCTGCCAGGTGTCATATTTGGTGATGGTGTTATCCGGGTTTAGCTCCAGGTCCACCGTCGCGTTATCGGTGGGTCCTTCAGACACATTGAAGCCACCCCAGGCGATGCCAACACCCCGCCGGAGTTCTGGCGTATCGTTTTCTTTGGCTTCTTTGACCGCGCGCTCGTAATACGGGCGCATTTTTTCCATCATCTCTTCCATCGGGTACTGCTTGAAGGGATAGCTGTTGATGTTGGTCTGTCCCTTACGAGCAATGTTGCGCCAGCGGAACTCAAAGGGATCAATCCCGGCTTTTTCAGCCAGCATGTCCATTAATGCTTCGCTGAGCGTATATGCCTGTGGTGACCCATAACTGCGGTAGGCGGTGCCGAAGTTGTGATTGGTATTGGCAATGCGCGACAGTCCGGCGACGTGCGGCACGTAGTAGGGGAAGAAAGCAAAACGAACTTGCTTGGTCATCAAGTCATCGCCGCCCCATGAATACGCACCGTGATCCATGCCAAAGTCAAACTCAACCGCAGTCAAATGGCCGTTCTCATCACAAGCGGCGCGGCCATTGGAATGGGATGGGCAGCGCTTACCGGTGAAATGCATGAACTCCTCATACGTCATGGAAAGGGCAACTGGCATCTTCGTCACCACGCAGGCGGCCGCCGCGAGGCAGATGTCGCCGGCATTGGTGGACCAGCCGAAACTTGCGCCTGTTGGGTTGGTAATGATGCGCATGCGCTTCTTGGGCAGCCCCACCGCGTCACCAATGCGTCCAAGCGAAGAATAGACACCCTGCGACTTGCACTGCATGGTCAGGATGTCATCTTCATCAAAGTACGCCTGTACGGTGACGCCTTCAACAGAGAGATGGGGCTCGCGCGTTGAATAGAAGCTCCCCTCTACACTGTGAGGTGAGTCATCAATAACATCCGCCACAGCTCGAGGTTCCTCAAGCCCGGCGCCCTTTAACACCGGCTGCATGGAGAAGATATTCGGCGTATCTTCGTGGATGCGCATGGCGTCCGGCATGACGGCTTCCAGGTAATTCAGATATTCCGGCAGTCTTTCGATCTCCACCCGAACTTTCGCTGCAGCCGCGCGCGCATGTTCTTTGGTATCGGCCGCCACCAGCGCAACCACATCGCCATAGCGGAAGATCTTATCTTCGCACAACACTTTCCGGCTGGGCACCATAACCGTTGTGCGCTCGTGGAACTGACCCTCAGCCATCATATTTGAACCGCCGGCTTCCTTCAGTTCCTTGTGCGTGATTACTTTGACCACACCCGGCATCTGTTCGGCTTCGCGAAAATCGATATCAAGAATATTCGCATGGTGGGCAAGTTTTGGCTGGACGATGGCAACATGCAACGTCTCCGCCGGCATTTTTAGTTCCTGGTCGTCCCCATAATCCGCCAGGCCGCATACTTTTGCAAGAGCCGTCGGCCGGACAACCGGTTTGCCGTAAAATTGCCCATCCTCAGGGTTTTTAAAGGAGATATCTTCGATTGTGGCTTCACCCCGCATAACGCTCGCCGCGGCCATGACGGCATCGACAATTTGCTTGTAGCCTGTGCAGCGGCAGACGTTGAGATGTTTCTGGAACCATTCACGCGCCTGTTCGCGGGTCGGACTTGGGTTGTTGAGCAATAACGCATAGGTAGAGACAATGAATCCAGGCGTGCAGAAACCGCACTGCACAGCCCCAAGATTCATAAAGGCGACCTGGATTGGGTGCAAATGGGTTGGCGTCCCGATGCCTTCAATCGTAACGACTTTACTGTACTCCTCAACCTTGCTGATTTTCAGCAAACAGGAACGAACCAACTTATTGTTGACGATGATATTGCAAGAACCGCATACGCCCGTATCACAGCCAACTTTCGTGCCGGTCAGACCCAAACGCCGCAGAACATCTGCGAGAGAATCCTTTTCAGGATTACACATGAACATTCGGTCGGCGCCGTTAATATTCAGCCACATTTTCCTGAGTCGCATACAATCTCCTTGTTTTGGATCTGGGGATGGACGGCAATACACGCCGGGTTATCAAAATCAAACCTGGGCTGTTGAAAATATCGTACCAGACATTTATGGTTGCTTCAATTGTTTTATAACAAATGACACAAAAAGTGGTGATATTTTATTAACGTCGCTATACAGAAGCTTTTTTATCGCCGAACTTTCATCGGGGCCTATGATTACGACAATTTATATCGTTATTCTATAATCCTTATCAAAATTGGATATAATCAATGACCAGGCTGATGCAAGCCTGAGTCGTTTATTAATAACCTTATGAGGAGGCTGATATGGAACCTAAGTACAATCTGTGGCTTGAGGAAAAAGGTAACGTGGTGATGAGCGTGTGGCGAGCGAATTTTCTCAAGGCGATTGGTGCGACCCGCTCACTCAAAGAGGCTGCCGATAAGATGAAAATATCCTACCACGAAGCCCAGTTAAAACTCGATGAAATGGAAACGGGCTTAGGCTATAAGCTGGTAACCTATATTCCCTGCGATGAAGGAAAGGAAGAAATTGGACTCACACCAGAAGGGGAACAGCTTCTGCAACGTTTTGAAGCGTTTTCTGCTGGTTTTGATAAAGAGGTTACCAACAAGTTCAAAGATAAATTCAAGTAGTACGAGACCGGCTTTCTTCCTCACCAGGTTCTGCCCCATCGAGCCCATCAAATGGTGGTGATTATCAGATATAATGATGACGGTGCATCATCAGTTGGCGCCGATAATCTATAGCAAATTTGGCTCAGGAAGATCGCCATGGATTCCACTCACATATACCAGAAAATTATTGAATCCATTCGCCTGGATATCCATTCTGGTATTTTGAAACCCGGCGCCAGGCTGCCGGCAATCCGCAAAATGACCGAGGCGTGGAAGTGCAATGCAGGCACGGTTCTACGCGCCTACCAGGAGCTGGCAAGGCTTGGCCTGGTCGAAAGCCATGCCGGTAAGGGCACACGCGTGGTGGATCATCCGGTAGACCAAAACCAGACACCAATGCGCAGGGCAGAGCTGTTCAATCGAACAGAAAACTTCTTGCTCGAAATGATGAAACAGCGCTATACTCCGGATGAGATAGAACAGTCCCTGCATGTTGCGCTTGACCGCTGGCGAACCGTAACGCGCGAGCCTGAAGAAAATCCGCCAGGCATTTTGCGCTTTGTTGGCAGTCACGACCAGGCAATGGCGCTGGTCGCCGCCCATTTCCAGGAAAGCACCGAAGGATTTGCCTTGCAGCTCTCCTTTACTGGCAGCCTGGGAGGGTTGATTGCCCTGGCCGAAAAAAAAGCAGACCTGGCGGGCAGTCATCTTTGGGACGAAAACACCGATACCTACAATGAGCCGTTTGTACGGAAACTGCTACCCGGGAAAAAGGTGGCGATGCTCACGCTTGCTCACCGCAGGGTGGGGCTGATCGTTCCAACGGGAAACCCGCAAGGGATGAAATCGATATCCGATTTAGCGAAACCTGGAATACGATTTGTTAACCGCCAGCCGGGTTCCGGAACGCGGGTCTGGCTTGATACGCAGCTCAATAAAGCTGGTATCGATCCGGCCCGCATTTCCGGTTACCAGAATGAAAAAATGACCCATTCAGAAGTCGCAAAAATGGTCAGCCAGGGCGAGGTGGACGCAGGGATTGGGATTGAAACGGCCGCTATTTTTTTCGGCCTCGATTTTCAGTTTCTTACCACCGAGCGCTACGATCTGATCATTCCCCTGGAGAATTGGGAAAACGAACCGGTACAAGCCCTTGTCGGCTGGCTGGACACAGCAGAAGCCAAAACAGCGATCAACAGCCTGGGTGGTTATGATACGACGGAGACAGGCAGGGTCGTTTGGGTTTCTTGAGGTCGATGGATGCCATGCTGAGCGGCAACCATTTCTGCCAGGATTGATAAGGCGATTTCACCCGGCAAAATCGCGCCAATATTCATGCCGATGGGGGCCCGCAAACGTCGAAGCTGCTCCTCGGGTACGCCCAGCTCCTGCAGCGCCGCAAGGCGTTGGGGAAGTTTTTTGCGCGTGCCGAGAACACCCACGTAACAGGCGGGGCTTGCCAGGGCAACCTGGAGCGCGGGATTATCAAACTTTTCATCATGGCTGATCACCGCGATACAGGTACCTTCGTCTGGGCGAAGTTTCTCTAGGGCGGTGGCGGGCCATTCAAGAATCAATTCGTCCACGTGCGGGAACCGATCGCGTGTGGCAAATGCTTTGCGTGGATCGATCACGACCGTGTGAAAGTCCAGCGTCTTTGCCAGGGTCACCAGCGGAATAGCGATATGCACCGCGCCAATCACGATCAATCGGGCTGGCGGGGTCAAAACATCCACAAAAACTTCCGCGCCAGCCAGGTGCGTCCAGCTTGTTTCCTTCATCTGGATTTGTTGACGCGCCCAGGCAGCCGCCTCTTTATCCAGTTCCGCGGACCCCAGACTGCCAGCAGTGCGGCCATCCGGCCAGACCAGCATCTTGCTGCCCATTCCGCGGCCCGCGATCACCGTTACGGCAGCCACCACCTGGTGATCCTCCAGGCATTTTTTCAACACGGGAAAAACTGCTTGCCAACCAGGTGAGTCCATCGTTTCGACAAACACGTCCAGTGTACCGCCGCAGCTTAACCCCACTTCCCAGGGTGTTTCTTCGGCGGGAACGCCGTAGTGAAGTAGTTTCGGCTCGCCGCTCCTGATCACCTCCATGGCCTCTTCAAAAACTGTCCCTTCAATGCATCCCCCAGTGACCGACCCGGCAATGTTCTGTCCTTCTGTCATGGCCATTTTCGCTCCCAGCGGGCGCAGCGATGCGCCTCCTTTTTTTACGTTGGTCGCAATGGCGACAGCCCTGCCTGCTTTCTTCCACGCCTCAATTTCCGAGATCACTTCACGCATAATAGTCTCCTACGTCTATCGCAACCGACTTACTCGACCGGAAGCACCGCCCCTCTATGGTCAACAATCACTCGCTTGCGCAGGCTGCCCGTTTCATCAGGGGCATGCCGGCAGCGGATAACAAAATTCATGTCCTTTCTGCCGGGGATTACGCAAAGCGCTTGCTCCACCAGGCCCGCGGCATCTTCATCCGTAAGCATCTGCGTTTCGAGATCAATGAATGCCTTCTTTTCATCTCCTCTGATGTTGACAGTGAAATTCAACAAGCCTGGGATAGGGAATAATGCTTCATCGAGATCGGGCAGGCGCAGCAGCGCACCTTCGACCGGTACAAAACCCTCATACCGCCCGCTGATCGTTTCCAACCGCTTTAGAATGGTCCCGCAGGAACAAACACCGTTCAGGTACCGGCTGCGATCCCCCATTCGGTAGCGGATAAGCGGCATGCCTTGGCGAGTGAGCGTGCTAACCACGACTTCACCATACACTCCATCCTCGACAGGTGCACCAGTGCTCGGATCGACGATCTCAAAATACAGATCCGCTTCGCGTAAATGGTATCCGGCATGGGCCTCACACTCTACCCCACCTCCCAGACCCATTTCCGTCGCGCCGTAGTGGTTGAACGCCTCGCAGCCCCAAATCTCTTTTAGCGCATCAACGATTGCTTTGGGGACGTAATCGGTGGAAAGCAGCACGGTTCGTGGTTTATGCCGGCCAGGCTGCCAGCGGCGTGCCAGGCCAAGCACCTGGGTAGGCGATCCAACCAGGCAGTCAGCTTTCTTCTCATGGATCACATCCAGGGCATGGAACGGATCACGAACAGGGCCATAGGGGATGGGTTCCCTGCCTTTCCCCAGCAGCCCCAGGCGGAGAAGATCACCAACACTGCCGGGAAGTTCTCCGGGCAGCAGAATGAGCACCCGGTCGCCGGGCCGGGTCAGCGTAGACATGCCCACGCCGAAGAAGTCAACCGTAAGTGCCTGGTCCTCCGCGGTGAAAAAGAAGCGCTTGGGCAGGCCAGTGGTTCCGGAAGTTTGCAGGGTCACCACCCGCTGGATCTCGCCCTGTGAAACACACACAAACAGGAGTGGGCTGCGGCGGACATCTTCGGGTGTTGTGAATGGGTACTGGCGCAAGTCTTGAACGCTGTGAAGGATTTCGGGCATCCCGGCAAACAGCCTGCGGTAGAAGGGACTTCTGACCCGCGCGAGCGCCAGTGTTTCATTCAAGCGGGAGAGTTGCCAATCTTCAAGCGCCTGCCGGGTGAAGTTTGGCTGGCTTGCCCCAATCTTCTGGCGAATCCAATCATCAAGCGGTGTGATTCGCATGCTACCCCGCCTGGTGGTTCCGGTAAATCGACCGCCCCTGCCGGTCCGTCAGATTATATGCACAGAACGGAACCAGCCTGCCATCCGGGCTGGCCACGTGGATACAGCAGTCCCGCAAGCGTTCCAGGTCGAGGTTCCAGGCATCCTGGAACGCCATTCCCGAGATACAGAAGGTGTACGTGCGTTTCCGTTCCAGGAAGAAATCCAAATCGTCCAGACTGGGTCTCTGGTGAAAGATCGACGTTTGAGGAGCGGATCCAGGATTCGCCCAATTGGCAGACACGAACTTGCGTGCCCGTGCTGCGCCTTCCGCGGCAATGATCGGTTTGCAGCCGCAGGTTGTTTCTTGGAAATGAGATAAGGGTTTCAGCACGCCGTTTGGCATGAGCACAAAATTCGCGTGGAATGAGCACAACGCGTTTTCACAGCCCGGCGGGCAAAATGATTCGGCAGGCATCATACCGCCCGTTTGCGTTTCAATTTCCCGGATGACCTCTGGCAGGGTGATCCGCGCTTCTTGGTCCAGACCAGCTGGATACCGTCCAAAGTAGCTGACCGGCTGAAAATGCACGCCGCGAGCAGCCGGCATATTGGCCAGCGCCAGGCGGATGATGTTCCCGATATCGCCGGTGTTGATCCCAGGGATCAACGTGGGCACCAGCACCACGCCAACGCCCTGCTCTACGCAGTTTGCCAGCGCCTGCAGCTTCTGCTCCAATAGATCCCGCCCGCGGATCTGCCTGTAAATAGCATCGTTTGTGCCATCGAACTGTAAGAACACGGTGGTAAGTCCCGCATCCTTGAGCTTCGCCAGGTAGGCAGGCTCGCAGGCTATGCGCAGTCCGTTGGTATTCACCTGAAAGAAGGAGAACCCTTTCGCGCGCCCCAAGCGGATCATTTCGGGCAGATCATCGCGCAGGCAGGGCTCGCCTCCCGAGAATTGAATGTTAAATGGCCCGCCGCAAGCCAGCAGCCGGTCGTACCATGCAGATACTTCAGACAGTGTCCAATCATCCGCACTGGATTTTCCAGCGTCAGCAAAACATACCGGACAGCGCAGATCGCAGCGTTGGGTTACCTCGAGAAGCACCGAGCAGGTGTGCTGGCGGTGATCACCGCACAGGCCGCAGTCATACGGACAGCCGTCCCTGACCTCTGTGAAGGGATTTTGTGGAAAGGATGGGATCTTTGGCCGCGCCCATAGAGCATAGTACGGTTTCCCACGCCAGAGAACCGTGCGGAAGGCGCCGTGTTCCGGGCAGGTTTTCTCCAGGAAAATATCCGCGCCATCCGACACGCGGTCCGCGGGGATGCGAGCAAGGCATTCAGGGCAGACACTCTCGGTTCGCGAAAGAATCTCCCTCATTCTTCCAGCCCCGAAAGATCGTAGCCATTTTCCACCAGCAGCTCTTTGACCTTCTGGAACACCCCAATCACCATTACCGGGCAGCGCCGCGTCGTGTTCTGGCTGTCTCCCGCGATAATTTCTTCACAGCGGATGCCGCCGAACTGCTCGCCATATTCCGCTTTGAACCATTTGACAAGATCCTCGATCATAAAAAGCAAGCGCGGATCTTCCTCCTGCTCTGGTGTCCCTTTGCCCGCGTACAGCCCGAGCAACGTAGCGCCGCCGGATAGTGCGCCGCATAGTTCGCCTGTGAACCCCAACCCACCAGCCAGACCGTGTACGGCGCGGATCAGTTCAGGATTGGATTTTCCCTGCATTTCCAGTCCCATGCTTAAAAGGATCTGGCTACAGTAGAAACCCTGCTGCTTCAATGATCTCATGCGCTCCATGTCTTCCATTCGCACCTCGCCGTTGATTATCAAATCCTGGTCAATCAAAAAGTGACTCTACTTATCTTCCAACGCTTTTTCCACTTCGGCCATTTTGCCCAGTGCCAGCTCCTCTGGGATGAGCACCAAACCGCAGTTTGGGCACCGGAGCAGTTCCACCTGGAAAGAGCTGCCCATGTAAGCGATATCTACCTTGCCCGGCTGGAGCGGCTGTCCGCAGTCGGCGCAGGTCCATCCCTCATAGGCGGAGAGGTCAACATACTGGCTCATTTTGATCCTCCCAGCCCGATTTCCATGCGGTGGCTGTAGGCTTTGTGGATCAGAAAAGCGCCTTCGTGAGGGGTGTATTCGACCCAATAGGTGACGCTGGTAGGTTTGTAATAGGCAAGGTAATGCCCGGTGGATGCGTTGTGCATACGTTTACCGGTTCGCTCGGCGTAATCGATCACCCTCTGGATATCCTCCACGAGGATCAGCCGGTCTTCGATCATCTGCTGCACTGCTTCCGGCAGGATCAGGCGTATGTTCTCAAAGTCTTGTTGTTCGGGCATGGTCTCACTCCAACGTTCGTTGAGCAGTTTTGCTTTCAGCCGGGCACGGTTCTCATGCCGCTGTGAAAAACCGACCGGCGGGGCAGTGGTGTGATCTTCTCCAGCCGCGCCGTAGATAAGATCGAGTAGATGCTGCGTTCGTTTACCGCGCCGGGCAAAAAAGTCGCGGCACATCGCGCAGTAGGTAACATAATCGCGCTGGCTCTCCGCGATCCTGCGCTGCACTACTTTCTCCGCGACCGGTCGGTTTGCCAGCCACATCAAGCCGCCATATGAGCAGCACTCCGTCTTTTCACGGCTGAACGGCAGCTCCTCGACCGGGCAGTCCATCTTTCGCAGGATATTGCGCACCGCGTCTTGAATATGCGCTTCATATCGTGTGGAGCAGGGATCATGTACGGCAACCGGGGCATGGAAAACCCGCCGCTCAAACTGCTGCGGACCATGCTGGTCAAACACTTCCCAGAAGGATAGAATTTCAACCTCCGGGTAATACGTTTGGAACATCTGGTAGCAGCTTGAACAAGCCAAGATCAGTTTCGGTTTCCCAAGCTTTTCGTATTCGGCATAAAATTCGGCCTGTGAGGCGGCAAACAGATCCTTGCGCCCGGCCCAATCGGCAGGCGCGCCGCAGCAGCGCAGCATCAAACCGACGCCTTGATCGGGAAATGCGCCACCAAGGAACTGGTACGCCCTTTCCACGTATTCTGGTGAGTCGGCGCTCAACTGGCAGCCTGGGAAAAAGAGATAGGTGCTGGTATCAAATCCGGGCGCGTTGCGGGCCAGGGCAAATTTTTCACCGTTGCTAAAAGCCATATCACGCAGGGCAAAATCGTGCGCCGAAGTGGGCATCCGTTTCTGCTCGACCATCTGCTCGCGCGCGTTATGGCAAATATCACCCATATCCACATCAGTCGGGCAGACCTCACCGCACAGCCCGCAGACCGCACAGGTATTGATAAACTGGTTCGAGAAACGCGTTCCCATCACGATGGAGAGATTGTTATAGATCTCGCGGATGTATCGCTTCGGGTAACCTTTGTAATGCGCGAGGTACTCACAAGCCTTCACGCATTCTAAGCACTGGCATTGTATACAGCGTGCTGCTTCGGTCTCGGCCAGCTCCTGGCTGTAGTGTGTCACCAGGCTGTCCGCCGCTGATGGCGATTGGAGCGTAATACCGCTGGTGTTGGTGTACAGGCGCGTTTCGTAGGGCCCCTCGTTGGCCCGTGATGCTGTCAGCGAGACGCGCTGGAGAAACCGGTCGATAGAAGTGGCAGCGCGGCGGCCATCGGAGATGGATCGAATGGCGGAATGATGCAGTTCCTGTTCTGGGAAATTCACCGAAATGCGCAGCACATCCCCGCCGGCAAACACCCCGCTCTGTGAGGTTTGGTACGTCTGCGGGTCTACGACCACTTTCCCGGTTTCATCCAGTTTCAAATCAGGGATATCGCTGGCATTGGGCCCGATGCTGAGGTAAACCGCGTCATATTCCTCGCACAGGCGCGCCAAAAAGGTGCTGTGCCCATTACCACCTTTGCGACCGACAGCCGTATTGAGGATTATTTCAACGTCTAGATCCTCAATCACTTGCAGATCTTGCAGAAGCACATCGCGCGGCAGGAGGTCCGGGGGGGTCTTCCACAATCCACCGCCGATGCGGTCGCTGGCCTCATAAATGGCGACACCCCAGCCCTTACGCGCCAGGTCAAAAGCCACCGTCAAGCCGCTGATGCCTGCGCCAATGATGGCAACTTTTTTCGCCTTGCGCGGCAGCGTCTTGATAGGCTCCGCGCCTTCGCCGCCAAATTCCAGGCAGGCACGCTCCAAAGCGGCAATTTCGATCGCGCCGCCCAGGTCTTTGCGCAGGCAAACCGCCTGGCAGGGTTGATCGCAAATATGGCTGATAATGCCGGGAAAGGGGACTGCTTTGCGGTACAGTTTCAACGCCGCAGAAAAATCGCCTCTGGTAATTTCAGCGATCATGCCGCGCGCATCGACATGCACCGGGCAGGCTGCGGTACAGGCTGGGGGCTGTTCCTGAATGCAGCGGTTTTCCTGTTCGCGCAGTTCTTTTTGATCCATTATTTGGCTTTCCTGATATATTCCACCAACCGTTGTAAACCTATTTTGCCACAGATACCACAAATGACACGAATGTTCGCTTCGTGCAAATCGTGATCTCCGTGGCAAAACGTGGTGTTTCGGGCGCGTCCGCGCTCGGCGAACGCGGGCGCGCCCGTTTTTTATGAACGACTATGCAGGCTCCAACGTTTTCAGACCAGCCAGCACCTTATCAGGGTAGGCCGGCAGGTGGCGGATACGAACACCGGTTGCGTTGTAAATGGCATTGATGATCGCGACGTGCGGTGACGTGAGTGGAAGCTCGCCCACGCCCGAGGCGCCGAATGGGCCAACCTCGCGCGGGTACTCGAAGTAGTGGATATTGAACTTATCCGGAACATCCTTGGCATAGGGGATGCCTGCGCCAAGCATGGTGCTGTGCTTCTGAATATCTTCGAAGTCTTCCGAAAGCGCCAGGCCAATGCCCTGGGCCACGCCGCCGTAGATTTGCCCATCGACAACCAGCTTGTTGTTGATCTTGCCGATGTCGGCCATCACCGTCATGCCCTCAACCGTGGTCTTGCCGGTGCGGGTGTTGACGTTAACTTCCGCCATGAAGGCGCCGTACATATAGGTCGCGAAGGGCTTGCCCTGACCGTTCTCATCGCAGTTCGAATTCATCGAAGCGGTCCACTTGCCCGTGTATTTCAGCGGGATCTTGTTGGCGACCATTTCCTCGTACGTGTAGAAGCCGCCATCCGCCTTACGCATCGCCGCAATGAGCTGCTCGCAGCCGTTGACGATTGCGTTGCCGATCATGAGCTGGCTGCGGCTGCCACCAGAAGGCCCTGAGTTGGGGGCCGTGCCGGTGTCATTCAGCATCAGCTTAATCTGGTCGGGGGCCAGTCCCAGCGGGCGCAGGGCTTCGTGCGCGGTGCCGAGCGTACCCATATCCGCGCCCTGGCCGTGATCCTGCCATGTGGCATAGACAGTAACGCCTTCTTTGGTCTTCTCAATGAGCACTTCAGAGCTGTCCTGTCCGTCCAGGCCGCAGCCATACAGGCCAATGGTGATGCCCACGCCCTTCTTGTTCTCCGGTGTCGATTCGCGAGCGGCCTTCTCTTTGGCTTCCTTGTAGAGCGGGCGCAGCTTCTCCAGCATTTCTGGCAGGCTGTACACCTCGGGGTCCTGGCCGGTGGGGGTGGTTGAGCCGGGGCGGTAAACGTTGATGTAGCGGAATTCCAGCGGATCCATGCCAATTTTTTCTGCAAGCTCGTCCACCAGGCTTTCGGACGCCAGGAAGGACTGCGGCGAGCCGTACGCGCGGAAAGCCGAACCCCAAACATGATTGGTGCAAACCGTGCGGCCCCGCCCGCGGATGCTGGGGATGTTATAACCAGATCCGATATACTGCGCGCCGCGCAGGGTCAGCAGATCGCCAAACTCGGAGTATGGGCCATGATCGACGATGAAATCATGTTCCATTGCCACGATTTTCCCGTCTTTGTCGGCAGCCATTTTGATGTCAATAAAGAAGGGCGAACGCTTGCCGGTGTACTGCATGTACTGCTGGTAATCGTATTCCAGATAAACTGGGCGCCTGGTTGCCATGCAGGCCACGCCGAGCAGCGCTTCCATTGTAGGGCTGAACTTGTAGCCGAATGTGCCACCGGCCGGGTTCTGCACCAGGCGCAGCTTGGAGGGGTCAATGCCCAGCCCGGGGGCAATCATGAACAGGTGCAGGTACAGGCCAATGCTCTTGGAATGGATCGTCAGGACATCATTCTCATCGTAGTAAGCAAAGCCTATGTCCGACTCGATGGTCAGGTGTGGCTGGCGCTGCAGGTAGAAGCTGTCTTCCACCACATAGGGGGCCACTTCCATGATCGGTTTGGTGTCGGGTCCCTTGGCAACTTTCTGCTCAAAGTAGACGTTGGGCGTGCCAGGGTGAATTTCAATGGCATCATCCGCCATCGCTGCTGGGGCGCTCATATACGCCGGCAGTTCTTCCAGCTCCACCTTGACCTTCTCAGCGGCAGCTTTGGCGGCTTCAATCGTATCGGCAGCCACGATCGCAATGGCATCGCCATACTGGAACACCTTCGTATCGCATAGGATCGGGCGGTCCCAGCCATCACCTTTATTGGTCGGGAAGGTGATCAGACCAGTGATGCGGTTCTTGCCCTTAACGTCCTTATGGGTGATGACCTTATAGACGCCGGGCATCTTCTCCGCTTCGGAGGTGTCGATCGAAAGAATATTGGCATGCGAGACTTTGGCCTGCACCAGCGCCAGCTGCAACGTACCGGCGGGCATCTTGAGGCCAAGATCCTGCCCAAAGTCGATTGTTCCGGTTACCTTGGCAGTCGCGGTCGGGCGCGGATAACTGCCGCCCCAGATCTTTCCATCAGCCGGCAGCTTATACTGCAGATCTTCCACCGGTTTCTCGCCCCGCATCACGGCCGCGGCATCCATAATGCCATCCACAATCTGCTTGTACCCGGTGCAGCGGCAGGCATTGTGATGCTGGGTCAGCCAGGTGCGCACCTCTTCGCGGGTGGGGCTTGAGTTCTTCTTCAGCAGCGCGTACGCCGAAACAACCATGCCGGGCGTGCAGAAACCGCACTGCGCTGCCCCATGCACAGCGAACGCAAGCTGAATTGGGTGCATCTTCTCCGGTGTGCCAATCCCCTCAACCGTCAGGATAGACGCGCCTTCTGGAACACGGCTCATCTTGGTCACGCAGGCTAAGGTGAGTTTGTCATTGACAATGACAGAACACGCGCCGCAGTGCCCATCATTGCACGATACTTTCGTGCCGGTCAGGAGTAACTGCTTGCGCAGAACATCTGCCAGGCTCGCTTCAGGATCAATGATCAACGTCTTGCTGACTCCGTTGATGATGAAAGACTTTTTCAGCATAGTGCCTCCAATTCTTCTTGATCGTTTGGATATCGCAGAGTGGCTATAGAATGGTGAGAAAGAGGGCTGTGATGTGGCTGTGAGGAAATACAGGGAAGATTTCTCGATATGAAAGACCGATTTTCTCGGTTAAGAAAATAGTAGCATGTCAAGCTTATTGTTTCAATTGTCTTGTTACAAACGTCACACTGAATCATGACGAGATCGTGACATCATTTTTTGTATACTTATTGAATAAATAAGGATAAAACGCACAGATGTGTCCGATGGTACGCCGCCCTCCTGGTATGGAACTGGCCCTGCTTGGTTATTTGCTTCAGGGGCCTGTTCATGGCTACCAGCTTCACCAATTGGTGAACCATCCGGACGGATTGGGACCGATCTGGCGTTTGAAACAAAGCCAGTTATATGCGTTGTTGTCGAAACTGGAACAAGATGGTTACATCCGGGGAGAGGTCGAGCCCCAAGAGCCGGCACGCCCGCCGCGAAAGATGTATACCCTGACAACCACTGGAAAAGCTGCGTACCAAAGCTGGCTTGGAAGCCCGGTCAATGCACACCATCAAATGCGCCAGGAATTTATGGCAAAGCTGTATTTCGCCAGACTGGAAGGCGAAAAGCAGGTCCAGGATCTCATTGATGCGCAGCGCGCCACCTGCCAAAAATGGCTGGAGTCCATATCCATGGAGACGGCTGAGCCAGCATCCTTCAAATGGTTCCTGCGCCAGTACCGCACTGGTCAAATTAAGGCGGAACTCTCCTGGTTGGAAAACGATCTGCGGGAGTTCTAGGGGAAAATCACCGCTTCGAACTCGAATTTTACGCGAGAGAATTATGAAAACTGGTGACCATCCAGTTTTTTCATGAGAACCAGCAGCAGGACGGAAACGAAAATTAATTCCACGGACAATACCACCGCAACATCCAGGTTACGCTCAAATCCCAGGTAAATTGCCAGGGGCATGGTCTGCGTAACACCTGGTAAATTCCCCGCGAACAGGATCGTTGCACCAAACTCGCCTAATGCGCGCGTCCAGGTCATCATCGCGCCGCTTACCAGGGCCCTGCCCGCCAAAGGGGCCATCACCTCTCGAAACATCTGCCACTGGTTCGCGCCTTCGACCAAGGCGGCTTCTTCGAGCTGTGGGTCAATCGCAGCAAACCCCACCCGGGCCGATCGGACAAACAACGGGGCCGAAACAAAGGTCTGTGCGATCACCACTGCGGCGACCGTGAACGGCAGGCTGATCCCAAGCGGAACCAGCAGGCTGCCAAAAAGGCCCTGCCTGCCAAACGCGATCAGCAGCGCCAGGCCGGCAACGGAAGGCGGCAGAACCACCGGAAGATCGACCAGCAGTTCGACCGCAGATCGGCCAGGGAAGTTCCAGCGCGCCAGAATATACGCCAGGGGCGTGCCGATCAATATCGATATGGTAACGCTGATCAGGCTGGTAACCAGGCTCAACCGCAGCGCCTGGAGGGCGGTGCTGGACAGCGCATCTGTCAGGAAACTGTTCCCTGCCGCGCGGAGAAACAAGGCCAGCAGCGGCATCCCCAGCAAAAAAATCAGCAGCAGGCCAGGTCCCGCGAACAGCAAGTCAAAGCGGCTGTTCGCGGGGTTGGTTGGGCGGAGGAAAGGCCGGCGCAGTCGCATGCGGCTATGGAACAGGTAGGAAGCCCCACTTCTTGAGGATGGACTGCCCTTCTGAAGAAAGCACGTACGAAATAAATGCCTGGGCAAGTTCCGGCTCCCTGGATTGTGTTAGCGCAGCGATTGGATATTTTGCGACCAAATTGTTCTCAACCGGAATATCAATTTTCTGCAACTCGGGGGCCGCCACGCTGTCAGACGAATACACGATGCCTGCATCCGCTTCGTCTAATTGAACTTTCGCGACTACCTGTTTGACATCGTTCTCATAGGAAACCACATTCGCCAAAACCTTATCTTTATACCCGCCGCCGAACGCCTGATCCAGTTCATCCAGTACCTGCAAGGAATAATTTCCGACCGGGACTTCTTTGGCAGCCAAAACAAGCTTCAGCCTGCTTTTGGAAAGGTCTTCCAATTGTTTGATCCCAGCGGAATTGGCTTCGGGCATAATGACCACCAGTTGATTGGTTAAGAAAATCCTAGAGGTATCTGCGCCAACAAAATTACCGGTTACCAGCGCGTCCATCTCTTTGGCATTCGCCGAAGCGAAAACATCTACCTGTGCGCCTTGCTCAATTTGCGTGCGCAGCGTTTGCGACCCGGCAAAATTCAACGTGACCGTAACCCCTGGATTGGAAGCTTCAAAACTCTTGCTGATCTCGGTGAACGCATCCGTCAACGAAGCAGCAGCGTAAACGGTTAGCGATTTTGACTCGACAGCCACAATGGGTACAGGTGTGGGCGCTTTGGTTTCTGGAGCGACCGCTATCCGGGTGCTGCAAGCCGACAACAGTATGGCAATTACCAGGAGGTAAACCCAAACACGTTTCATTGTTTTTTCCTTATCCTGACGTAGGTGGTGAGAAGAGCTTTTGGCAGTCGTCCAACCACTCCAGGATCAATTGGAGCTGCTTCAGGCGCATATCCAAGCTCATCCGGTTGTAGATTTGATTCTCCGGTAAACACGCGGAGTTTTTTTCCAGACGATCGATATGCTCCAGTGCCTCCTTTCTTTGACGCTCAAAAGCGGTGGAAATTTTTTCGGGCATGAACATCTGCAAGAAGTACAGCCGGGTGACGAATTCGAGACGGATGGCGCGCGTGCTTCCCCCGCTGGTCGCATCCAGCCATTCCAAAAAGCGCTCACGTCCCTGACTGGTCATATGCAGCAGCTGGCGGGGCGGTAATTTTTCCTGGGGGACTTCTTCGACAGAAATATCTCCGCGTGCTTCCAAACGCTTCAGGATCGAATATGCCTGGCTCTGGCTCAGATGCCAGACAAAGCCGAGATCGGCGATTACGGTACGATGCAGATCATAGCCGTGCCCTGGGCCTTCGTAAAGAAGCCCGAGCAAAGCCATCTCTGGAGAAAGCGTGCCAATGTGATGCGGTTTTTGTGGACCCATAGTTACTCACTGAGTGAGTATAATTATAACCGGTATTTCCACAAGCGCAATTACCTTTAAAGTGGGTCTCTGGTTTTTGCCGTGTTTGTTTTGCTTCATACTAGGAGCAGGGTGGATAACAAAAAAAACCGCATGTTTACATCGAAATTCGGTTCATTGGCTCAATTCGTGCCAAGTATTTGGTATTGATCTAGGGACGGATCATTCTGTTGATCATAGCCAATCCGGCTGTTGTCACCGGAAGACGTTTATAATGGTAGCATTGTCGGATTTAGAATAAATCATCATCCAGACCTTTCTTTTAGGGGATAGCTATGAATCACATCAAAAATTTGATCAATGGCCAATGGGTTGAATCATCCAGCGGCGCGACGGCGAAAACGGTTAATCCCGCCAACACAGCGCAAGAGGTATCCGTATATCCATTAGCCACCTTGCAAGATGCGCGGCAGGCGATTGCTGCTGCGTGTGAGGCGTTCCCCCAATGGGCGCAGACTCCGCCACCGCAGCGGGGAGCCATCCTGGATAAGGCCAGCCAGATCATCGATGGTCGGCTGGACGAGATGGCGCGCGCGCTGACGCAGGAAGAGGGCAAGACGCTTACGGAAGCCAAAGGCGAGGTTGCACGCGCCAGAGACATCTTCCGCTACTTCGGCGGCGAAGGCTGGCGTATGGGCGGGCAAGTGCTGCCCGGCAATACGCAGAATGAACTGCTCTATACCCGGCGCGAGCCGCTCGGGGTAGTCACGATCATCACCCCCTGGAACTTCCCGATCGCCATACCGGCCTGGAAGATCGCCCCAGCACTGGTATACGGGAATGCGGTTGTATTTAAGCCCGCTTTCCAGACGCCGCTCATTGCCAGCATGCTGGTTGCGGCGCTGGTGGATGCCGGACTTCCGGCCGGCGTGCTGAACTTCATCACCGGCCGCGGCGCGGAAATCGGCGACGAGATCGTCGCCAGCAAGCATGTTCAAGGCATCTCGTTTACCGGCTCGTACAAGGTCGGCACGGGGATTTACGCCAAAGCCATTCCCAACCTGACCCGCGTTCAACTCGAGATGGGGGGTAAGAACCCGATGGTCGTATTGAAAGACGCCGACCTGAATCTGGCCGTCAACCTGGCGGTGGCAGGAGGCTATGGCCTGACCGGCCAGGCCTGCACGGCAACCAGCCGGGTGATTGTGGAAGAACCGGTGGCCGACGCGTTTGTCAAGGCGCTGGCCGAGGCAGCCAGGAACTTGCGGGTGGGAGACGGGCTCGAACAGGGCGTGCAGATGGGACCGGCTTCCAGCCAGGGGCAGTTCGAGACCGATCTCGATTACGTCGAGATTGGCAAGCAGGAAGGCGCGAAACTGCTGGCCGGTGGGGCGCAAGTATCAGACGGTGGCTTCTTCCTCCAGCCGGTGGTCTTCGACCGGGTAGAACCAGACATGCGCATTGCCCAGGAGGAAATCTTTGGGCCGGTGATCAGCGTGCTGCGGGCGCGCAGCTTTGACGACGCTGTGGAGAAAGCCAACGACATCACCTTTGGCCTCTCGGCCGGGGTAGTGACGCGCGATCTGAACCAGGCGCTGACCTTTGCCGACCGTGTGAACGCGGGCGTGGTCAAGATCAACGAGCCGACGACCGGGTTGGCATTGCAAGCGCCGTTCGGCGGGTTCAAGCATTCCAGCGCAAACACTTTCAAAGAACAGGGCCCAGCGGCCATCGAGTTCTACACCCGTACCAAGACGGTCTACGTGGGGTATCCGAAGGAACAGTAGCCCTATATAGCCATCAATCTTGTGCGATGCGTAAGAGCCTTTACCGAAACACAACCAAAGGAGTCCAAAGATGGGTGACCAATCAAGTGCGTATCGTTACGTTCATTATTTGTGGGATAACCAGGTCGCCAACCAGCTGGATCCGGTAGAGCGGCTGCGATATCGCAGCAATATCTTAGGCGCAGACCAACGCATTACCAATACCGGTGGGGGCAATACCTCTGCGAAAGTCACGATGGTCGATCCTTTAAGCGGGGAAGCGGAGGAAGTCTTATGGGTAAAAGGATCGGGTGGCGACTTGCGTACGGCCACCCGCGTAAATTTTGCCTCCCTATACATGAAGAAATTTTTATCCCTGGAGAATATCTACAATCAGGCGGATGTAAAAGGCGCGAAGACAGAGATTGAGGACGCCATGGTGGAGATGTATCGCCACACCACCTTTGGTCTCAATCCAGCCGCCAGTTCCATTGATACCCCCTTGCACGGTTTGATCCCCTATCGCCACGTGGATCATATGCACCCGGTTTCGGCCATCGCCATTGCCGCGAGCAAAGACCAGGAACGATTGACCCACGCGATTTTTGGGGATGAGGTCGGCTGGATTCCCTGGCAGCGTCCTGGGTTCGACCTGGGATTGGTGATGCGCGAGAAGGTCAAACAGAACCCGCACCTGAAAGGGTTGATTATGGGACAGCATGGCCTGATCAACTGGGCCGACGAGGATCAGGCCTGTTACGATCTAACGTTGACCTTGATTGAGAAAGCCGCCCTTTATATTGAGCACTGCGATCGGGGCGAGCAGACCTTTGGCGGGCAGAAATACAGCGCGCTCGAAGAAACCGAGCGGAACCGGGTGCTGGTTCAACTGCTTCCCAAATTACGAGGGATGATCTCCCAGCAGAACCGATGGATTGGCACTGTGCATGTGACCGATCGCGTGCTGCAATTTGTCAACAGCGTCGATGCGCCCCGTCTGGCGGAAATTGGCACCTCTTGCCCGGATCACTTTTTACGCACGAAGATCAAACCATTGTATGTCGACTGGAATCCACAGACCGAGACGTTGGAAACCTTAATCGAGAAACTGCAACAGGGCCTGGTTGCCTACCGCGCCGACTATACGGCCTATTACCAGGCCTGCAAGCATCCCAATTCGCCGGCCATGCGCGACCCGAACCCCACCGTCATTTTGATCCCCGGCTTGGGCTTGATCGCCTGGGGCAAGAACAAAAGTGAAAGCCGGGTGACGGCTGAGTTTTATTCTCTCGCCATTGATGTCATGCGTGCTTCGGAAGCCATGAGCACCTATCAAGGGCTGCCACGACAGGAAGCCTTTGATATTGAATACTGGCTGCTAGAAGAAGCCAAGTTGAAACGCATGCCTGCCGAGAAAGAATTGGCCCGCAGTGTTGTCCTCGTAATTGGTTCTGGCAGCGGCATTGGCAAAGCCACCGCCCTCCGGGTTGCGGCGGAAGGTGCGCACGTTGTTTGCGCCGATCTGTCGCTGGAGGCCGCCGAAAATACCGCCCAGGAGATTACGCAGAAATACGGCACCGGGATCGGTGTCGCCGGAACGGGCATCTCCGGGTGCGGGCAGGCCATTGGCCTGGGCGCGGATATTACCAGCCGCGAAAGCGTCCGTGCCATGTTCGACCAGGTCATCCTGGCCTATGGTGGCATCGATCACATTATTGTCACTGCCGGGATCTTTGTCTCCCCGGATGCAACGGGGCATATCCCTGATGATAAATGGGCGCTGACCTATGCCATAAATGTAACCGGCAGCTATTTCGTGGCGGATGAAGCCCGCAAGATCTGGCAGGCACAGGGATTAAAAGGCAGCCTGGTGGTCACTACCAGTGTGAATGCGGCCGTCGCCAAACCGGGTTCGGTGGCCTATGACACCAGCAAAGCCGCAGCCAACCACTTGGTGCGCGAACTGGCTGTGGAGCTGGCGCCGCTGGTGCGTGTCAATGGCCTGGCCCCTGCAACCGTTGTCGAAGGAAGCAGCATGTTCCCAAGAGAACGGGTAATCAGCTCGTTGAACAAATACAACGTTGCTTTTCAGGAAGAGGACAGCACAGAGGCGCTGCGCGATCGGTTGGCAAACTTCTATGCCCAGCGAACCCTGACGAAATCCCCGGTTACCCTGGCTGACCAGGCGGAAATTGCCTATCTGCTGATCAGCAGCAAATTTGGGAAGACGACCGGGCAGATTATCAGTGTGGACGGTGGGCTGACCGAAGCCTTCTTGCGGTGACGCTCCTTACTAGGTCAGATTTTTGAATCGCTCCGTGGTGATAGAGCGCTCAATAGTATCCTTCCATTGCATTCACGGGCACGGTTCAGAATATAGCATTCATGAAACCAACAGCCGGGGACAAGGTATGTCCCCGGCTGGCTCGCTCAAAAGGAATACTTTTACGCGCTGCATTTCCTTTTTCCTTGATATGGAATACCCTTCATATGGCAAATACAGGATAAGATTGAGTTTATCTTATTAGGAGGGATCGGATGACACTTGCCAACCAATTACAACAGGCGATTCTCCCTGGTCGCATCCTGGCAGTCCAGGTCGGTTTCTCTCGGACAGCCGTGCTGGTTGAAACCGAAGGTGGGATTCGCTGTGGCCTGGCTGCGACGCTCTCGAACCCGGATTTTATGCACCACGTTCGGCCGGCAGTGCGACAGGCCGGTCATTTACTTGAAATGGATTACCGGGAGCTGGCCGCATTAAGTGAGTCGCCCAGTTTCACCGAGATAGCGATTGGGTTTGCCACGATCAATGCCCTGCTCCCCCAGACGCCTGACCAGTGGGCAGAGCGAAAAGCAGAAGATTATCTCGTTCAGCATAGCGCCGGAAAAAATGTAGCGATGATTGGCCATTTTCCCTTCCAGGAACAATTGAAGGCGCACGTGAACCAGTTATGGGTGCTGGAATTGAATCCACGCGAGGGAGATTTGCCAGCGGCCGCCGCTCCGGACATCCTGCCGCAAGCGGATTATGTCGCCATCACTGCTACGACCCTGATCAACAAAACCTTCGACGGCCTGATGGCGCTCTGCCGTCCGGACGCCATTATCGTCATGATCGGACCCAGTACCCCGCTTTCCCCTGTTCTGTATCAATATGGTATTCACATCTTATCCGGATCAATTGTCATAGATCCCCAACAAACTATACTGGGGATCAGCCAGGGGATTTCTCTGCATCAGCTTCGCCAGGCGGGATGTGTTCGATATGTCACCATACAAGCCGAAGGACATCGACTGTCGTGACCCCCATTGCACAGCGCCAAAGCCATCTGTCCTTGCATTCGACCATATTACTGACGGGCGCAACCGGTTTCCTTGGCACCCAAATTGCCCGTCAAATCCTGTTGAACGAAAATGCGACGATCATCGCGCTCGTCCGGGCAAACAATTCAGACGCTGCGGAGCAGCGCTTACAACGCGAATGGTGGGATTGGCCCGAGTTACGTGCGGCTGGAAAAGCGCGAGTTCGCGTCTTGCCAGGAGACGTAACGATGTCGCATTTGGGATTAAACTTGGCCGATTTCCACGAAGTCACCCAACAGGTAACCCACATTATCCATTCAGCAGCGGATGTGCGCCTGTTTGAGCCGATCGAAGCACTCAGACGGATTAATGTAGAGGGAACCCGGCATGTGCTCGAAGTGGCATACGCGATCCATTCCGATCATGGTTTAGCGCGTTTCGCCCACGTCTCCACCGCTTATGTATCCGGGGAACGCTGCGGCGATATCCCTGAAGGCGATCTATCCGACAACTTTGGTTTTTCGACCCCCTACGAACAAAGCAAATACGAAGCGGAAATGCTGGTGCGCCAGGCCGCTGGCGAACTGCCCATCTCGATCTTTCGGCCAGGAATGATCGTGGGGGATTCACAGACAGGGTATAGTAAAACCTTCAATACCCTGTATTATCCCTTACGCCTGTACATGACGGGCCGCGCCCACATCCTGCCGGCCAAACCCACGTTGCATGTGAACCTCGTACCGGTCAATTACGTGGCTTCTGCGATCACCCGCCTGACCTTTGATCCGCGGGCAGCCGGGCTGACCTTTCATCTGACCCCACCCATCAGCGATCAGCCGGACCTGGCCGAAATCACCACCTTTGTCCGGCAGTGGGCCGCGCAAAATATGAATCTCACGCTGCCACGGGTACGCTTCCTGCCCATTTGGGGGTTAAAACAGCTTGCTCGTTGGCTGGCAAAAGGGCTCGACCGTGACCTTGGCAATCTGGTGCGTTTGTTACCATATTTCCAGAAGCAGCCAAACTTTCTCCGAGCCAACACAGAGCGGTTACTGGGCGACTACCCACATCGCTGGCAGCAAATCATGGACCCAATCCTGGCCTATGCCGTCCATCACAGTTTCTGGCATCGCACCACGCGCACCGTCCATGAACAAATCCTCTACCGGCTGAAGAGCAGGCGCAATCCGGTGACGTATCACGATCTGTCAGGCGGAGAAGAACACGTTCGCCCGGCAAAAGAGATCCACGACGAAATCCTGGCGGTGTGTGCAGCGATGCGTGCGCTGGGCATTGTCCCCGGAGATCGGGTCGCCATCGCGGGCCACAATAGTAGCCGCTATTTCTCTGCTCTGGTCGCCTGCGGGCTCTATGGGGCGATCAGTGTCCCGCTGTATGCCAGCAGTCCGCCCGGCGAGATCCAGCGTCTGCTCGCCGATTGCCAGGCCAGGCTATTTCTGGTCGGCGCACCGGAAATTGCCGTGCGTCTGAATGAGATTCACTTCGATGGGCCTGTTGTTTCGTTTTGCCAGGCAGAAAAACCGGTTATTGGATCACCTGAGGTCATCCCCTGGCAGGAGTTCCTCACTTTGGGGCAAGGGCAAAAGGCAACCTTCTCGCCGCCTGATTTGGATGCTCCAACCGTTCTCTACTATACCTCTGGAACCACCGACCAGCCAAAGGGCGCGCTCTTCCAGCATACCCAATTACGCTGGCTGGCCGAGACGCTGGCTGCTATGTTTCCCTGGCGGGAACGGAACCGGTGGGGCTCGTACCTTTCCTATCTGCCTATGAATCATGTGGTCGAAGGTGTTCTGGCGAGCTTTTCCCCATACTACGTTCCAGCAGCACTGGACATCTACTTTTTGGAAGAATTTGACCGGCTACCGCAGGCGCTCAAGCGCGTGCGACCAACGATCTTTTTCTCCGTGCCCCGTTTTTTTGAAAAGGTGCGGGAAATCGCTTTGGAGAACCGGTTGATTCGAGTCAGCCAGTCGCTTCCACTGCATGACTGGCGGCGTAGTCTCTTACGTCCTGTGCTGCGTCGAGGTCTCTTGCAGAAGGCTGGCTTAGACAAAGCCCGTATGATGATTGTCGGTTCGGCATATTCAGATCCTGAGATGTTGAACTTCTTCCAGGCATTTGGGATACCGGTACACAATGCGTATGGACTGACCGAGGCGCCCTTAATTTCCCTCAACCGCCTGGGGCACAATGGGACAGATACGCTCGGAAAGCCTTTGCCCGAAACCCAAATCATGATCGAACCAGACGGCGAAATCACGGTGCGCGGTCCACAGGTGGCTGCTGGATATGTTGACGGCGGTGATATTCACAAGCTGACGCAATTTCCAAATGGAATACTGAAAACAGGTGATTTAGGCTGTGTGAACGAAGATGGACATCTCTTCATCCTTGGGCGCAAAAAGGATCTCATTATCACCTCCTATGGCAAGAAAATTCACCCTGCGCCAATCGAATCGAGCCTGCGGGCCATTCCTGGCGTTAGTGAAGCCATGCTGGTAGGAGACAAGCGTCCCTATTGCGTAGCCTTGATCTGGCTGGAGGAAGACAATGCCGCTACTGCCGGAAAAGACTGCATAGAGCAATGGATTATTGCATTGAATGCGCGTTTATCCCACCCAGAGCAAATTAAACGTTGGACAGCACTGACGGGTAAGCCAACGATGATAAATGGCGATCTGACTGGCAGCCGGAAGTTAAAACGCTGGCTCGTAGCAGAGCGCCAGGCGGAGATTATCGATGCGTTATACCGAGGTGAAGCTCCCCCAGGAACGCTGTTTAGCGGGCATTTGCCAATCGGCGCATAACATTTTTCCAGTGCGGTCCTCCTCACTGCCACACCCTGGACCGCCCGACCGATTGCCGAACAGCTGGTTCCCAGACGGCGTGCTCAGTTACATCACCTGACCTTGACCCCATCCTCAGTCAGGCGTTCTTTGAGCACTCACAGATGGCCGGTGTCGCCCGTACCGGCTCGCTCCCCGTCGGCATGATAGTTTTCCACGACAATGCCCTGAGCAATTTTGTCCATCCCTTGATGCTATAACTGGGTGTGAAGAACCCTGCGATTGCCTCGCGCAGCGATAACCTGGACGATGCAGCCCTCGGATTTATCCATTCAGAATTCGGCGTACTAGCCCAGAAATGCTCGGCCCGTTCATGGTGTACGTGAAAGCCCCCGCCAGCCAAAGCACATGACTGGCGGTCGGGGGCATTGCACCGATTCCTTACGAATTCAGGATAATTTCCTTTATAGACCTTGGTGCTTAATCATCAACGGCAACCATCACATTGGATGCCTTAATTACGGCATATACCTCTTTTCCCTCCTGCAGACCCAAGTTCTCCGCGGAGTCTTTGGTAATCACCGAAACGATTTCTTCGCCAGAGGCAGTTTGAATAATCACCTCCGTATTTACAGCGCCAGGGATGATCCGTTTGATCTTCCCTTTTAAGATATTGCGTGCACTGAGTTTCATCCTATTGATCCTCCCTTCATATTGCTTTTCGTTAATTATTTTGTTATAAGATGAATTATATCGTTATTTATAGGAAAGCCAATGACACTTGCCAGCCGATTACAACAATTGCTCCTCCCGGGGCGAATCATCGGAGTCCAGGTTGCCTTTTCCAGGGCTGCGGTACTGGTAGAAGCAGAGGATGGTATTCGGTGCGGTCTGGCCTCCACCCATACCGATCAAAATCCATTGGTTCAAAATCCAATTGCCCGCCAAACAGAACATTTCCAAGATCTAGAAACAAGTGAACTTGCTGCATTATGCGAATCGGACAATGTCAATGAGGCGGCCATCGGTTATGCGGCGATAAATGCACTGCTTCCCAGGACACCGGAACGATGGCAAGCGTTGAGAGCAACCGACTATCTGTTTCAAAACGGCGTTGGAATAAACGTAGCATTGATCGGTCGCTTTCCGTTTCAGGATCGACTCAAACCGTTGGTGAAACAGCTTTGGATTCTCGAAACAAATCTCTCCGAAGAAGACGAGCAGACCCGCGCAGATTTTGATAATCTTCAACAAGCGGATCTGGTTGCGCTTCCTGCCACGACGTTAATCGACAAAACCTTTGACAGGTGGATGTCTCACTGTCGCCAGGATGCTACGGTAATCATGATTGGAACCAGCACGACGCTTTCTCCCGTTCTCTATGATTTCGGGGTACAAGTTTTGTCTGGAGCAATTGTAGATGATCCGCAGAAAACCTTTCTGGGTATAGGTCAAGGATTGTCGATGCATCACCTGTGTGAAACCGGGTGGGTTCAGCTAATTACAAACCATTGATGTGAAAAGCATCTAGAGAACCTACCTGATAGGCGGCAATGGTTGCATCGAGGTCTTCACTCCGTATCAGACGGTGGCCTTCCTGGAGCCGCAATTGCTTCCGGAACTGCAACCGATTCATCGCAGTAAGCGCTTTAATCAATTTTCTTACTCTTTACTGAGGTTATCGTTCGCATACTCCAATAAGGTTGCGGAATCAGACCAGACTCCTTCTTGGGTGCTGTTGAGAACAACGGCGATGACAAGGTTATCCCCCACCATTGTGGAAGATATGAGGCAGTGACCAGCTTCCGGTGTGGTACCAGTTTTAATGCCATTCGCCGGCGCGTAATAATGCGGATCCTGTGGCTGGATCAGACGATTGGTATTTTCCCAGGATCGAGAATATATACCGCCAGAACTGGTGACAGTTTGAGCAGTCGTATAAATCGATGTCGTCACGATTTCGCGAAAACGGGGATCTTGCATGGCATATTGGGCAATGAGGGCCAGATCGTAGGCCGTGCTGTAATGATTAGAGTCCTGCATGCCGTCTGGATTGGTAAAGTTCGTTTGCACCGCGCCAATGGACCTCGCTTTTTGATTCATCAGTGCAGAAAAATGCGATAACGCTTGGTCATCGGCAAGAAAATCGTTACCACTCTCACGCTGCGCCACGTTAACGGCGATGGCAAACGCCGCGTCGCTTCCTGATGCCAGCAAAAGTCCATACAACAATTCTTTCATGGTTAGCCCCTGACCATAATACAAGCCGGCTTTCTGCGCATCTATACGGTCAGAAGTCCAGGTCAGGTTAACTTCATCGCCTACCCGGATAATTTCATCTGTCTGAATATATTCCAGTGCCAGCGCCGCGGTCATAATTTTGGTGGTGCTGGCAGGATACATTTTCTGGTGGGCGTTTTTCGCGTACAGCACCTCTCCGGTCGTGGCATCGAATAAAACTGCGCTTTGCGCTTGCAAATCCAGGGTGAGAAGCTCAAGAGGCGCTCCGGTCACCGGAGTTGGAGTCGTTGGGCGAATGGGCGCATTTGTCGGTGCAGTTGTGACTGCGGGCACTGCAGTACTTGTGCGAACGAGTGTCCCGGTCGGCGTGGGATCCAGAGGCGGTTGAATAACTACTGTAGTTTGCACAGTCACCGGTTGGGTTGGAACACACCCCGCGAAAAACAGCATGATGAGAGCAATGCAACACACTTTATTACACATCAATCCACTCCTTATCAGACCTCGGCGCAAATTTTTGCAGGGATACATGCCGGGCCTGGATTAAAAAAACCCTGCCAGAATTCGGTAGGATCATCTTACCGACACCTGTCAGGCGCTTTTGGAACACCAGCTTATGAATGTCTTATGATTTTCTTAAGATCAACTGCTCACCCCGAGGCTTTTCATCGCCTGATACAGGCAGTGTCACGGTAAAAACAGTATTCTCTTCGCTGCTCTCAGCCCGGATTGTGCCGCCATGTGCCTCGATGATTTCCCTAGCGATCGCCAAGCCCAACCCGGAGCCAGCCGTACCCGTGGAACGCGAAGGATCGAGACGGTAAAACTTTTCGAAGATTCGATCAAGTTGCTGCGATGGTATGGGATTTCCCTGATTTTGGAAGGTAATCACGACGCTGCCCCTCTGCTGTGCTGCATGTATCTGGATCATGCTGCCTGGGGAACTGTAGGCAACCGCATTTTTTAGAATATTGTTGAATACACGGGCCAACTTATCTGCATCACCCCAGAGATAGATATCCTCTTGCTGATCCATAACAATCTGCTTTCCTGAAGAAACCAGGATCGGGTAAACCTCATCCGACATCTGCTGGAGCATAAATGTCAGGTTGATTCTCTCCTTGCACAACATGACAGATTGAAGGTTAAAGCGGGTGATCTCAAAAAATTCATCAATCAACTGCTCCAGCCGGTATGCTTTTTCGAGGCTAATACCGATATACTTTGCTTTTTGCTCAGTCGGCATAGATGTTTCTTCATCCAACAAGTTAAGATAACCGATGACGCTGGTAAGCGGAGTCTTGATATCATGTGCGAGGTAAACAACCAGGTCGTTTTTTCTCTGTTCGGCCTCCAGCGCGTCTTTTTGTCGTTTTTCCAAATTATGTTTAATCTGGTTCAATTTGGCTTCAATGGAATCCAGTTCTGGAGAAAGGATAATTGCATCGCTTGATTCTTTCACGAGCTGATCAATGCCTGCAATCACCTCATTAAAGTACCTGGTCATCCTCATCAACACAAAATAAAAGATCAGCAAAAGCAGCGCGACCAGTCCTGCAGATAACCACTGACTGCGGTTTAGACGGAAGACACGATGGTAAAAGATTACGCTATCGTCATGGGTCGTATGAAACAAATCCTGGTATACCTGAACAAACCATTCCGCAAATGTAGATCGCAATATCCCATCGATCGTAAGTGATTGAATGAGCCACCACAGCAATGGCGCACCGATCGCGATTCCCAGAACCTGTAAAAGTATTTTCCTGCGGAATTTTGAAAAATCATTATTCAATTTTGTAGCCTATGCCCCATACCGTTTTGATATATTTGGGATGTTCCGCCGAATCTTGCATTTTCTCGCGCAAATGCCGAATATGAACCATGACGGTGTTGTTGCTGCTGGTAAAATACTTCTCCCCCCACACCTGACAGAACAAATCCTCCGCAGAAATCACCCGACCGCGGTTCGAACACAAAACCCACAAGATCGAAAACTCCGTGGGTGTTAGTGATAATTTCCGCTCATTCAACGTACACTCGTGTGAATCCAAATCCAGCACCAGACCAGAAAATGCAATAAGCCGCCCTTCTCGGGCTGGTTCAAGAGCGTTGTACGTTGTAAATCGGCGAAGTTGCGCCTTAACGCGGGCAACCAATTCCAACGGGCGAAAGGGCTTGGTGATATAGTCATCTGCGCCCAGGGTGAGCCCGGTGATCTTGTCCGTTTCTTCTCCTTTGGCTGTCAGCATGATGATAGGAAATTTGTGCTTTTCCCGGATGCGCTGGCAAACCGAAAACCCATCAATATCAGGGAGCATAATATCTAAAATTGCCAGATCAATCTTTGTAGACTCAATGCAGCTCAGGGTATCCTGTCCGGTATTGAATGGAAAAACGGCAAGGTTATCGTTCTTCAGGTAAATACTAATCAGGTCAACAATCGTCTGTTCGTCATCGGCAATCAAAATATTCGTTGTCACAACCGTATTATTCCTTCACAAGGGTAGCTTTATCAAATTGATTTTACCTTGAACTTGACTTTAGAAATGCTAAGATAGCGCCGAAGTAGCGCTCGAACCTTAAAAACAGAAAAAGTTACCAAAAACAGTCTTCAGGCGGTGGAAGCAGCCCGGTTTGGCGGTTTTTTTGCCATTTTTACCACCGGATAGCGCGTTCTGGCGGGAGGATGGTAGCCTTTGGAGCGACCTTTTCCTTTTCCAGCGTTTCTGGTATTGCGGGCGGGTGAACCCAACTGCACGATATATCCAAAAGCGCTGCGCTGGACCTGTCCTGGGGTTAAACCTTTGGTTTCTGTGTTTGTTCTCGCCGGATACCAGGCCGGTCGAGCGGCTTTGACCTCATCGCGCATGAGCAGGAGTTGCCAGTAAGCCAGGGCGCACCACCACATCCAATGGTCGGTACTCACGAGATCGGTGGACTGATTGGCGTTCAAGCCCAGGTGCTGTTTGGCGAAGCGGAAGAAATGCTCGATAGCGAATCGCCACAGATACATCCGGCAAAGATCCGCTAGCGGAACCGTATCTGGACCCGTCCAAAACAGCCACATCGGACGTTTGTAACGCGGCGTTCCATCCGGGCGCAAGAACTCTACGCGCAGCAGCATCCCGACTAACCCGGACAGTTTTTTGAAGTGCAATCCCTGCCAGGCTTCGAGTTTCACGGTTTGTTCGCCCAGTAAGAAGGTATCGGCTCGGTCAGGCATTCTGGGTGGCT
>JAEYTI010000130.1 GCA_023434145.1 Chloroflexota bacterium | reverse complement strand
ACCATCTGCCCCATCGTATATTCTTTGAACACGGGCGGTAGTTTTTTCTTGGCCATGCCCCTATTGAATCACATCCCCTTTAAAATCGGAAGGGGCTGTCTCAATGTACTTTTGAGACAGCCCCAATTTTATTTTTAAGGCAGGCACAGTGATACCCATGCGCAGATAGGGTATTTCCTCCGAACAAGGCCGGTAAACCCCATTTTTCTCAGCGGTTTTCCCCAACTTGTTAAATTACAGAAAAAATGGGATGATAGATGCGTGCTTGACGGAAGACGATTGTCGAAAGCACAAAGCAAGAAGAGAGAAAAGTCGATACATCATATTGTTACGGAGGATTACTATGGGTCTTCTATCGTGGATTTTGGTTGGACTGGTTGCCGGCTGGCTGGCCGATATGGTCATGCGCAGCCCGGGTCGGGGCGTGCTCTTTAGCATGATCCTGGGTATCGTTGGCGCGTTGGTGGGCGGCTTCATCGCCTCCGCACTGTTCAATGTTGGTGACCCGGTTTCCGGGTTCAATATCACCACCCTGTTGATCGCCTTCTTGGGCGCGGTTCTGACGATCGCGGTTGTCCGTGCCCTGCCTGGGCGCTCCCCGGTCTAAACCGGAACGCAAGATAGCATGAAAAAAGGGCTGGCAAATTTGCCAGCCCTTTTTTCATGCTATCCGCCGGCTGGAACCGGGTCAACCACTTCGGCGGGCTGAGTGATCCTCCGCGGCTCTCGGACGGTGAAACGCAGCAGCGCCCACCCGATCGCTCCAAATACTGCCGCCAGGATAAACATTGCCCGGTAGCTAATAGCGCCGACCATCCAGCCGCCGATCAGGGGGGCGATAGCGCCCACAATGCCGGGGATGGTATTCGCCAGCCCGATATAGGTAGGACGATTATCGGCGTCGGTGAACTCGTACACGATGGAAATGCCCGAGATGAACATGCCCGCATTGACGGCCCCGCGCAGGAAGAAGACCGGGAAGAACCACAGCGGGCTTGGGGCGACGATCGCCAGCACCAGTACAGCGGTGACCAGCAGCAGGCAGATCTCCAGGCTCAGCTTGTGGCCTTTGCGATCTGAAAAGAAACCAAAGAACAGGTTTGCCACCGCCAGCCCCACCTGCAAAGCAATGGTGTATCCGCTGGCCTGCGCGTCGGTCAGGTTCCAGGTCTGCACGGTATAGACCACCAGAAAGCCGGTTGCCATGCCGCTGAGGGTGTAAATGATTTGCGCAAGCAGGTACATGCGGAAGTTGCGGTCTTTGCGCAGAACTTCCGGCAGGGTGCGCAGATAATCGATCTGCGAAACCGGCGGCTTGCTGCTGGGCACGGCAGGTTCGCGAGTGAGCGAGAGGAACACCCAGGAAAGGAAGATCATGATACTGGCAGCGGTGAACGCGATCACGTAGCCATTGGGAAAGCCATACCGACTAAGCACGAACGGCACAGCCAGCGCGCCCAATATGCCCGTACCATTGCCCAGGAAGTTGGTAATGCCAAAAAAGCGTCCGCGCTTATCGATCGGAATGATTTTCGCGATCATATCCTGCCAGCCGACGATGACGATGCCTGCACCGAATCCATGCCACGCAAAGCACAGGAAGAAGGTCAGCAGGGCCAGCATAGGCTGGCTGGTTGCCAGGAAGTACGCCAATGGCGCCATCAGGAAGATCGGCAGGCGCTCAGAGAAAAAGCCAATCGTCACCGGGAAGAACTTTTTCACCGGAGTTCGCTCCACCCAGTTGGCGACGAACATCTGCGGAATCAGGTAGCTGCTGGTGGCAATGAACGGGATCAGGCCGATAAGGATGGGGTTGTCGGTAAAACGGCTCACGTACAACGGCAGAATCACCGTAGCGGAGATAAAGCTCATCCCAAGCCAAAAACTAGCTCCATCAAGTACATTTACGAAAAAATTCCAGCGGTAATTACGCTCGACGGCTTTTTCTACGCCAGCGGTTGAAACGGTTGTGTCGGTCATCAATACACCTTTGCAAACAAGATCTCCGCGATAGGGTCATTATAGCACCGTGATCGATAACAATGGCGTCGAACGGTAAACTTCACAACAGAATTATGCTATTTTTCCTCCGCAGGAACGCCCCTATAACAATGGACAGAGCACCGGACTTCTAATTCAAGCCGTGTTCTGTTAAAATTTCCTATATTGAAACTTTCAGGATCGTTGTTGCGTGGAGGACTTCGTCGTCCACGCAACAACGATCCGAAGTACGCGTAGCTTTTCGCCAGATCAATGCGCCAGTAAAACCGAGGTAGTCGAGATGACGCTGATCCAGGTTTTCAAAACGGGAAATGAGACGCCGGTTCGGTGAATCACGATAGCGGATAGAATAACAGATCCTTGCTTTCGTGGTTGAGGGCTTCACTTAATGAGATTAAGAACGTGTCTAGGGCGAGCATTTGTCTTCTCCTTTCTCCAAAAGCTTTACGAAGAAGACAATACCCCTAGACACGTTCTTTTTTACCCTATTTCATACAAAAGCTATTAAGATCCGAACTCCAGGGCCGGGCTGAGTCTCGTTACCTTCTCATTACCGGCAGGTAGTTGTAGTACTGCCCCTGGCGAGTGAACACCGATACCTTCACGTTATCTAAGCCCCAGCTTTCGTCTTTAATGCCTTGCAGGCCCTTGGCGCTGAATTCGAGCAGCAGTGCCGCGTCGCTGTGGTTGATCACACGTGTGATATGGTAAACGGTATCATGCTCGAACGGACCGAACAGGTAACCCAGCGTCGATGACTCGGCCGCTCCGGTGCGGGACGGGTAGTCATCATGCGGGTAGACGCCCGGGTAAGACTGGGAAAACTCCGGCGAGATCCAGTTCGAGAAGGTGGTGTGGATCAGTTCTTGGCCGCCGGCTGCAAGCATCCACTCGTCTGGGCCGATTATCTCGTCCTCCATCAGCGCCTGTAGAGCTGTCGGCAGCTGGTTGGCATATGTGTAGTTTCCATCCCACGAGCGAATGATGTACAGGTCGAATGAGATGCGCACCTGGTCGTGGTCCGGCAGATTATCGAGCGACAGGCAGACTTTTTCATTACCAAACTCGCCCAAGAATGAGCGCGCCTGGTTGGGGGTCACCGCGATACCGCTGGCGCACCCGGCCCACTCCGGCGGGACTGTTGGCCCGACGAAGTCATCGTCATAGACCGGGATGTCCCGTTGAATTGTAACCGTGGCAGCCGCGGTGTTGTTGTCCATATTCGGATCCAGCGTATCTGACGTGACACTGGCGGCGTTGACCACCGGCGCAGCACTGTAAGCAGTAACCTGCACATTGAAGGTCCGGGTAGCGCTTTCGTTGACTGCCAGATCGCCCACGGTGCAAGTAACCTCCTGCCCGACGGCGGAGCAACCCGCGTCGCCGCTGACGTATGCCAGCGAGGTGGGCAGCGTGTCGGTGATGACCACACCTACGGCAGGCGACGGACCGTTGTTTTTAACCGACAACGTATACCTGAAGTTCGTGCCGGTTAGTGCGTTGGTGACCGAAGCCGTCTTGGTGAGCGCCAGATCGGCGGCCAACGTGACGGTGATGGTGACGGTATCACTATCTGTACCGGTGTCATCGTCGGTCACGGTGAGCGTAGCGGTGTAGACGCCTTCTTGGGTGAAGGTGTACTCTGGCGTCAGGCTGTCGGTGATCGTAGCAATATCGCTTACGCCGTCATTGATCACCCATGAATAGGTGTGTGTATCCAGCGTGCCGGGATCTGTGAAGCTGCCTGCGAAGGTGAAGGGCACGGTGGTGAATGCATTGGCGTCGGGCCCGGCGTTGGCGATGGGCGCCGCATTGTTAACCACGACGGTGGTGCCGGCTGAACCATTCCCGCCATCCTTGTCCGTGATCGACAGAGTGACGTTATAGCTGTCGAAGGGTGTGGCAGTCGGGTTGTCGTCCAGGTAGCGGTGGTGCTCGCTGAACGTTCTCTGGGATGGCTGATATTCGAAATCTTCTACAGGCGAGCCGTCGCCCCAATCGATACGGATTGTGAAGTTGTCTGCAACACCGGGATCAATGATTGTCGCGGACAGCGTTGCCAGCCCGTTTTCATCCACCGGCGAAGTGATACTGACGTCACTGAGTGATGGGTTCACGTTGTTGATGGTGATCGGCCCCACCGTTTGCGTGACGCTTCCGCCGTCGAAATCGGTGATGGTGACGGTGATTGTGAAGACGCCGTTGTCGTTATACAGCGTTTCTTTCTCGTATGGATAGGCAGTATAGACAAGATCATCCGAGTCGACAATCTCACTTGATTGTGTGCCGTTCCCCCAGTCGATATGAATAGTTTGGGAGTTCTCCTTACCAATATCGCTGAACTCAAGGTTGACCTTGACAGATGTTCCCTCCGGCCCGCTCGTGGGCGTGGCGGTGAAGCTATTGATGGTTGGAGCAATGTTGGCAACCTGCAGTGCGATGGTCTTCGCTCCGCTCGATGCGCCGTCCTCGTCCACTACTGTAACGGTAATGGTGAAGTTGCCGCTGAACGGGAATGTATGCGCCTGTTCGAAGCTCAACACGCCTGCCGGCAGGTTCAGCGTCGTGTCGCTGGTGGAATCGCCCCAGTCAATTGTAACGGTGTGCGTGTCATCCAATCCCAGATCGCTGAAATTAACCGTCAGCTTTGCCTCATCCCCTTCGTTGATCGTTGCGGGATTGAAGCTCATGTTCTCCGGGTTTAGCACCGGCGCTGCATTATTGACCGTAATGGTTGTGGTCGCGCTGTTCTCGCCACCATCCGCATCGCTCACAGTGAAGGTAATCGTGTAGATGCCATCCTGCAAGTAGATATGGCTGTTGCCGAAGTTATAAGGAGCACTGCCCCCGTACGTTACGGTTTCGGTGTTCCCGTCGCCCCAATCGATGGTCGCCGTGAGCGTGTCCATACCGCCAGCATCGTTGAAGCTGCCGCTCAGGAGAGTCGAACCGCCTTCAAGAATGCTGTCGGGGGCCAGGTTGAGTGGACCGATCTCTGGCGCGACATTACTGACAGTTATGCTGGTCGTCACAGCCGCTGAGAAGATCACGGCATCATCCGATACCGAGACGGATATCGTATATGTACCGTTATCCAGGTAGGTGTGCGGCACGCCGCTGAAAGTCAGTATGCCCGCTGCCAGGTCGACGGTTTCGGTTTCTCCATCACCCCAGTCGATCTTGACCGTGTGCTCGTCCAGCGTGCCTGGGTCGGTAAAGCTGCCGCTCAGGCTGGTCGAGCCGCCTTCATCGATCGTGCTGGGTGAAAGGGCCAGATCATCCACCATGACCGGCGCGATGTTATTCACCGTGATCGTTATGGTGGCTTCGCTGGAGGTGTGTTCTTCGTCGCGGACAGTCACCGAGATCGTGTAGCTCTGATGCTGCGCATAAACGTGGCTGATGTCGCTGAAGGCACGTACGCCAACCGGTGTCAGGGTCACAGTTTGCACCGCCGAGCCGTCACCCCAGTCGATCGAGACCGTGTGCTCGTCCAGCGTGCCATCATCATTGAAGCTGCCGCTCAGGGTGGTGCTGCCATTTTCATCGATCGATGCTTCGGTGAGAGACAGTCCCTCGATCTCGGGCTGGTCGTTGGTCACCGTCAGGTCGATGGTTGCCGGGGTTGAGGTGGTTGCGCCATCGGATACTGTGACGCTGATCGTGTAAGGAGTGGCCTTATCTTGTAGATAGGTGTGCGGCACGCCGCTGAAAGTCAGTACGCCGGCTGCCAGGTCGACGGTTTGCACCGCCGAGCCGTCGCCCCAGTCGATGGTCAGGCTGTGCGTGGTCACAGCTCCAGGGTCGGTAAAGCTGCCGCTCAGGCTGGCGGTACCGTTTTCGAGGATCGTGCTGGAGGCCAGTGTCAGCGGGTCCATGACCGGCGCGATATTGCTGACAATCACCGTACGGGTGACGGGATCCGAGGTTCCATCATCATCAGTAACGGTGACCGAGATCGTGTAGCTCTGATGCTGCGCATAAACGTGGCTGATGTCGTTGAACGCTCGAACACCAACCGGGGTCAGGCTCACGTTTTGCACTGGCGAACCGTCACCCCAGTCGATGTTGACCGTGTGCCCGTCCAGCGTGCCGGGGTCGGTGAATTCGCCGCTCAGCTTCGTGGCGCTGTTTTCAACCGTGTCGGTAGCTGCCAGGCCGGTGATCACTGGTTTGACGTTGGTGACACTCATGCGGGTAAATAAGCCAAAGGCCCGGGCGCCGCCATCGTCGGCAATCTCGTAGTTGATCCAGAACCATGGAGCCTGATCATTATCCTGCACGTACGTGTGTTGGGCGCTGAAGGTCCGTTCACCCTCTGACAGGGTAAGGACCGTATCGGCTGAGCCGTCGCCCCAATCGATGGTGACAGTGTGGACATCCTCCATGCCTGGATCGGTAAAGGTCGCCTCTACGGTGACCTTACCACCTTCCTCCACAGGGGCTGGATTGTAAGAGGAGCTGACGACAGCCGGCGCTGCGTTCTTGACGGTTACCGTGCTGGTTGTCTCATTGCTCACGCCGTCATCTTTGTCTTTGACGGTAACGCGGACGGTGTAGCTGCCATTTTGCGCAAAGGTATGGTTCACCGGGCCAAAGGCGCCAATTCCTGCCGCAATAACCGGCGTGGTTTCGATATTCCCATCGCCCCAATTGATGGTCACCGTGTGCGAGTCCGCGGTTCCAGGGTCGCTGAAGCTCCCGCTGATTGTGGTTGAGCCGCCTTCGAAAATGCTGGTAGACGATAGGCTAAGCGGCGCCAGCGTGGGGGCCGTATTCGTGACGGTGACAGTTGCCTGTTCCGTAACCGTGGCATAACCATCGAAGAGGGTGACGGTAATTATGTATTGATCGAGCACATTGGCAGGATCGTCCACGTAGGTATGACTGAAATCTAGCGAACCAGCGGGGTCCGAGTCACCTGCCGCGACGGTCTGCGTATCGCTCGTTGAGCCATCGCCCCAATCGACAGTCACATCGAGCGCGTCATCATCCAGGTCGCTAAAGTGAACCGTCAGATTCACCGGCCCGGCGTTTTCGGATGAATTGGCCGGCACCGTGGGCAGGTTGGTGAAAGTCGGGGGCGCATTGCGGATGGAGGTGCTGTCCGTCGCTGTCACTTTAGCGCCTTCGCCCGCGCCATCGTCGATGAAAGCCTGGTTATCAATCGTGCTGACGTTCGTGAGATCACTATCGACAACTACATTAAAGTCCAGCGAAGCTCCGCCGCCGCCTGCAAGCGCCCCAATATTGAAGCTGCACGTGGTCCCGGCTGCGCCGCCGTCCGGGCACGACCATGCCGCGGAACCGGTGGGTTCATAAGTGGTGTGGTTGGGTACGGTTTCCTCAACGACTACATTGACCGCGTCCTGGTTGCCGCTGTTTCCATACTGGAGCGTATAAGTAATGGTCTCTCCGGGCAGGAAGTCATCCGATGCGTCGTCTTTCGTGAGGGTAAAGGCCGGAGCGGCAGTGACCGTAGTGGTTTTGCTGGCAGTCACAGGCGCGCCAAAACCGGGGCCGTCATCGATGGTCGCACTGTTCGAGATGGATTCCATGCCATGCGCCGCCGATGCCGGAAGGGTGAGGGTAAAAGTTACAGACTGCTCCGCGCCGCCGGCGGTTATCTGAGCATCTGGCACAGAATAGCTGCAGTGGGTTGTATCGCACGTCCAGCCGGTGTTCTTCGCCGGGTCGGCGCTGGTATTGGCGGGGATAAGTTCCACAATGGTTACGCCGGTGGCGTTTTGGTTGCCGATGTTGCGGAAGGTGAGCGTATAAACTACGTCATCCCCCGGCTCTACATCCACATCGCCGTCGCTCTTCGAGAGTTCAAAGATCGGCGCTGCATGAAACGGGATTTGAAGCAGGTTGCTGCTGCTTTCTGCAAGCGGTGCATCACCGGTGACCTGCGCCTGGTTGGTGATTTCCGTGACCCCAGCCGAAAGTGTGTCGTTCACCGTTACGCGGAAGACGAGGGTGACAGATTTACCGGTGGGCAGGTCGGGTAGCGCCTCGGAGACGGTATCCGCCGATGGAGCCAGCAAGCCGCGCAGCCATTCGACCGGAACCAACCTGGCGAGAACCGCAGCCCGTGGGCGCGCCGCGCGGGCGATTCCCGTTGACAGGGCAGCCGTCTCGCTGGTGGCAGGCGGCATAGCTGCCAGGGCGGCATCCGGCCCGAGGACGGCTGGTGCAGACCAGGACAGAGAAGCCAGATCAACCGGTGTGCTCACCCGGATGGTGGGTAAGGCCGGCGCTACGGCCACCTGCGCGCCGGATTCGAGCGAGGCACTGGCCAAGAAATCCATAACGGGTTCCGTACAGGTGCCAGGCGTGAACTCGCCGCCGCTGATACTGACCCCAATAGAATCGGCCAGGATGGCCGGATTGCGCGCGCTCAGCATGCTGGCCACAGTCGTTGTAATGTTGGTTGGAACAGATAGCCCTTCGACCTGGTAAGTGGTTGTCGGACCATACTTGCGCACCCGCAGCGCGGGGGCCAGGTTGGGCGGTGCGGTGACGGTGTTGCTGCTGAAATCGCCGCAAACATTGGCACTTTCCGATCCCGAACTGCGGCCTGCAACGAGGTATACACCATACAATGCGCTAGCCAGCGGGGTGTTCACCGTGTTGCCGCTCACCGTGGCGCTCAATATCGATGCGCCACGCGCCTCCAGTGAGATGCCAATGTTGTTGTAGTTGGAGACGTTATTGTTTGCCACCTTTACCGTGTTGGTTCCAGCCGTTTCCGAGACCAACCAGATGGTATTGACTGCCGAGTCGCCGGTGTTGGTCGAGATGGTGTTATTCTCAACAGCGCCGTTAAATCTTCCGGCGGGAGTGGCCGCATTATTCGCCAGGTTGATGGCGGTACCGTAGTTGTTGCTAATAGAGCATCCCTTGATGCTGAAATTCAACGTGCCGGTGGCGGCTGCGCCTAACCCAAGCTTAAAGGCATAACCGTTGTTGTTGAGCGTATTGACGCCCGGAAGAGTAACCAGGCTGACCGTGCCCGCACCGTTGTTGTTCAACTCGAAGGCGCTGAAGTAATGATCGGTGAAGGTATTGTTCGTCAGAGTCACATTCGCGTTGACCGCCGTACCGGTGTTCCCCAGGTCGATCACTACCCCATCGCCGGATCTGTCAGGGCTGGCCGCGTTGGGGCTGTCAAAGGTATTGCCGGAGATCGTTATCGTGGGTGTGGCTGCATTGTCCCGGTCACTGCGCAGATAGACGTTGCGCGCCAATGAGCCGCTGATGGTATTGCCACTCAAGGTGACAGTCCCCGCATAGTTTCGCAGGTCCAAACCATCTTCGTGGGCAGCGTCACCATTGTTGTCGAGGAAGCTGTTGGTCAGGCTGAAGGAAGTGTTTACCTGAGCGCCGTTTATAGCGGTGGAACTGGAATTCTGAATGTCGAGGTAGGCCAGGCTTATGTTGCTGACCTCGCTCATCTTGATCACCGCGTTGCAGCCGGCGTTATCGGAGCCATCGCAGATCCCGGTATTTCCGCCGGTGCTCGCCCCGGTAAACTTCATCTGGCGCAGGCTGATGATATTGGCCTTCACCAGGTTGACCGCCGGGCCGTTGCCCCCTGTGATCGTCCCACCCGAGGCATTGCGCGCATTCGTACCGTCGCCGGTGATGGTCAGACCATAGGCAGCGCCGGTATTATTCAGCGAAATGGCAGTGGAGGCGTTGGTCGTTGTGACCGATTTCAGCGTAATCCCAGGATTGGCAATAGAAACATTCGACAGTGCGAGCGCTGTACCACCGCCAGTGGTGATGGTGTTGTTGCTGCCGGCGATGCTAATGGTTCCCCCGCCGGAGCCAGTGATCCCCATGCCGGAGGTGGTAGTAATCGTCAGCCCGCCCCCGCTGATATTGAGCAATGTCAAGTTGGTGTTGCCCGCCATCTCGATGGCATCGAAAGAGGATGAGGAGAACGTATTCCCGCTTCCGGTCAGGTCGGCCCGGGTGCTGCCGCTATTGTTTTGGAAGGAAATCCCATTTCCACCGGTGCGCGAAAGGCTACCCGATAACGAGACGGTCCCACCCGTCTTGTTGGCCACATTTACCAGCGGATTGGTCCCGTTGTTGTCGCTGATCGAACCGCCGAAAGAGACACTACCCGCGCCGCCCGAGAGATTTACAGCGTTCAAAGTCGGGTTGGTAATCGATCCGCCCGTCGCTGTCAGAGTCCCGCCGGTATCCACCAGGGACATTCCGTACGTGGCGCTGTTGGTTGAAGTCAAAGTAGATAGGGCGGCATTTAGCGTCACGTTTGACGCGGAGATCGCGGCAGCCGCAGACGAAGACAGCAAACTGGGGTTCCCGACCGGGTTTGCGATTGTTACCTGCCTGGTACCAGAAACGGCACCGGTTACATTCAACGCGGTTGCGCTGGTAGACGCGCTCAAGCCCCCGTTGAACGTCAAGTTGCCCTGCAAACTCTCCGCAGTCACGCCGGCCACAGTCCCGCCAGTCAGCGTCACCGGGCTGGCTGCGTCGAAGGTCAGCGTACCGGTCAGGCTGTCAGCCTTTACGGCTCCGCCGCTGGTTTTGGTCACCGGAGTGGCATCAAAGCCAAAGGTCGCTCCACCGCTCACATCAACGGCATAGCCGCTGCTGGAACCGGTAATGCTTCCGCTGGAAAAGGTAAAGCTGCCCGATTGGTTGGCGAGCTGCACGCCGGTTGCCGCGCCAGACGTGACGATGTTCACCGTGTTGAATGTCGTCGTACCAGACTTTCCACTGGCGGAAACGGCTGCTGTACCGGATGCCGTCATGTTCAAACTCTGCACCGTGTTGCTGTTCGCCAGCGTCAGCAGGCTGCCGCTGGTAGAAACCAAGCTGGGGGCTGTGTCTGCGGCGATCAGGTCGTAGCTGCCTACCGTGAGCTTCTTGCCCTGCCCAATAAGGCTCTGATTGTCTTTAAGGGTCAGGTTCACGCCGGAATAGCTGCCGCTATAGACATAGATGGTGTGTCCAGCAGAGGCCAGGTCATCGGCAGCATTCGGATCGGTGAGGGGGCTGCGCGCGGTACCCGTACCGCCAGCAGGAGCAGAGTCATCCACGTACCAGACCGGCATGCTCACGTTAAGCGTGACCGTCGCGGTAGACGTCAGGCCCTGCCCGGCAGTTATCCTATCACGGATGGTGTAGGTGAAACTATCGGTGCCGCTGTAGCCGGTATCCGGCACATAGACAAACCTGCCGGTGTTGTAGATCGTCACCTTGCCGTGGGCTGTGGCAACCTCGGTTTCGTCCGTGTTGATATATAGAGTGTCGCCCTGCGCATCGACCGCGCCGTCGAGCAATGTTTCGTTGGGAACGTAAGCCGCCACCTCGCTGGGAGTTCCACCGCCTACGTACAGCGGGGTATTCCCCACCGCGTTATAGCTGTAATCAGATGCCAGCGGCGAAATGTTGAGCGAGCCCGCCACCAGCGCCGTGTTGTCGTCTAGCACATCCGAGAACTGCAGCCCTGAGACGGCTGCCCCGGTGTCGTTGGTCACTACCACGGTATATTCCAGTGTGTCGCCCGGGGTTACATCCCCGCTGCTGTCGGCGTCGATTGCTAATATGCTGCTCTTAACGATCGTAAGAGTTGGACCTTGCGCCAGGGTGATGGCAGCCAACAGGGCCAAAGCCAGCATGGCCAGAAAAAAAGCAGTAGTGGTGCGGTGGAAAAGGCGGATTTTTTTCATTAGGGTTCCCCAATTATTTAATTGAAAACGGCTTCGTAACGCGTTCCGGCGGCGTCGGGAGCGAGTGGAACGATAAATATTTCGAGCATTCCCATCTGGGCGTGCTCGAGACGATAAATTTGCTGCGGAAGGTAAGCGTCTGTGCGTGGATTGCGGAACAGCAGCGAGAACGGCTTGCGCCCACCAGGCTGGAAAGACTCGCCCCGTTCTTCCACAGCAGCCAGTTCCAGCGGGTAGGGCTGCCCATCGCTCAGGCTAACAGTAAAGGTATCATGCAGGTATGCCGCGAAGTCAGCGGCGGTCAGGCGGTCGAGCATATTCGTTTCCTCCCGGTCAGGCAGCCAATCGAGAAACAGGTACACCCCACGATCCTCCGCTACCCGAAATCCCATGCGTTGGTAAAGGCGCAGAGCCGGGTTGAAGCGTTCTACGTGAATCGTTACCCGCTTTCCGGTCCTTCTGCCATCTTCCAGCACCCCACGCAGCACGTGCCCGCCCGCGCCCTGCCGGCGGAAATCGGGCAGCAGGGCAATATCCATGATGCGGATTTCATCCGCGCGCGGGTGCAGATACAGCCTACCGGCAGGCTGCCCATCCACTTGGATGATGAAATGCTGCGCGCCGGGGTAGTTCTCCAGGTAATACTGGTGTTGGGCAGTGAACTGCTGGTCGATGAAAGCTGCTTTCTCCACCGCGTTCCATTGGGTACGCGCAAGTTCGTCGGTGCGCGTGCTGCCGTAGACCTGGCGTAATAAGTCGAGGTCTTCGGATGAGAATGTGGTGGGGCGCAGGGTGATGGTATACGGCATAATCGTTTCTTAAGTGCGCGGCGGATAGACTCCCGCTAACGCGATGCAGAAATAGAACGTCAGATAGGGCATCATATTGTTGTGGGGCTGGTCACCGCCGGTAGGTGCAAGTGACTGGAAATTAAGCGCAGTGAGCGGTCCACTGCTGTTATAGGCAGAACTGCCGTTCGAGCGGGCTAGCGAAACGGTAGGGCCGGGCACGCGCGTGTCAGCCGGGTCGGTGCTGTATGCTCTGAGAGAGTGATTATGATTTGGAATTTCGCTTTCCAGCAGGGTAACAGTTTCGCTGCCGCCTGTTTCTCCCAGGTCATGCCAGCTCAAGCCAAGTCCCTGACTGGGGTGCATCGGCGCGCGACCTTGCAGGTCGGGCAGGGCAAAGTTCGATTGGCCGTTCCCGCCATATGTAGTGCCCAACAACGCAAAAAGGGCGGTGTTCTGCAAAAGTGGCAACAACTGCCCATTACACCAGGCCCAGCCTTTGGGGGCAAAATTGAACGGAAAAATGCGAATTTCTGCGACAAATGGATCTGCCATGGGTCTGCCTCCGATTCAAGTCTGACTGGGGAAGATGCCGAACAGCGATATGATGAAATTGACGCACAGGTACGGTTGGAAGTTGGTGTGCGGTTGGTTTCCACCCACGGGTGCGATCGCATGTGCGTTCAGGTTCGCGTTTGGAACATCAGAGATATACAGATCGAGCGATGTCATTGCGCCAAGAACATTGCCGGTGGGCAAGCCCTCGCTGGCGATGTTCTTCGAGGCAATCAGCGGGTGGCTGTGCGCCGGAACCTGGTTGATCGTCAGGGTGATCTCTTCCGCTCCGCCGGTTTCCGCCAGGGTGAAATCGTTGCCCTGGTGGATGGGGATGCGCCCGCGCAGATCGGGCAGGAGGAAGGTTTCCTGTCCGTCGCCGCCGTAGGTCGTGCCGATCAACTGGAAGAGCGTTTCGTTTTCCGAAATTGGCAATTTCTGCCCTTCGCAGAACATCCAGCCAGCAGGGGCAAAGTTGCCAGCAAACATGCGAATTTCTCCAACATAGGGTTGCTCCATGCCGGTTTCTCCTAATTCGGTGATGGGAAAATGCCCTGCAGGGCAATACAGAAAGACAGCGCCAGGAAGGGCTGCATATTCAAGTGCGCCTGCGACCCACCTGTGTTCGTAACGCTGGCGGGGTTGAGTGATACCAGATGCGCAGGGGCGGCGTAGAGCTTGCCGGGCGAAACTGCCAAATAGTTACTGGTGGGCACTGGGGTAGCTCCGGTAGTCGCGTTGGAAGCACTGGCGACGTGGTTATGTGTTGGGATTTCTGCAATTGATAAGGTGTGAGCCTGCTCGCCACCGCGCTCGCCGAGCGTGTGCCCACTGCCCACGTGGATGGGTGTGCGCGCGCGCAGGTCGGGCAGGGCAAAGTTCGTCTCTCCATTGCCGCCAAAGGTGGTTCCGAGCAGCGAAAACAGCGCCTGGTTCTGGTTAATGGGTAAAAGCTGCCCGTTGCACAACGCCCAGCCCTCAGGAGCGAAATTGAACGACATGATGCGGATTTCGGAGAGGAAGGGTTCAGCCATATCAGATTCCTCCAGTTATTGGTACAGATATACGCTGGTGAAGCCGGTCTTCAGACTTGCACGCAGCTCGCGTAAAGCGGCGTTACTGGCAGGCGGAGCAGCCAGGTTTGAAACCAGTTCGTTTGCATACCCGCCCAAGCCGGGCCTGGCGAGGCGCAGGTGCAGCGGGCCGTTGAACTGCTGCGTGCCTGCCGGGTTGTACAATTTGCCGCGCGGCGTGGTAATCGTCAGGCCTTGCCAGTACAGGTGGCTGGCGCCAGAAGATCCGGCTTCGCAGCGGCGCAGAGCGGCATCGACCAGCCCGGCGGCTTCATAACCCAACAGGTCGAATGGACCGGGCTCATCGCCCCAGGTGCGGCGGTGCGTATTGGCAAAAGCATACGCATGGGCGCCTTTCATCGCGCTCGCCCACCCGAGGGCGGTATACACCCTCCCTGGCAGCGCAGCCAGATTAGACAGTTCGTCGGTCAGAAAACCCGGCCCCACTAGCGGTATACTTCCCAGGCCTGCGGAAGCATAGGCGCGTAAGAATAGGCCAGATCCTGTACCCGAATAGAAGCCAGCGATTGCATCTGGTCGGTCAGCACGTGCCTGGGCCAGGGCCGAATGCACATCACCATCGCGCAGCGTTACCCGGGTGCGAAGCACTTCACCCCCGACGCTCTCGAAGCCGAGCTGGAAAGCGTAAACCACATCGTAACCGCTCTCATAGAAGGAGCTGATGATACTGACGCGCTTGCCTAACTTTTCGGCAGCCCAGGCGCCCAGCGCCCAGGCCCCCTGCCACAGCCCCAGGTCATGGTGGAATACATACGGGCTCTCGTCAACAACGCGCTGGAGATTCGCCCCAGGCCCGCTCATCAACAATACCGCCCCTGCATCTTCTACCCGTCTGCGCAGCTCGGTGCTAAGTGGGCTGTCGGACAGCCACACAAAGGTGCGAAGGCCGGTTTTTAGCATAGGCGCTATCGCCTCGTAGCTTCGCGCCGGGGTGGTTACGCCTTCAGCAATCGTAAGATCCAGTGGGCGTTTGACGCTGGCAAACCCCATTTGAAAGCTGCGCGCGAATTGTGCCGCAGGTCCAGTTCCATTGGCGGCTGCCGGCAGCAGAAGTCCCACCCGCCCGGTGGTTCCCTCTAACCCGCCAGCGGGCAGCCAGGGCGCAACCGGCGCAGCCAGCGCACCTCCGCTCATCCAGCCGGCCCATTGAAGGAACCTTCGGCGACTCATTCGATGATAAATACTCATGCTCTTCCCCACCTTGTTGGAATAGCCTTATTCCAGAGGATTATGACAATGATTGATGTCTCAAATACTTTGATGGAAAGGAATAAAAGCCCAACCAGAATTATACAATTAACTAACCCAAATATACTTACAAAAGTATCATTTTTGCCTTTTCTGCCGAAAATGTGGTCCTATTTCTATCGTATGGTGATGCTGTTCGGGCCAAACTGGAATCGCGGCGTGCGACCAAAAATCAGGTATAATTGGCGCGTATGTGGTGTAACAGGTGTAGCTGATATCATCACCTTCTTTGGAAATCTTTGAAGACGGAGTTTTTTTATCTCGCCCCTGTAGCTCAATGGACAGAGCACCGGACTTCTAATCCGATGGTTGCGCGTTCGATCCGCGCCAGGGGCGCTGAATTTTCTTGTAGGGGGAGCTTCGTATTCGAACGCAGCCGGAACGCTGGTTTTGTTCCACGGCTGTGCGCAGGTTCCAATCACTAACAGGGTGAATCATGATAACCGTCGTGCTGAAACCGATCCAGCGCCGCAGCAGTACTATGCCGGAACAAAACGATTATATGCTGGTGAACTGGCGCATCCGGTCGAACCCGCATACGTGGCGCCCGCCCACCGACGTGTACGAGCGCGAAGATAGCATTGTGGTGCGTGTGGAAATCGCCGGAATGAATGACAGCGATTTCTCTATCAGCCTGGACCAGAATATTCTTCTCATCCGCGGTGTGCGCCCAGACGTGAACGAGCGCCGGGCTTACCACCAGATGGAAATTAACTTCGGCGAGTTCCTTACCAGTGTGGAGCTGCAAACGCCGATCGATACAGAGCGCGTCACGGCTGAGTACCAGAACGGTTTCTTGTGGGTCTTTTTGCCCAAAGCGCAGCCAAGAGTAATTAAAATCAAGGAAAACGAGTGAGCTATTTTATGTCTCCTTTGCAACGAAAATCTGTGCAGAGTCTCCATCAGGCGCAGGAAGACCGCCCTGATCACGTTCAGAACCAAACCATCCTCCATCTCGTCGAGCGTTTTGAGGAACAGGAAGCCGCGGATGGCGTCGACCTGTTCGGCGGCGAGGATCTGAGTGACGAGCCAACGCCCGCCAACATTCCCGATGAGCTGCCGATCCTGCCGCTGCGCGGGCTGGTCGTTTACCCGCAAACCGCCGTGCCGCTAACCATTGGCCAGCCGCGCTCGATCCGCCTGGTGGATGACGCCATGGCCAGCGACAAGCTGATCGGCCTGGTGACTTCGAGGAACCCTGAGCTGGAAAACCCCGGCCCGGATGACCTGTACAGCATCGGCACGGTGGCAATGATCCACCGCATGTTCCGCGCCCCCGATGGCACCATCCGGCTGCTGGTGCAGGGGCTCAACCGCTTCCGCACCCAAGAGTTCACCGCGCAAGAGCCCTACCTGCGCGCGCGCATCGAGCTGGCCCCCGAGATGGTGGAAGAAGGGCTGGAGATCGAAGCCCTGGCCCGCAACGCCCGCGATCAGTTCACCCACATCGCCGAGATGATCCCTTCCTTCCCGCGCGAGCTGGTTACGTCCATCTCCGCGGTCGATGATCCGCTGCAAATCGTCTACACCATCGCCAACTTCCAGCGCATGGATCTATCTGAAGCGCAGTCGCTGCTTGAGGAGGAATCGGTCAACGAGAAGCTGCGCAAGCTGGTCGGCATCCTGGCACGCGAATCCGAGGTGCTGGAGCTAGGCCAGAAGATTCAGAACGAGGCGCGCAGCGAGATCGAGAAGATGCAGCACGAGTACTTCCTGCGCGAGCAGCTCAAGGCCATCCAGCGCGAGCTGGGCGAAGGCGACGAGCAAGCCGCGGATATCGAAGAGTTCCGCCGCCGCATCGAAGAAGCCAAAATGCCCGAGGAAGCCGAAAAGCAGGCCCGCCGCGAGCTGGACCGCCTCTCACGCTTGCCAACAGCCGCCGCCGAATACGGCGTCATCCGCACTTACCTCGACTGGCTGGTCTCCATTCCCTGGCAGATCAACACGCAGGATAACCTCGAGATCTCTCATGCCCGCCACGTGCTGGAACAAGATCACTACGGGCTGGAAGATGTGAAAGAGCGCATCCTCGAATTTTTGGCCGTCCGTAAGCTGCGCCTGGAGCGCAAGGAAGCCCTGCACCCCAAAACGCAGGATGATGAAACGATCGATCATATCCGCCGCGAGCGCGAAGGTGTGATCCTGTGCTTCATTGGGCCGCCCGGCGTTGGCAAGACCTCGCTCGGCCAGTCCATTGCCCGGTCGCTGGGGCGCAAATTCATCCGCATGTCGCTGGGCGGTATCCACGATGAAGCCGAAGTTCGCGGTCATCGGCGCACCTACATCGGTGCGATGCCTGGGCGCATCTTGCAGGCGCTGCGCCGCGCTGGGTCGCGTAACCCGGTTTTCATGCTGGACGAGATCGACAAACTCTCCTCCGATTTCCGCGGAGACCCGGCCTCCGCCCTGCTAGAAGTGCTGGATCCCGAGCAGAACTCGGAGTTCCGCGACAACTACCTGGAAGTGCCGGTCGATCTCTCGCAGGTGATGTTCATCACCACCGCCAACCAGCTAGAAACCATCCCCGGCCCGCTGCTGGACCGCATGGAAGTGATCCGCATTTCCGGCTACACCGAGAACGAAAAGGTGATGATTGCCCGCAACTACCTCATCCCGCGCCAGCTCAAAGAGAATGGGCTAATGCCAGATGAGATCACCTTCACCGATGACGCCATCCGCACGATCATTCGATCGTACACACGCGAGGCGGGTGTACGCAACCTTGAGCGCGAAATTGGCGGCGTGTGCCGCAAGATCGCTACAAAACTGACCGAGAAAGGCGACATCGACAAAGAAATCGACAGCCAAAACGTGCGCGAGATGCTTGGACGGCAGCGCTTCCAGGGCGATGAAGAAGTGGCCCTGCGCACCTCGCTGCCCGGCGTGGCCACCGGCCTTGCCTGGACTCCGGTAGGCGGCGACGTGTTGTTCATCGAAGCCACGCGCATGCCCGGCGGTAAGGGATTTATGGTCACCGGTTCCATTGGCAACGTCATGCAGGAATCGGCCAAAGCGGCCCTCTCTTATACCCGCGCGCGTGCCCAACAGCTTGGCATCGATCCAGAATTCTACGATAAAGTCGATATCCACATGCACATCCCCTCTGGCGCGCAGCCAAAGGACGGTCCCTCAGCAGGCGTCACCATGACTACTGCGCTGGTCTCCTTACTCACCAACCGCCCGGTGCACTCCACCGTTGGTATGACCGGTGAGATTACCTTGCGCGGGCAAGTGCTGCCTATCGGCGGCGTGAAAGAAAAAGTGCTGGCGGCCCACCGCGCCGGGTTAAAGAAGGTCATCCTGCCCAAGCTCAACGAGCCAGACCTGGAAGACCTCCCCGAAGAGGTGCGCAAGCAGATGGAGTTTGTGCTGGTCGAAAAGATCGACGAAGTGCTGGAGCACGCTCTGGAGCCGGTCACCACGTCAAACGATCAGCGCCCGGCGAAGAAACCGGCAAAGCGAAAAGCGGCCAAGCAAGAGCCGCAGCCAGAAGTCAGCGCGGAATCCAGGTAATGACATCCGAGCCGAAGGTACTGCTGGTGGAGGATGACGCCTCTATGCAGGCCGTTTTGCGAACCCTGCTGGAGCTCGAAGGCTTCCAGGTGATTCAGGCGCCGGATATGCGCACGGCGGAAGATTTGCTATCAACCATCCGCGCCGAACTGCCAGATACGATCCTGCTCGACGTGCATCTCAAAAACAACGTCAGCGGGGTCGATCTGCTGCGCGAAATGCGGTTGGACCCCACCATGGCCAAAACCCGCGTGGTGATGACCTCTGGCATGGCGATGAAGCAAGAGTGCATTGATGCCGGTGCAGACGACTTCCTGCTGAAGCCGTTCATGCCCGACGAACTGATCAAGAAACTGCGCGGGTAACCTTATGACCGGTCAAAACGCTATTCGTGTCGCCATCCTCACCGTCTCCGACCGTTCCGCACGCGGCGAGCGCGCGGATGCATCTGGGCCGGCGCTGGCGGCGCTGGTACTGGAGCATGGCTGGCAGGTGGTTAACACAAATATCGTGCCAGACGACCGCTCAGTCATCGAGGGCATGCTGGTGCAGTGGTGCGACGTGCCCGGCATTGACCTGATCCTAACCACCGGCGGCACGGGGTTTGCCCCGCGCGACGTGACCCCCGAGGCCACCCTGGCGGTGATCGAACGCAGCGCACCAGGGCTGGCGGAAGCCATGCGCACGGAGAGCCTGAAGGTAACCTCCCACGCTATGCTCTCGCGAGCAGTTGCCGGCATTCGCGGGCGCACGCTGATCGTCAACTTGCCCGGCAGCCCAAAGGCCGCCGCAGAGAATTTGCAAACAATTTTGCTCGTGCTGCCACACGCGGTGGATCTACTGCGGGACGATCCCGAGTCGGAAAAGGGGCATCAGATAGCATAAATACGTGCAGTACACGTATTTATGCTATTCTACCCCCTGCTTCTAGCGCCTCTTTCAAATCCTTATCTTTCTCGATGACCGTGACCGGCACGCCGCGCTGTTTCAGCCGGTAGATGATCTCCTGCCCGCCGGTGTTCGCGCCGAAACTGTCCGCATCGACAAACACAATCACCGGGCGCAGGTTGCGCATGATCAGATAGTCGACCGCCACTTCCACCGTCGGGTCGGTCGATGACGTAATGAGCACCACCGTGCTGGCGCGCGGCAAGCTGGGCGCCTGAGTCTCCACCAAACCGATTAGCGGCAGGTCACCGCTGGGGTTGAGGAAGGTCAGCGTCTCCAGCATCTTGTTCAACTGGCGCTCGCCGCGCTCTGGCGAGATGGCGGTGAATACGTCGCTGGCGCAGACGAAACCCACCGTGCGCCCCTGCTTGATGTAAAAGTTCGCCAGCGAGCCAGAGGCGCTTACCGCATACTCAAACGTATCGGGCGGCATGCGCACTTCCACCTGACGCTGCCACAGCCACAACTGGTCGACGCGATGCTGCACGGTCTGGTCGGGGGTCTCTTCAGCCTGAAAGTGGCTTGGTCCATATGCATCCAGGAAAATCCACACATCAGCCTGTGGATCCTGGTCGAACTCTTTGGTCATCAGCCGGTCGCGGCGGGCAGAGGTGGGCCAGTGGATGCGGCGCAGGGCATCACCGGGGGCGTAATCACGCACACCCGAGGCCTGCGGCGTGATCTCGTGGGCGCGGCGGCGGATGGCGCGACCACCGGGGAACATGCCGGTGGGCGAAGGGAAGTGCTCCAGCTCAACGATGTACGGAAGCACCACCAGCTCGTGATCGGCAGTCACGTCACGGGTATTGAGGAACAGGCCAAACGGATCGCCGGAAACCAGCCGGGTCGGCCCCAGGCGGAAAGAGCCACGCCTGTTGAGCATGGTATAGGCGATGTACGAACGCTGCTGGCGCGGGCCGATCAGTGAGAGCACGCGTGATCCCGACTTGCCAGGGAGCTGAGAGTCGTCGCGAACTTCTACCCACAGCCGCAAGATCGGGAAACGGTTGCTGAGCCTGTAGCGCTCTTCAAACACCTGCCCCACTTGCTGGCGCAGTACGCGGGCATCGCGCAGCAGCACGAGGCCCTGCGTTGCAAAGTAGGCCCAAATATACCCCAGCACAATCAGCAGCAGGCACAAATACACCAGTCGAGTAAAGAACACTGGTGTGTTCACACCTGCCACCACGGGCGTAAAGTATGCGATGATGCTGCTGATGATCAGCAGCACCAGCACTCCCCAAAACGTCTTTCGGAGCGTCATTAGCTCCGCCCGTTTCCGGTGAGATCGCCTCCGGGCACCGACAGGTTGAGCATAATTTCCTTGACAATCTGCGCCGAGGTGAGGTTCTTGAGGCGCGCGGCAGGGTTGGTGACAATGCGATGCGCCAGAACAAATTCCGCCAGGGCTTTGATATCATCCGGCAGAACGTAGTCGCGGCCCTGGATGGCGGCGCGCGCCTGCCCGGTGCGGAACAAGCCCAGGCTGCCGCGCGGGCTAGAGCCGAGGTAGACGTCGGCGTTCTCGCGGGTGGCGCGGGTCAGCTCGACGATATAGCGTTTGACCGCCGGTGAAACGTACACGCGGCGTACGGCTTCCTGCACCTTCTGCAGCTCCTCCAGGGTCACTACCGGCTGGAGAGTATTGATTGGGTGGGCATACTGCTGGTCGCTGAGGATTTTCACTTCATCGTCGATGGCCGGGTAGCCCAGGTGAATGCGCAGCATAAAACGGTCCAACTGCGCCTCGGGCAGCGGGAAGGTGCCCTCATATTCAATCGGATTCTGCGTTGCCAGCACCATAAAGGGCGAGGGCAGCACGTGGGTTGTGCCGTCCACCGTCACCTGGCGCTCTTCCATCGCTTCCAGCAGCGCCGACTGCGTCTTGGGGGTGGCGCGATTGATTTCGTCCGCCAGTACAATCTGCGCCATGATGGGCCCTTCGCGGAACTCGAACTGGCGCGTCTGCTGGTTGAAGATCGAAACGCCCGTCACGTCGCTCGGCAGCATATCCGGCGTGAACTGGATACGGCTGAACGAAACACCCAGCGACCGCGCCAGACTGCGGGCCAAAACGGTTTTCCCAACGCCCGGTACGTCTTCAATGAGGATATGCCCCTGGCACAACAGGCCGATCACGGTCAATTCTAGTGCCTGCTCTTTCCCAACAATAACGGCGCGCAGGTTATCCGTGATTCGATCCGTAAACACCTGGACGTCTGAAACCGTCAGCTCTGCATCCATAGTTGCTAACTCCTCTGGTTCGTTGTGATCCATGATCTCGCCGGTCGGGTCCATCGGAACGGTCCTCACGGGCGAAACCAGAAAATTCAAATTTTTCTCAGGACGATTTGAAAGAAATTCTCCGTCCCCGCTGGTACTTCAAAAACAGCACACATAACAGTACAAGTATACTCAAAAATGCGCCAGCCGAAAACCCGACGGTAGGCCAGTATATAAACTCTACAATTCCACTTTCCGCAGGAATCCACACCGCACGGAACATGCCATCAGCGCGATAGATGGGCGTTTCTACCCCATCGATCGTCGCGCGCCAGCCGGGGTACCACGTGTCTGCGAGGAACAGCCAGCCGCCCTGCTGCCCCCCTTCTACCCGCAGAGTCACCCAGCCGGGGTTTTGTAAAACCAGCGTAATGGACCGCGGATCGACGTACGGATCGCAGGTTGATACAAATATTTCTTGATTTTCCGCTGGAATCCGCTCTACGATTAAATATCGATCCGGCATTGGCGCTCGCTGCCAGTCCGTCTCCAGCATCCGCCAGGCATCCGCGGCGTTTTGCGCGCCATAAGCACACGCATACCACTGCCAGCGCGGCAGCGGCTCGATCCGGTCAAAGCGCACGCCGTTTGGCTCGCTCCCGTCGATCCGCTCCACCGCGCCCACCCCCATGTGACTCAGCCAACCAGCCTGCACGTCCGGGTGCATTGCCTCGATCCCGGCCATCCAGCGGGCGTAATGATCGGGCACCAGCGGGTCAAAGTTGTTGACAGTTGGTATGCCATCCACCAGGTTCAGGTTTGGCAGCAGCGTCTCGCGGGCAGCACTCCAATCTTCGAGCGGGTTGAAGTCACCAAAGCGGAACACGCGGCGGAATTTCAAATCAAACTCATACAACCTGGGTAGGAATACCCGCGAACCTTCCGCCACAGCCTGCACGCGTGCCGCCCCAGCGGACCGGCCTGCATAAAAATCGCTCCGCACGCCTGGGTTCAGCGTCCAGCCGGTGATGAGCAGATCCGCCAGCGCCCAGGCGATCACCGCGCCCTGCCACCAGTGCAGCTTTCCGCGCTTGGCGGCATAAGGGATCACCAGGGTGAGCAATCCAAAGCCCAGCGCCCAAAGCCCCGCCAGCGCCGTCGCGCGGATAAACGTCAGGCGCACGTCGGTGAGGAAGTACGAGGCCAGCCCTGCCCCCAGCGTTACGGCAAACGCGCCCGCCGTGCCCAGCCGGAACCAATACAACCCCCGCCCGGTGGGTGATCGCCAGTGCTCTACGCCCACCGCCGCTAAAATTGGCAGCGCAATGGCCGCCCAGATCAGGGTTCGGGCCGGGGCCTGGAACATATCAAAGGAAGGAATGTAGCGGTAGAGGAAGGGGAAGACCGGCGTGTTGCGCCCCAGCGCCAGCACGAACGTGACGGCCAGCAGCGCCCACAGCCCGGTAATCAACCAACCAAACCTGCCACGGTTGCGCCGCCGGAACAGCAGAATCAGCGTGGCCAGGGCCAGCAGCAGCGGCAGCATCCCAAGGTACAGGTGATCCTCCCAATAGCTTGCGTAGCCCCAATAATCGCCAGAAGCCGGGCTGCCAAAAAACTCCGGGGCAAAGAGAGTCAGCAGCCGCCAGGGCCAGAAGGAATAGGTCATTGCCTCCTCGTAGGCAAAGGCATCCGACCGCTGCGAGTGCATCAGGTATTCGGCGGTAGGGAGCAGCTGCACCGCCGCGATCCCTGCCGCCAGCAGTCCCGCTGCCGCAAGGGAAATTATCGACCAAAACGCGCGCAGGAGGCCACCGTGCCGGTACGCTGTAAAAGCCACCCACAGCCCCGCCAGCAGGATCGAGTACCATGCGAGCTGGGCATGCCCGGCCAAAAGCTGCATGGCAAGCGCGCCAACCATTCCCAGCGAAAGCATAAAGCGGTGGTCTTTCCCCTCCGGTTTCGCGAGCCTATCCGCGAAGAGGATCACCCACGGCAGCCACGCCGCCACCCATACCATTGGGAAGAAGGCCAGCCGCCCCACCGTGTAGCCCGAAAGCCCGTACGCCAGCCCGCCCACGATCTGCGCGAGGGGCCGGAAGCCCAACTGCCGCAGCAGCACTGCCATCCCCAGCCCGGCCCATGCCAGATGGATCACGGAGAGGACGGTGTAGCCCCAGGCCACCCCCACCGCCGCACCTTCTTCGCCGCCTAGTGCAGCAAAGATCAGCAAAAGCCAATTGGGCGGGTAGAAAAAGCCAAGCTGATAATTAGCAATGAGCGGCGCGCCCATGCCATTGAGCGGATTCCACAGCGGCAGCGCGCCCTGGCGCAGGCTGTTCCATGCCTGCACCCACCACGGCACAAACTGGAGCGAAGGCGTCCCCCAAAATAGCACCTGCCCGCGCAACATCAGCGGCGCGAGCAGAAGCACAGGGGACAGCAGGACGATCCAATAAGCGCGCAGGGTCTCGCGGATCTTCATCTTAACCTCTGCCGGAGCGGCTCTTGCGCCACTGCCAGACCAGCGCGGCGGCGAGCATCACCATCGCCAACGCACTCAACCCCAATCCCAGGTAGAGGGACATCGGGCGGAAGGTGAACTGAACGGCATGAGACCCTGTCGGCAGCCGGACTCCGCGCAGCAGACCCATCGGGGTCTCCATTTGCGCCGGGAAGCCGTTCACCGTTACCTGCCAGCCAGGGTAAGCAATCTCGGAGAGTACCAGCAGTCCCGGCCCGCTGGCTTGCATGGTGATGGTATTGGGAGTCTTTTGTACAGCAACCTCTTCCATAATCTCAACACCAACGACGGTGTCATCAGCCTGTACCCAGGCGCGCGGCAGGGCGATGGAATTTTCGTAGATGCGCGTGTCACCGATACGGGTCAGCAGTTCGAGGTAACGGTCCGGCAGATCATATTCCGAAGCGATGTACTTGACATTGAGCAATCGGAGCGACGCGGCGTTGGGCACATAGCTCTGGTTATCCATTGCCGGATCGCCAGTTGCGAACGGCGGCATAGTGACGCTGTACCCATCCACTGGCACACCAGTCGCGTCAGCCATGAAGTCCGCGTAGGCGGTAAGCTGGAGCGGATCGACTCCACTGACCTGTTCAATTCCGTAGGCCGAGGCAACAAGCTGCGGCAGACTGTAAGAAGGCGAGTAGACGCGGAAGGGCGGCCCGCCCGCATGCTCCGCCAGGAACTGGGCCACCTCTGCGCCCTGTCGCACCTCAGTGCGCGAGGGCCGGAATTCTACCCCTGCTCCGTTGACCCCGGCCAGATCCACCAGCCCGAGCAAAAGCAGCGCGAACCACGCAGCGGAGGCGCGCATCTTCCCTGCCCGCGCGCGAAAGACGATCACCGCCGCTAGCAGCAGCGCCACCGCTCCCCACAGGAATGGGAGCCGCGCCCCGCCATCCTCCACCACGAAGAATACTACTACCGCCAGCAGCACAGCAAAAGCGGTGACACCAAACAGCAACAGCATCGAGCGGTCATTCCCGCTGGGCTTTACTCTGTCAGGGTCTAAGAGATCATCAAGGGCATGCGCGGCAACCGCGGAAAAGCAGAAGCCGGTGAGGAACAGCGCACGCGGCGGCACGCGCAGCAGATCAAAGCCGGGCAGCGAAGCCAACCATGCCATTCCGGGAATATACGAGCCCAGCGACCAGAGCAGCGCAAGTGGGATGATCAGCAGCCATAACCCCGCTCGCATGCGAATTTGCCGCACACCCAGCGCCAGCAGCGTCAGCGCAAGCACCACCGCGCCGGGATAGACCGTCCACTCGGCGCTGCCGCCGAGAGGCGGGTAGAGCAAACCCAGCAGATTGCCGGGTGGCAAGGAGAGAGTCAGCCGGTCTTCCGCGCCCAGCAGGCTGCGGGTAGAAAGGCCAGTGTACTGCATCAGCGGCAGGATCAGCGGCGCGGCGATCAACGCGGCAAACACAACCGTTCCAACCAGCCGGGCGGCCTCCAATGCGCCATCCCTTCCCCAGGCTTTTTGGGACTCGGGTCGGTTCTTCATGAAAGTCACCCATCGATACAGCCGGTAGGCTGCCAGGAGCAGACCGGCATAGGCCGCCCAGCGCGGATCTGCCAGAACGATCAACCCCAGCGCCAACCCCGGAATGGCTACGCGCAGCCAGGGTTTTCCTTCGGTTCTCCGCTCAGCATACAGCAGCCATGGCGTCCAGCTCACCGCGTAAAGCAGCGTCAGGTGGCCTGCGCCGTGGTGAGCAAACAGCTTGGGCATCGATTCAAAGACCAATGCGCCAAACAGCGCCCCGCTTGTGTACAGCCCCTCCGAGCGCAAAAAGCGGTACATGCCCCACCCGCCCCACAGCAGGTGCAGCACCACCATTAGGTTCAGCCCCAGCGGAAGCGGGAGCAGCAGCGCCAGCCAGCCGGGCGGGTAATGCAGGCCAGAGAGCGGGTTGGCTGTAAAGGGATAGCCGCTCAGGATCAGCGGCGACCAGAACGGCACGCCGTTTCCAATCAATATCTCGCGCTGTAAAAAGAGCGCATTCGGCAGGTGCGATACAGCCATGTCTGAGAACTGCGCGCCGGGCTGGTAGGCGATATCCGCCAGGTGCGGAAGCAGCATGCCCACCGGCAGCAGGAACAGGAAGACAAACAACAGGGCACGAATCAGATTGCGGCTCACGGCTGCACCTCGTACACCATCACCGGACCAGATTGGAATACAATCGGCAGGGCCGAGAAATTCGGGGCGCTGCCGAGCGCCAAATCCGCCTCGCGCGGGCCGTAGAAGATGTACGATACGCCACGCGTTTGCAGCAACGGGTCATCTGGGGGCACCGCAGCCGGCTCACGGAAAAACGCCTCGACTGCGGCCTGTTCTCCTTGTGCGTTCACCGTCTCATACGGATGGCCGTAGATCACGCGTCGCCCCGTCAACCCGGGCAGCCACTGCCCAATCTCCGGTGAAGCCAGCACCAGCGCATCCGGCGCGGTATGATCGCGGATCCATTCCGCCGCGCGGTGTTCATCGCGTATAAGCGAAAGCTCCGGGGCGTGCGTAACCGCGCCCATCAACAGGATCAGCACCAGCAGCACGTTGGTCAAAACCGAGAGCACCAGCAGCGCCGGAACAAGCCCGCGCAGGGGCCGGTTGAAGCGCTGGCGCAAGTATGCGATGCCAAACACCGCCAGCAGCGCGGTGGGAACAAACAATCCGAGCATAAAACGGCGCTGAAGTGAGAACGGCACGTAGATCAGCGCCAGCCCCAGCACAAACCACGCGATCAGCAGCCGCCGGGCCGGGTTTTCGCGCTCGCGCCAAAGGGTGTAGGCTCCCAGCAGCGCCAGCGGCAGCGCCGGAGAAAGCGAGATGATCACGTCCCACACTGGGCGGGTAATGGTGACGTTCTGCGCGTTCCAGCCCGCTAGAACCGGGTCCGCCTGTGCCGCCCAGTATTGGTAAAGCAAAAACGGCCCACCGTGCAGGCCAAACCAGAACACGGGCTGCCAGTCGAAGATCCGCGCCTCCAGCCATTTCCACAGCGTGACGACTCCGGCGATCAGCAACCCCACCACTATGCCAAAGGGAAGGATCACCGAGACTGCCAGCCCCGCCAGCATCAGCAGCAGCGGGTGGGACCTCTCCCCTTCCACCAGCAGCAGCGAAAAGTACCAGAGCAAAATCGCCAGGCCGATAGCAAAGTGCGGATTGGAGAACATGGACAGGAAGGGATATGCCTCGGCAACCCAGGTATCACTGGTGAGGTAACCGGAAAACATTAGCAGCCAGCCCATGCCAGCGCCAGCCGCCGCCAGCGCAAACCCAACCCGCGCCAGCCCCGGTTCGCGCGAGAAAACGCGATCTACCAGCCTTGCCAGCGTCAAAAGCAGCACCAGCGCCCCCAGCGCGCGCACAATGTGAAACACCAGCACGGTGGAAAGCCCCGTCAAGCGGGCAACATGCCCCAAGAACAGGTAGAAGGTGAACAGGTACGCGCCCTCGCCCGGCTCCGCGGTGAACGGCAGCACGAACCGCCACGAACCTTCCCAGCCCTGCCGCATCTTTGCCAGATACGAAGCGCCATCCATTGGGTTGATCAGGAACCCGACGAAATGGTAGGCATCTCCCGCCGCCAGCGCAGCCAAAACGTAGGGCAGGATCACCGCCGCCAGGAGAACCGCGATTAGGACCGTCCGGTTGGATTGTTTCATAGGAGTGTACCGGATAAGTATACTAGCGAACCAATCTACCCGCAACGAAACGCGGGGATGCTTCCAGGGCTTTCACTAAGTCGAGCGCTTTGTGAAAGCCCCATCCAGAGAGCCATCCCCCGGCCCCTTCCTGCGCTTGCTCCGCAAGCTGGAAGGGGAGAAGAGCGATTTTTGGGGTATGGGTGACCGCAACGCGGCCACCCATACCCCAAACCCCCAAAAAAGGGAAGCAACTTTGTGAAAACCGTGGGGATGTTTCAGTTTGTTGGCGGGTTGAGGCAGGGGAACGATGTTCCCCTGCC